>JBBRBN010000023.1:0-48462 GCA_038205755.1 Lysobacterales bacterium | reverse complement strand
GCGGCCAAGAGCCGCGACCACACGACAACACAGGCGGAGTTGGCACAGCGAGAAGCGGGTCAGCAGGATCACTCAACCCGAAACACGAGCGGGAGAAGCGTTATCGTGCCAGTTGACAGTGGTGGCGAAATGGTGACCCCTACTTTCCCAGCACGATTCCAGACCTGACCCCGAGCCCCGTGCGATTCCCGTTGCAAAAGTAGGTTGTCTTGGCAAGGTCGACAGGGCCTTGGCTTGATTCCCTCATGAATACAGGCCGCTCAAGCTTCATTTCAGCCCTTGCCACCCCACATTTGGTTCTGCCTCTGGTGGTTTATGCTTCCGTTGCCGACAACGCAGCTGCCTACCTCCCTACCATCGCCGCGAGCACTGCGGCCTTGGCCTCACGCCCCCAGACAAAGCTGGATGATTGCGCTCCAATCACCATAGTTGCCCTATGCCTGCCAATTCCACAGCGCCCGAGCAACTCCTGCAGCTACTGCCTGACGTGGTCGTGCAGACGAATGCGCTGTGGGTGATCACCTACTTGAACCCCGCTTGGCAGAAGGTCACGGGCCACCCGCTGGATGGAGCGGTCGGCCAGTCTTTGCTCGATTTCGTGCATCCGGATGACAAGGGCACGTTGAGATCCGGCATGCCCGTATTCCGTTTGCGCTTCGCCAACTCGGACTATCGCTGGGTACGTCTACAGCTGCAGGCGGAATCTGATTCAGCGGATCGCGTGCTCAGTCGCCAGGGCATGTTGATTGAAATCACCGAGATCACCGAACAAGTATTGATCGAAATCCGCCAGCGCTTCTTGCGCTTGCTTGAAACCATCGACGGCGTCGTATGGGAAGCAGAGCAAGGCGTGGGAAACACTTTTCTAAGCCCACAAGTCGAGCGCCTTTTTGGCTATACGGTGGAAGAATGGAGGTCTGATCCGAATTTCTGGCGCGCGCAGGTGCATCCCGATGATTTCCCGGCGGCGCAAGCCATAGACGAAGCCGCTTACAACGCAACGCAAAGTTACGCGTATGAAATGAGTTACCGGCTGATTGCAAAATCCGGCAAGGTCGTATGGGTGCGCGATCTTTGCCGCGTTATCGTCGAGCAGAAACGACCGAATCGCATGATCGGCCTGATGATCGACGTGAGCCAACAAAAGCAAACCGAACTCGATTTGGTTCAATCCGACAACCGCTATGCGCTCGCCACCCGCGGATCCAACGACGGCATCTGGGATTGGAATTTGCAATCGGATGTATTGCATGTTTCCCAGCGGTTCCATGAGATTGTTGGATTGAGCGACACCGGAAACCTGCATGAAGACGGCTGGCGTTTTCTTGAGCAGCTCATTGATCCAGATGATCGTGAGCGTGTGCAGACGGCCTATCTCAGACACTTGGCGGGCAACAGCCCAAACTTTTCGGTGGATTTTCGCGCCCGTCACGCATCGGGGCAATTGGCGTGGGTCAACTGGCGGGGAGTCGCCCATTTCGAACAGGACGTTGCCGTGCGGATGGCCGGATCTCTGAGCGATTTGGCGGAACGCGGCAGCTCTTACGATGCCTTGACCAACCTGCCTGGCCGACCGCTGTTTCGCGATCGCCTGGAGCACGCCATCGCGATGCATCAAGATGCAGCATCGAAAAACGATCCCGCGCCAGCTCAAACCGACACAACGATGTTTGCTGTGCTGCTGCTGGATCTCAATCAATTCAAAGCAGTGAACGACAGCCTGGGTCACCACGCAGGTGACCAACTATTGCAGCAGGTTGCCCGCCGACTCGAAGCCAGCGTACGCGCTTCCGACCTTGTCGCGCGCATGAGTGGTGATGAATTCAACGTGCTGCTTGAATCCGTTGACCTCGCCAGTGCAACCGCCAGGGCGGAACATATCGTCGCCGCCCTGGCCGCGCCCTATCAGCTCGGTGCGCACACCGTGACAAGCGGCGCGAGCATTGGCGTTGTCAGCAGCCAGGCAGCCTTCGCGACAACCGATGACTACCTGCGCGCCGCGGATGCTGCCATGTACCAAGCCAAGAGCGATCGATTGGGTGTGTTTGTCTTTGCCGGGTGAGATCCGATGTCACTGCCGAAAAGCCTGGGCAAACGCGCCTCTCTGCTGCGCGCATGTGCAGGCCCCCGAGTTCGACACTTAAACGACCTATATAATTGATTCATAACGCTTCTAGAAAGCATTTTTGCCACTGAAACAACGGAAACAGGGGTCGGGTTAAACGAAACAGGGGTCACAGCAAAACAGGGGTCAGGTTGCACTTTCCGAAATTTCCTACACGCGTAGAAGCATCTTCCTACTGACCCGAAGCGTCGCGGCAGCCATCCTGGCAACTGGCCCAAGACGCGACGCCCGCGTGCCACGCCAGCCGCGGCTCGATCTCGCAGCAGTGCCTCAGCATATCGTCCAGCGCGGCAACGATCGGAAACCTTGCTGCTTCGACGCCGCCGACCGCATTCGCTATCTCGAAAATCGTTGCGAGATCAGCATTCAGCTCGGTTGCGCGATCCACGCGTACATCCTGATGACCAATCACGCGCACTTGCTCGTCACGCCGTCGCGAGTCGAGCAGATCGCCTCTCTCCTGCAGTCGCTCGGGCACCGCCATGTCAGCTACGTGAACGTTCGACACCATCGCACGGGCACCCTGTGAGAAGGACGCTACAAGGCCCGCCTCGTCGACAGTGACGACTACGTGTTGCGTTGTTGCCGCTACATCGAGATGAACCCGGTCCGCGCCGGCATGGTCGCATCGGCGGCGGACTATCTGTGGTTGAGCCATGCCTTCAACGTCTACGCGGCTCCCAGCCCGCTGCCTCGACCGCATCCGACCTATCTGCACCTCGGCCGCGACAGCGAAGCGCGCTGTCAACGCTATCGGGAAATCTTCGGTCAGTCTCCCGCTTCCGAAGAACTCGACGCCATACGGCTTCACCTAAAGCGCCAGCACGCGCTCGGCTCCGAACGCTTCCGTGCGGCGATCGAAGCACAGCTCAATCGCCGCGCGGGCCCCGCCAGAGTAGGCCGCCCGCGCAAAGTGCCTTTGAGCCTTCAGGAGGTGCACTCTGACCCCTGTTTCGGTCGACCCCTGTTTTGGTCATCAACGGCGGGCTGACTCGATCTCGATAGTCTTCCTCCCAAGAGATTGAGGGACGGGAGTGTGCGTGCGCGATCATTGGTGTCTCCAGATTTCGTCCCGCACCGAATGAAGAAGCAGGTGTTGGCAGACGCTTTGCGCAGACGAAGCGACCGACCTGATGCCGAGAACAGCCCACGCTCTCTGGAGATGCTGTTGACCTGCAGCCCTCCCTGGATCAAGACGATCCATTCAGTGGCAGGGCCCAAGACCGGTATCGCGGCGGGCGGGCAACTCATGGCGGGCACGGACCCGGTCCCGGTGGCATGGGAGGCAGCGGCTCCGCTTCGAGGCCGTCGCGGAATATCGCGGCTTCGATCACCTGCAGCCGACAGCTCACGTCGAACTGCTGTGCGCGACTGTCGACGACCCGGAGACCAAACTCAAAGGTGCCGACCATGGCGGAGCCGCCGGTCAGGCGGCCGTCCGCGCCGAGTTCGACGCAGCCCGGCAGGTTGCCGGCGCTGAGGCTGAAGCTGATGGGCGGCTTGCCGTTGCGAGTGGGAATCGGGTAGTCGAGTGAGTCGCGGGTGGAGATCAGCGGCGGCTCGCAGTCCGCATCCAGAGCCTGATCGTCGACCAGACTGGTGGACCTGTTGCTTAGCGCTGGAAGCAGCAGCGGCGCACGCACAGCCAGCACCAGGCTGATGGTCGTGCCGATCGGCGAGGGCTGTTGATTCGCGTCGGGCTCGTCACGCAGTTCGTCATTGCGAAGCAGCAGTTGCCAGCTCTCCTGCGGGCCTAGCGCGAACGAGGGCGGCTCCAGTGCAAGGTGGTCCAGCGCTAGCGCCAGCCATGTGGTGCTCTCACCCTGCGGACAGTGCCACTCTTTTCCGCTTTGCACGCCATCGACGAAGGCGGACTGCAGCAGGCTATCGCCCACCAGCTGCAGCAGATCGCCGTCGTAGCTGGCCGGAAGCGCATCATCCAGTGGCGGTGCGCTGCAGCGTAGCCGGCGGCCCGGTGGCAACAGGGCAGAGCGGAACACCGTGTGTTCCGGCACCCGTCCGTAGACGAAGGCGGCCTGGGCCACCGCTTGGCCAGCGTTGCGCTGCAGACCGGTGAAGGAGAGTTCACCGCCGGGCACCAGTGCCGGCTGGTCCGACAGCGTTGAAATTTGCAGAAAGGGCTCACCGAGCATCTGAAGCAGGCGCGCTTCCGTTGCCGTGGCATCCGGGCACTGGTCGCCTTCGACGTGCACCGTGCCGCTGATCGTATGCGTCGTGTTGCTGACGATGCCTGCGGGATAGCGCAATGCCACGCTGGCCCGCCGAGAGGCACCGACCGCGATCAAGTCGAGCAGAATTGCCAGCTCACCCGTCGCTGCCTGACTGGCATCGACCGCACCGCCGCTGGCGCTGACGAACTCCGGGTGCTGCAGCGCGCCGTTGATCGACAGCGGCGGCCAGCTCAGCAGCAGCAGCGGCGCAGCGAGGCTGGAGGCGCCGCTGTTCACTATGTCGAAATGGAGCTGGCTGGGCGTGCTGCTCCCGGCGCTGGCGAAGCTGGCGCCGCTTGCGACAAGCGCTGCTGCGGGCGCTGCGCTGCCCAGCCGCAGCGGCTCGCTGTCGCTCGTCGTCAGCGGCTGCGGTGTGATCCCGACTTCATTGCTGCCAGTTGTAGTGAAGGCATGGACCTGGGTCGGGACAATCGCGCTCACATTGGCCAGCGCACAGTTCTCGCCCAGCGATTGCATCCCGATGCGGGTCAGCGCCGGATCGCCGCCGGCGGGCTGATCCACCCGATACAACGCGAGCCAGCGGATCAAAGTGAGGTCTGCTGGTGGCTGCAGATCCAGTCGGGTCCAGAAGCTGTTGCCCTCGCCATCAATACTCGACGGCAGATCGGCGTTGCCGATCACCGCTGTCAGATCGACCGGTGGCGGGTGGTTGGGGTCGGCGAACTCCGGTTCGTCGGTGGTGGCGTAGAACACCCGGCCCTCGCCGCCGGCGGGCAGGCTGATGTTGGCAAAACGCAGTCCTGCAGGAATCCGGATCATGTGCAGGATGTCGCCCAGCCCTACGGCGCCGGTGTTGGAAAACCGAAGTCCAAGGCTCAAGCCGGCGCCCGCTGCCACGCTGGCAGTCGGATGGTCGTCGGTGCCTGCGTTGATCAACAGCTCGCCGCCGACGTCGTCGCCGACCGCCAGCGTGGCCTGCGGCGTCGAGTCGATGCCGAGGACAAAGTCCTCACCCGCGCTGATCGCGGCACTGCGCGCGCTGTCGAGCGCGGCACTCAGGCTCAAGGGCGTTCCCTCACCGATTTCTGCAGGAAGCTGCAGCTGGACGCTGCGCTGCAGACTGCTACCGGGTGCCAGTGCCGGCAGCGCCCAGATCACGGCGGGTTCGCCGGGCAAGGGACCATCGCCATCGGCATCGAAGGCGGGGTCGGAGACACCGGCGTCGCCGATGCTGGTGATGCGGCCGATGCAGGACGCGGCGTTGTCGCCTGCCAGATCGCACAGCGGCTGCAGGCGCAGCCAGGTGCGCGGCAGGTGCAGTGTTTCTGTACCCGGCGTGCTGCCGTTGCTGGCGCTCACCAGCAGTTCTACGATCTGCCCTGGGTTGGCCTGAGGCACGCCGCCGATGTCGACCCAGCCTGCCCCAGGATGCAGCGCAACAGCCGGTCTCGGCGTCGCCAGCGTATTGGTACCGCGCGGCAGGCTTTGCGGCATCGACGCCGAGTTGCTGGCGCGGGCGAAACCGCGCATCTCATGGCGCGTGCCGTTCAGGGCGCCCTGCGGGATGCGAACGGTCGCGCTGAAGGCAAAGGTGGCGCCCGCCGGGATCGTGCCTGGCGACCAGTACAGCGAGTGCGCTGGAATCTCGACACCGGCAACGCTCAGCGCAACGGCGGTGAACTGGCCGCCGTTGGTTGCGCTGACAAACTGCAGCGACTCGGTTTGGCCAAAGTCTTCATCGAGCTGGGTGGTGAGGCTGATCCAGCAGAGCACGTTCTGGGCTGCCGCCGCCGCGCTCACGCCGATGCGCAGGCGCAGATCGATTTGACTGCCGGCACTTGCGCTGGCCGCGGGCTGGTCCACCGAGACGCTGAGCACCGCCGAGGTGCCGAGCGGCGCACCAACCTCGGCAGCCGGTTCGGCGGCCAGTCCGAGCAACGCTAGCAGCGCAAGGACAAAGCGCCTACCTTCGCGCATTGCGACAAAGGGTGCTGGTTCCATTCTCAGTTCCTTTTGCTGCCGGCATGCAGCTCACATCCACAAGACACGGAATTGAGCTGCTGTTTTTGCCAACGGCGTGAGAAGCCTGGCGATGGCATGGTTGAAGCATCTCGCCAGTATCGTGACTCGATCCGTACCGGGGCCGTCGCCGTCGCTGCCGTCATCAATGGCGAGCGGATCACAGAAAGCGCAGCACATGCTCTTCCGGCCGACTAAGGATGCGCCCGAGGGGCTGGACGCAGTGCCAAGACTTCCCGAACCTAACCCGCATGTTTCATGAATCGCGCGCGCCCTCGCTTGTCTCTTGTCCGCACAGGAGACTACCTCAGTCGGTCGTATGGCCCGCTACGCCGCTCCTTCGGTAGTTTCCCGTGCGAACAACACCCTGCGCGATCATCGCGCGAATTCATGAAACATGCGGGCTAGATCTGACCGACTTTCAGGTTAACGCTCGTCCAGAAACCCGGCGATTTCAGGACCGAACTGGTCGATGGCCACCAGAAAGGCATCGTGACCCTGCGGACAGTTCAGCGGGACAAACCGGGCGTCGACACCGGCGCTGGCCAGACCGCTTGCGATCTCTTCCTGTTGCTGCAGCGGGAACAGGATGTCGGTGCTGACGCCGATGGCCAGGGCGCGCTGCAGCGCCAAGGTGCCCAGCGCCTGTTCGACGCTGCCGCCGCCGTACTCGGCAAGATCGAACCAGTCCATGGAGCGGCTCAGGTACAGATAGCAGTTGGGGTCAAACTGGCGAACAAAGCGCCGCGCGTGTCCCTCCAGATAGGATTCGACCTGGAACTCGAAGCCAAACGGATCGTCCGGTCGCTGCTCGCCGTCGAGGCGCACGCGACCAAAGCGGCCGTCCCATTCCAGCGATGAGCGATAGGTCACCACGCCCAGCTTGCGGGCGATGCGCATGCCGGCTTCGGGATAGCTGTCTTCGCTGTAGTTGCCGCCGTTCCAAGCCGGATCCAGCCGGATCGCTTCACGCTGGAGGGAGCGGATGGCGATCGAGAACGGCAGCGCCTGCGCGGCGCCGGACACGTTGATGTGGCCACGGGCCGCGCCCGGATGCAGCGCCAGATAGGCCAGCGCGGTCATCCCTCCCATCGAGCAGCCGATGACGCAGGCCAGCTGCGCGATGCCCAGGCTCTGGACGAAGTCAAACGCGGCGTTGGCGCCGTCCTCGACCGACAGCTCGGGAAACGCGAGGCGGTAGGGCTCGCCGGTGTCGGGGTTGATCGACGCCGGTCCTGCCGAACCCTTGCAGCTGCCCAGCGAGTTGACGCACAGCACGAACCAGCAGTCCGTATTGATCGGCTTGCCGGGGCCGAGCATGGCCTCCCACCAGCCCGGCGCCGGGTCGCCGGCATTGCTGGCTGCGTGGGCGGTGGGCGACAGCCCGGTCAGGATGAGGATGGCGTTGTCGGCGGCGGCGTTGAGCTGCCCCCAGGTCTCATAGGCTAGCGATGCACCGAACAGGCTGCCGCCGCGCTTGATCGGAAACGGTGACGCGAGCGGGTGCCAGCGGGTTGCCGGCGGGGCATGCTCGCTCACGGCACCACGCGATCAATGCGCAGTGAGAGCGTTTCGGACGTAAGGTTGGACATCGGCGCCGAGACCGTTTCCAGATCGCCGGATTGCGGCGTCGCCTGGCCGCTTTTGGAAATGCGCGCGCCAACCACCACTTGCGGCATGGTTGAGAGCTTGAGCGTCGGCATCATGCTGGTGGAGTCGTCGAGCACCACGCGCACCGGCAGGCTGCCGGCCGACAGACGCTGTATCGCCAGCGGCATACGGGGGCCTTCGGCAGCGCGCGCGTAAACGAACAGCACATCAGAGGCGCCGACCTGCGCCTTGAGCGCCGGGTCGATGTCAACGTCGACTACCAGCCGCGGCGCATCGGCCAACGCGGCGCCGGTGGTCGTGCCTGCCGCGGGTGCAGAAGTTGCCGCAACCGCGGGCGCAGCCGGCGATTGGAGGGCGGCCGCCACGGATGGCTGGCCAGCGCCCTCGCGTGGCGCCAAGCCGGCGCGCGCGCGCGCATCGTCGAGCTGCTCCTGCAGCGAGTCGCGTGCGGCGCCTTCCAGCATCGGCAGCAGTCGTTCCCAGACGGTAACGGCGTCGCTTGGGACGCCAGCCTGCATGGAGGAGATACCCAGCAGCCAGAGGCCGCGCTGGTGATCCGGTTCGATGCCAAGCGCGCGCTGGATCAGCAGCAGCGATTCGCCGCCGATTCGCCGGGTGTCGCTGGAAAGCGCCAAGGCCTCGGCATACTCGACCAGCACTTCGGGGTCATCCGGCGCCAGTCGGAAGGCGTTTGACAGCGCATCGCGCGCCGGCGCGAAGCGCTCCATCGACTTGTACGCGCGGCCCAGCAGCAGCCAGCCTTCCAGGTCATCCGGTTCGCCGCGCATGCGCTCGGCCAGACCGGCCACGGCCTGGTCCATGCTCGGCGCCCCGTCGGCGTTTGCGGGCGCAGCGCTGGTGTCAGCGGCGGTCGGCGCGTCACCGGGGCGCACCAGTCGGGCGCCGGCAGTGGCGCTGGGCGCGCGCAGCCCGGGGTCCAGTGCCTGCGGCTCGCCCAGCTGACGGTAGAGGCCAAATGCCATCATTGGCAGCAGCACAGCCAGCACCAGCGGGAGCGTTCGCGCCGGACGCCCCTGCGGCGACCCTGCGCCCAGCAGCGCAAGCTTGCGACGGTACTCGGCGGCATCCAGCACGCCGGCTTCGTGAGCCTGCTCCAGCGCCTTGCGCTTGCGTGGGTCGATCGTTGCGTCGGGCGCCGGCACCCCTGTCGTGCCGCGGATCAGCGGCGGCAGCACAAATACCAACGCCAGCACGACCATGCCAGCGCAAAGCAACCAGAAAAGTGAAGTCACCAGTCCTCCCGTGAGTCGGTTTCAGGTGCCGCGACCGACTGCCGGAACTGGGCAGCGCGACGGCGCAGAGTCACCACGATGAGTCCGGCCCCGGCCAGCAGAATTGCCAGCGGTGCGAACCACAGCAGCCAATTGCTTGGCTTCAGCGGTGGGTTGTAGAGCACAAAATCACCGTACCGCTCGGTAAGAAAGGTCTTGATTTCGTCGTTGCTGCGGCCGGCGGTCATGAGGTCGAAAATCTGCCGCCGCAGGTCCCCCGCAATCCCGGCGTTGGATTCCGCCAGCGACTCGTTCTGACACATCACGCAGCGCAGTTCGGCGGCGAGCTTGCGAAATCGCTGCTCCTGCTCCGGGCTGGTGAAGGGCAGCGGGTCGATGGCCACGGCGTTACCGACCAAGAGGCAAAGCAGCAGGCCGAGCAGGCTCGATCTCACGGCGGGGTTCCAATGCGGGTCAGGATGTCGCGGGCGAAAATCTCGGGCGTCATTGGCCCCACATGCTTGAAGCGGATCACGCCCTGCGCGTCGACCAGGAAGGTCTCTGGCGCGCCGTAAACGCCCCATTCAATGCCGCTGCGACCGTCACGATCCACCACGATCTGGCTGTAGGGGTCACCGAACTGCCGCAGCCAGCGTTTCGCGTCAACCGGGTCGTCCTTGTAGTTGAACCCGATGACTTGGATCTTGCCTTCTCTGGCGATGCGTTCGATCAGCGGGTGCTCGATCTGGCAGGCTGGGCACCAGCTGGCCCACACGTTGAGCAGATACGGCGCGCCAAGCAGGTCGGCCCGGCTGATGATCTGCTCGGGCGCATGCAGGGAGGGCAGGGCGAACGCCGGTGCCGGCCGGTCGATCAGCGGCGAAGGCAGCACGTTGGGATCACGTGTTTCGCTCAGGCGAACGCCCGCATGTAGCAGGCTGGCAAGCGCTACGAACAGCAGCAGCGGGAGCAGGCGCTGCAGCATCAGGCGGTCACGGGCCGCGCAGCGGGTGTCTGGGAGACGCCTTCGGGCTCGGCCTCGGGCACCACGCGGAAGCGTCTGTCCGCTGCCGAAACGAAGGCTCCAAACATCATCATCAGCGCGCCCAGCCAGATGCAGCGAATCCACGGCTTGAGGTACACCCGAAGGGCCCAGCGCTCAGTGCTGTCGCCTTCGGCGCGACCCAATGGCTCGCCCAGTGCGACGTACAGGTCGCGGCTGAGCGCAGGGTCGATGGCGGCTTCCGTCATGATCTGGCCGCCTGAGGAATACCCGCGCTTTTCCGGGTGCAGCACGGCAACCGTCTTGCCGCCCTGCTCGACCGTTACCGTACCGCGATCCGCGACGTAGTTCGGTCCGTTGACGCGCTCCACGCCGTCGAAGCGAAAGGTGTAGTCGCGCAGTTGGATGGTCTCGCCGACGCCCAGTGCTACATCCTTCTCAATGCTGGTGCCCTCGGTCATCATCACGCCAAGCACGAAAACCGCAAGGCCGGCATGCCCCAGGGTCATGCCGACCACCTCGGCCGTGAAGCGGCGGCCGGGCGCAGCTCGGCGCGCGCGCATTACCACGAAAGCGACGGTGCCGGCAGCGACCCACGCGGCGAATACCAGTCCGGCAAAAGCTTTCAGGTTGAATTCCTCCAGCAGCGCCCAGGCCAGCATCAGCGCGATTACCGCCGCACTGGCGGCGGCCTTCAGCAGGGGCGTGAAGCGCGACCAGCGCTCCTGCTGCCAGCGGGCAAACGGCCCAAACGGCACCAGCAGGGCCACCGGTGCCATGAGCAGCGTGAACAGCAGGCCGAAATAGGGCGGGCCCACCGACATCCGGCCGAGGCCGAGCGCATCCGCGAACAGCGGGTACAGCGTGCCAATGAGCACCATCGCCGCCGCCGCGCTGAACAGCAGATTGTTGAGCAGGATAAAGGTCTCCCGCGAGAGCGGCGCCGACGGCTTGCCATCGTGCGCGGTCGGCGCCCGCCATGCGTAGAGCGCAAGCGAGCCACCTACGGCGACGGCGAAAAAAATGAGGATGAACATGCCGCGTTCAGGATCGGACGCAAAGGCATGCACCGATGTCAGAACGCCTGAGCGGACCAGAAATGCGCCCAGGAGCGAGAGCGAAAAGGCGGCAATCGCCAGCAAAAGTGTCCAGCCGCGAAAACTGCCGCGTTTTTCGGTGACTGCCTGCGAATGGATGAGCGCAGTGCCGACCAGCCACGGCATGAAGCTGGCATTCTCCACTGGATCCCAGAACCACCAGCCGCCCCAGCCGAGCTCGTAATAGGCCCACCAGCTGCCAAGCCCGATGCCCAGGGTCAGAAAGCCCCAAGCGACGTTGGTCCACGGCCGCGACCAGCGCACCCAGCGGGGATCCATTTCGCGGCCCAGCATCGCAGCGACTGCAAACGAGAACGCGACGGCGAAGCCGACGTACCCTGCATACAGCATCGGCGGATGGATGATCAGCCCGAAGTCCTGCAGCAGCGGATTCAGATCGCGCCCCTCCGGCAAGCCGGGAAGGTGGCGCATAAAGGGATTGGACGTCAGCAGCGTGAACAGCAGAAAGCCGATGCTGATCAAGCCCATGACGCCCAGCACCCGCGCGACCATCACCTGCGGCAGGGAACGGCTGAACGCCGCAACCGCTATGGTCCACGCTGCCAGAATCAGCACCCACAGCAGCAGTGACCCTTCGTGCCCGCCCCACACCGCCGACACCCGGTACGCCATCGGCAGCAGCGAGTTGGAATTCTGAGCGACGTAGGCGACGGAGAAATCCTGCGCTACAAAGGCCGACACCAGCATCACGAACGAGATCAGCAGAAACGCGAACTGGCCATAGGCGGCTGGCCGCGCAACCGCCATCCAGGAAGTTTTTCCGATTGCCGCTCCAGCCAGCGGCAGCACTGCCTGCGCGACCGCCAGCAGCAGGGCAATGATCAGGGCGAATTGACCAAGCTCAGGAATCATGGCGCACCTCCGGCGGCTGCGGCTGCGGCACGTGCGGCCTTGGCCTGCGCCATCTTGTCGGCGACCTCTGCCGGCATATAGGTCTCGTCGTGCTTGGCGAGAATCTCCTCGGCGACAAAGTGGCCGTCGTGCACGCGTCCGCGCGCGATCACACTTTGTCCCTCACGAAACAGGTCAGGCAGGATGCCGCTATAGACCACCGGAAAGTTGGCTACCCGGTCGGTGACCTCAAAGCGCACCTCGAGCGTGCCCGCAGTGCGCGCGACGCTGCCCTCCTGCACCACGCCGCCGAGCCGGAACTGGCTTTTTCCGCCAACCTGGCCCTCCAGCACCTCGCTGGGGCTGTGCAGGTAGCTCAGATTCTCCTGCAGCGCCAAGGTCACCAGGACTGCCGCTACGGCAGCCGCACCGAGCACCATCCCCACGATGGCCAGTCGGCGCTTGCGGACAGGCGTCATGGCACCCTCCTGGTTGCTTGGCGGCGCAGTCGCAAGGTCAGCTCACGCTGCACCCGGCGGGTTCGAAACCAGGGCGAAAGGGCATCCCAGAGCAGGGCGGCAACGAACACCGCATAGCTGGGCCAGACATAGGTGCCGTAGCCACCCATGGACAGGAACTCATTCATTGCTGGCACCTCGTGTTGCGATTTCGATGCGCTTGTCTTGATCTGCAGGCGATTTCGCCAGCAGCCGACGGACCCAGTCCTTGCCGCTCTCCTGCTCAAGCAACGCGGCCCGCGTACGCGCCAGCAGCGAGCCGACGAACCACAGGTTGGTGCCGAGCGCCATGGCGATCAACGGCGGGAGCATGGCGGGATCAATGGTCGACTTGCCAAACAGTCGAATCGTGGCGCCCTGATGCAGCGTGTTCCACCACTCGACAGAGAAGTGCACGATGGGCAGGTTGACCACCCCAATCAGCACCAGAAAGCTGGCCGCGCGCGCCGCCGCCCGGCGATCCTCGATGGCCGCATACAGACCCATCACACCGAGGTACAGGAACAGCAGCACCAGTTCCGAGGTGAGGCGGGCGTCCCAGGTCCACCAGGTTCCCCACATCGGCTTGCCCCAGAGCGACCCGGTGAGCAAGGTGACGAGTGTGAAGGCGGCGCCGATCGGCGCGCAGCTCATTGCCAGCAGTTCGGAGAGTTTGATGCGCCACACCAGCGCGATGAATGCGTTGACCGCCATTGCCACGTAGATGAACAGACTCATCCATGCGCTGGGGACGTGCACAAACAGAATGCGGTAGCTGTCACCCTGCTGATAGTCCGGCGGCACCTCTACCAGCGCGGCGTAGATCCCCCACGCCATGAGCGCAACGGCAGGGACCAGAAACCATGGCGCCCAGCGCTGCGCGAAGCGATGGAATACCGGTGGCGAACCTAGTTGGTGAAACCACAGCAGCAGCGGATTCATCAGGCCGTTCTCAAGTCGCAACAATCATGTCAGGGCGATGCGCAGCGCGCCGGCCGCAGTGAGCGGAGCGAGCACCAGCATCATCACCAGGCCCGCCGCCATCAGCAGCAGGGCGCCGTCGGAAGGAAAGCCCTGCGCGGCGGCCATTACCGAGCCTGCACCAAGGATGAGCACAGGCACATACAGCGGCAGCGCAAGCAAGGCCAGAAGCATACCAGAGCGTCGCATGCCAACCGTTAGCGCCACCACCATGGCGCCCACCAAGCTCAGCAAAGGTGTGCCCAGCAGCAGCGACAGCAGCAACACGCCAAGCAGCTCACCTGGCAGGAACAGCAGCTCGGCCAGCAGGGGTGCGGCAACCAGCAGCGGCAGCGAGCTGGTGAGCCAGTGCACCAGCACCTTGGCAAACACCAGCGCGGCCAAGGGCTGCGGAGCGAGCATGAACTGCTCCAGGCTGCCGTCGTCCAGATCGCTGCGGAACAGGGTGTCGAGCGACAGCAGGCTGGCCAGCAGAAGGGCGACCCAGATCACGCCGGGCGCGATCCGGGCCAGGATCTGGGGCTCGGGACCCAGCGCCAGCGGAAACAGGCTGGCGACCAGCACCGCAAACAGCGCCGGCTGCAGCGCATCGCCGCGGCGGCGCCAGACCAGCCGCAGGTCACGGACAAACACCGCTGAAAATCCTGACAGCGCACGCGGCTCAGCCATTGCCGACCTCCATCCGCAGGCTGCGGGTGCGGAATGCGCCGGTGGCATAAGCGCCATGGCTGGTCACCAGCGCCGCGCCGCCGCGCGCCAGATGCGTTTCCAGCAGCCGGTTGACCAGTGAAATGCCCTGCAGATCAAGATTGGCAAAGGGCTCATCGAGCAGCCACAGCGGTGCCGGCAGCAGACCCAGCCGGGCCAGCGCCAGCCGCTTGCGTTGGCCGGCCGAGAGCATGCGTGCGGGATGATCCTCGAACCCCGCCAGCCCGACCGACGCCAGCGCGGCCTCGGGGTCAGCGCGTTCGCGCTGACCAAACAGGCCCATCGCGAAGCGCAGGTTCTCAAGCGCGGTGAGTTCGCCTTTGTGACCGAGCAGATGACCCAGCAGCAGCACCTGCGATGCGATTGCAAAGCGGTCTGCCGGCCGGTCGAGAATCCGGATTTCGCCCTCGGCGGCCGGCAGCAGTCCGGCGAGCACGCGCAGCAGGGTGGTCTTGCCGGCGCCGTTCTCGCCCTCCACCAGCAGCGCCTCACCTTCAATGACGTGCAGGTTGAGCGACCCGAAGATGCGGTTGTCGTTGCGCCAGAAGCCCAGGCCATGGGCGGACAGCAGCGTCCTGCTCATGCGCCGTCCGCCAACGGTAGCGGCGCCGGCAACATCAGAGAATCGCCGCGCCGCGCCACCCGATAGCCGCGCGCCGCAAGGGTGTCGGCGTCGGCAGCCGAGGCGTAGTGGTAAAGGACCAGCCGCGCCCGCAGCGCCGCTGGGTACTCACGCTCCAGGTCGTCAACACCAGTGTGCGAGGGATTTCCAACCACGCTGCAGTCATGGGCGATAGGCTCGCTACCGTGACCAACGGCGGCCAGTGCTTCCGGAATCGGCCGGGTATCGCCGGTGAAAACGAAACAGCCGCGCAGCGCGAGTCCAAAGGCAGTGTCGGGCGCGTGATGGCGGACTGCAAACACGTCAAAGCGCAGTCCGGCGTGCCAGAAATGTCGGCTGACCGCGATCAGCCTGAACGCATCCCAGAAATTGGCGCCGCCTTCGGCCAGCACCTCGGGGTAGTCGGCCACCCGCTGCTGCAGCAGTGGCACCAGGCTTGCCGGCACGTAGATCGGGATCTCACCGCGTCGCCGCGGATCGAAATAGACCGCGCCAAACAGGCGCTCCAGGCCGCCGACATGATCGAGATGGGCGTGCGTGACAAAGACGGCCGGTGGCGGGCCAGCGTAGCGCGCAAGCGCGGCAGTCAGCGCCTCAGGCCCGCAGTCAATCATCAGAATCGGCTGCCCGTCGCGCTCCAGCACGGCGCAGGCGGAGCCGAGCTCCGGCGCACTGGCCGCGCCCACGCCAAGAAAATGCAGCGACCAGTTCACGCTTGGGCTTGCGCATGCAGCGCCCGACCGAGAGCGGCGTCGTGCGCGTCAACCAGCAGCTGCCAGACCTCCGGCCAGTTGCCCAGCCGCTCGGCGCCCAGCTTGCGCAGCGAGCGCCGCAGCCGCGACAGCCGGGTTTGCGGCCAGCTGGCATCCGGTCGACGGCGGGTGCCGCGATCGAAGTCAATCAGCCACCATTCCCGATCACCTGCCAGCAGCAGGTTGTGCGCGTTCAGATCCGCGTGCCAGAAGCCGGCCGAATGGAAACGCGCCAGCGTGCTGCCCAGCGATCGCCACAGGGGGGCGTCCCCCGTGATTGCCGGCAGCCGCTCAGCCAGGGTGGCGGCGTGGGGGACTTCAGCCGTAAGCAGCGAGGCACGGTAAAACGGACCGGAGCGGCTGTAACCCGCGGCCAGCGGTGATGGCACCGGCAGTTGCAGCGCACGCATGCCGGCGAGCAGCCTGAACTCGCGGAAGGGCCGCGTCTGATTCTCGCCAGTCCACAGATAGTGCTCGCGAGTGAAGCGTGCGATCAGTCCGCCGCGACGGTAGGTACGCAGAATGCCGGCGCCGAACGCCCCTTGGACCCGCCGCACGGCGCCACGGCCGTGCCGATCAAGGGTTGGCCAACGGGTCGGATCAAGCAGAGAGCGATCTGCTTGTGGAACGCGCGCGGCGTCGACCAGAATCGCACCATTGCCCGTGGCGACGCGTTTTTCCGTGATCGCCTGGAAGGTGGCGGATTCAGTCGAGGGCGTCATGCTGGGGATCACGGGTTCCGAAACACGCCGAAACAGGCGGCGCGAGGACGAGGAGTTTAGCAAGTGAGCGAGGCCGCTCCGGTGGGATCGATTTGCGTGCTGCGAATGTCGGCGCTCGGCGATGTGACCCATGTGTTGCCCATGCTGCGGTCCTTGCGCCGGCACTGGCCGGGCGTTGCCCTGACCTGGATTGTCGGCAAGCTCGAACATCGACTGGTCGGTGACATTCCTGGCATCGAGTTCATCATCTTCGACAAGAGTCACGGACGCCGCGCCTATGCCGACCTGCGCCGAGCACTGAATGGTCGGCGCTTCGACGTGCTGCTGCACATGCAGGTGGCCCTGCGGGCCAATCTTGCCGCAGCGCTGATCCATGCCCGACGTCGGATCGGCTTCGACGCGGCGCGCTCAAAGGATCTCCATGGTCTGTTCATCAATGAGCGGATCGCCGCGCGCAGCGGTGAACACGTGCTTGACGCCTTTGGCAGTTTTCTCGAGCCGCTGGGGCTGGCGCAAACCGCGATCCAATGGGACATCCCGCTGCCCGACGATGCGCTCGCGTTTGCCCACGAGGTGCTGCCCGGCGATCAGCCGACGCTGCTGATCAGCCCCTGTTCCAGTCACACGCGTCGCAACTGGCATGCGGCGGGTTATGCCGCGGTCGCCGATCACGCCGTACGGACGCATGGCTGGCGGGTGCTGCTGTGTGGCGGACGCAGCCCGCTGGAGCGATCAATGGGGGACGCGATTCTGGCCACGATGCGCGAGCCCGCCATCGACCTGATCGCGCGCGACACCATCAAGCAGCTGCAGGCCCTGCTGGGTCGGGCGACGGCGGTGCTGACGCCGGACTCAGGGCCGATGCACATGGCCAATGCGGCCGGCACGCCGGTCATCGGTCTGCACGCCGCCAGCAACCCGGCGCGCAGCGGACCCTACAGCGAGCGCCGCTATGTGGTGGATCGATACGACGCCGCCGCGCGAAAGTACCTTGGCAAGCCGGCCGCGGCGCTGCCCTGGGGCAGCAAGATTGAGCACGAAGGGGTAATGGACCTGATTGAGCCCGACGCGGTGATCGATGCGCTGGATCGCCGCGTGGCGGACCGGCTGGCGGCTGCCAACGATGCCGAGTGAGGCTTGGCCGGTCGCGGTGAAAGCGGGTCACTTCACAGCGGGTCACTTCACAAGGGTGGCAGCCCCCGCCGACGATCCCGGCGCCCGAATCGGCTAATACCGTTGCTCCCTTCCGGGCCTGGCGGAGTTTTCAGCCTATCGCCGCGGGGGCCGACGGGGGCCACCATTGAGCGTTGTGTCGCATCTCTCCGCCAAAGGCGCAGGCTGCTGACAGTCAATCGTAAAGTGGCGGAGAGAGCGGGATTCGAACCCGCGAAGCGGGTTTTAACCGCTTACACACTTTCCAGGCGTGCTCCTTCAACCGCTCGGACACCTCTCCGCTGGAACAGCCCGTAACCGCAACGCGCTGTCGCAGGCCAGCCGCGAAGAATACCCGTGAGCTAGCCTTCATACAAGCAAACGGGCAGCCCAACGGTGAACCCACCCGTTGTCAGTTGCAGCATTTGCGCCGAGGATCGAGCGGCTGCTGCTGGCCAACGCGGTCAGCGGTCCCGATCCACGCTGTAGTGGGCGAGTCCGGTCAATGCAGCCAGCGCAGGCGATTCAGCCATCCCGTCCAGCGCCTGCAGCGCGCGCGCCGCATAGTCGCTTGCCAGTGACCGGCTGTAGTCGATGCCGCCGGTTGCGCGGATGGCGGCGAGCACCTCCGCAAATGCCGACGCGTCGCCCTGTTCGATGATCTCGCGCAGTCGCTGGCGGACTGGCGGTTCGCTGTGTCGGAGCGCGTGAATGAGCGGCATGGTTGCCTTGCCCTCAGCCAGATCGTCACCCAGATTCTTGCCCAGGCTTGCCGGATCTGCCGTGTAGTCGAGCACGTCGTCGGCGATCTGGAATGCGCATCCAAGGTTCAGTCCAAACGCGTGCATCTGCTGCTGCACCGAGGCGTCGGCACCCGCCAGCACGGCGCCAAGGCGGGTGGCCGCAGCGAACAGCACCGCCGTTTTGCGTTCGACAACGTTAAGGTACGCCGTCTCATCGGTGTCCGGGTTGTGCACGTGCAGCAGCTGCAGTACTTCACCCTCGGCAATCGCGTTGGTGGTGTTGGCGAGAATCCGCATCACCTCCAGCTGCTCCAGCTCGACCATGAGCTGGAAGCTGCGCGAGTACAGGAAGTCGCCGACCAGCACGCTGGCGGCGTTGCCCCACAGGGCATTGGCGGTCTTGCGGCCACGCCGGAGGTCGGATTCGTCGACCACATCGTCATGCAGCAAGGTGGCGGTATGGATGAACTCGATCACCGCCGCGAGCTGGTGGGCGGGCTGGCCATTGAAGCCCAGCGACCGCGCCGCAAGCAGCAGCAGCACAGGTCGCAGCCGCTTGCCGCCCGCCGAGATGATGTGCTCGGCGACCTGGTTGATCAGCAGAACGTCCGACGCCAGGCGCCTCCGGATCAAGCCATCCACGCTGCTCATGTCCGCTGCGACCAGCGCCAGGATGTCGGTTAGCGCCATGCGATTGGCGGAAGGATCGGGTCTGGTGGCGGTCTGAGTCTTCATCAGCCGCGAATTATACGGGGGACCTTGTCGCTTGCCGGTGGCTGATCGCACGCGCAGATGAGGCATCGTCCTACGGCACGAGGCGACGGTTTCCGACTTCCACCGTGCCATCGATATACTAAGGTGCTGTGGCAGTCCGGCTCATTGGTCGGGCGCGCCCCTCACTCACAGGACCCGCATCGACATGGCCCGAGGCATCAACAAAGTAATTCTGGTGGGAAATCTGGGCGCCGATCCAGAGAGCCGCACCAGCAACAACGGCGGCACCATCACCACCATCCGGATAGCGACCTCGGAGTCCTGGAAGGACAAGCAGACCGGCGAAAACCAGGAGCGCACCGAGTGGCACCGGGTCAAGTTCTTTGGCCGATTGGCCGAGATTGCCGGCGAATATCTGCGCAAGGGCAAGCAGGTGTACGTCGAAGGCAGCTTGCGCACAGACAAATACACCGACAAGGACGGCATCGAGCGCTGGAGCACCGATATCATTGCCAATGAGATGCAGATGCTCGGCGGCGTTGGCGAGGGTGGCGGTGGCGGTGGCGCCCCCCGAAGTGCCGACCGCGGCAATGATCGCGGCGGCCGTCCGGGTGGCTATGAGCGGGGCGGTCGGGATACCTCCAGCGGTCGCGACGACGGACCTTCCAGGTCGGCGCCGAGTCAGAGTCCGGGGGACTTCTCGGAAGACGATATCCCGTTCTGAGCAACTCTTGCTGCGGGTCTGGCGACAGCCGACCGCAGCAACCAAAGCGCATCAGCACAATCCGTTGGCCGCGATGCGGCGTGACTCTAAGGAGTTTGATCGTGATTCGACTGACACAAGAGGTGCTGGGGGCCGATCAGAACAACCTCAAAGCACGGTCGCCCAACCATCTGGCGGGACCCATCAAGGCGTCAGAGAGTCGTTCGGCCGACAGCCGCGACCCGCGGGCGCCTGCGGCGCGCGCCGTGGTGAGGTACGACGCGCTCAAGGCGGCGGGCGAACCGGTCCGCGCGGCCGGCGCCCGCTAGGCCTCGGTGGTGCGGACCTGGCTGGTAACCGGTGGCGCTGGCTTCATCGGCGGCAACTTCGTGCTGCAGGCGGTCGCGCGCGGCGACCTGCGGATCGTCAACCTGGATGCGCTGACCTACGCGGGCAATCGACACACGCTGGCGTCGCTGGAGGGCGACGCTCGGCATGTCTTCGTGCACGGTGACATTGGTGATGCTGATCGGGTGCGTCAGCTGCTTGCCGAGCACCAGCCGGATGCGGTGGTCAATTTTGCCGCCGAAAGTCACGTTGATCGATCAATCGATGGCCCTGCGGCGTTCGTGCAAACCAATGTGGTGGGCACGCTGAGTCTGCTCGAAGCCACGCGCGATCACTGGCGCAGCCTGGAGGGGATGCGCCGCGAGGCGTTCCGCTTCCTGCATGTTTCCACCGATGAGGTATACGGCTCACTGGGTGCGACTGGCGCGTTCAGCGAGTCGACGCCGTACGCACCCAACTCGCCGTATTCGGCGTCAAAGGCAGCCTCCGACCATCTGGTCCGGGCGTTTCACCACACGTACGGTCTGCCAACCCTGACCACCAACTGCTCGAACAATTACGGGCCATTCCAGTTTCCTGAAAAGCTCATTCCACTGATCATTGCGCGCGCCTTGGCCGGCGAGCCGCTGCCGGTGTATGGCGACGGCCGCAACGTGCGGGACTGGCTCTACGTCGACGATCACTGTGCGGCGATCTGCGCCGTGCTGGCGCGCGGCCGGGTGGGCGAGGTTTACAACGTAGGCGGCGACGCCGAGCGGCAGAACATCGAGGTCGTCAAGGCGATCTGCGCGCTGCTCGATGCGCGTCGACCGCGCGCTGACGGCGCCCCTCGTGAATCGCAGATCAGCTTCGTCACGGACCGCCCGGGCCATGACCGCCGCTATGCCATCGACGCCAGCAAGCTCAAGCGCGAGCTGGACTGGAAGCCGAGCGTCGACTTTGAAACCGGCATCGCACAAACCGTCGACTGGTATCTGGACCATCAGGCGTGGGTGGCCGGGGTGCTGGATGGCAGCTACCGGCTGCAGCGTATCGGCGGTGTCGCGTGACGCGTCTGCATATTCCACGCTTCGCGGGAGCATTCACCGCATGATCTGCAAAGGCATCATCCTCGCTGGCGGCTCTGGCAGCCGGCTGTATCCGATCACCCGCGCGATCAGCAAGCAGCTGCTGCCAATTTACGACAAGCCAATGATCTACTACCCGCTCAGCACCCTGATGCTGGCCGGTATCCGCGATGTGCTGATCATCAATACACCGCACGAGCAGGCGTTGTTCCAGCATCTGCTGGGCGATGGGTCGCAGTGGGGCTTGCGCATCGAGTATGCGGTGCAGCCGAGTCCCGATGGCCTCGCCCAGGCGTTCGTGATTGGTCGCGAGTTTGTCGCCGGCGGTCCCAGCTGCCTGGTGCTTGGCGACAACATCTTCTACGGCCACGGTTTCAGCGAGCAGCTGCGGCGTGCGGCCACGCATGTGGATGGGGCGACCGTTTTCGGATACTGGGTCAAGGATCCGGAGCGTTACGGGGTGGCCGAGTTCGACGCTGACGGGCGCGTGGTGGGTCTGGAAGAGAAGCCCGCCCGACCCAAATCGAATTACGCGGTTACCGGGCTGTACTTCTACGACCATCGCGTCGGCGAGTTCGCCTCCAACCTCCAGCCCTCGCCCCGCGGAGAGCTGGAAATCACCGACCTCAACCGCTGCTACCTCGAAGACGGCTCGCTGCGCCTGGAGAAGCTCGGGCGCGGCTACGCCTGGCTCGACACCGGCACTCACGAGTCGCTGCTGCAGGCGAGCAATTTCATCGAGACCATCGAGCAGCGTCAGGGGCTTCGGGTCTGCTGCCCGGAGGAGATCGCCTACGCCAACGGCTGGATTGACGCGCGGCAGCTGGAGGCACTGGCGGCACCGCTGCTCAAGAACGGCTACGGCGAGTACCTGATGCAGGTGCTGCGGCAGGGGCGAATCGGGTGAGCGGCGCGCCGCTGAAGGTGAGCGCCAGCCGCATTCCCGAGTGCCTGCTGATCGAGCCGCAGGTGTTTGCCGACAGTCGCGGCAGCTTCTTCGAGCAGTGGAACGCGCCGCGCTACGGCGCTGCCGGCATCGACGCGACCTTCGTGCAGAGCAACGTGTCGGAGTCGGCACGTGGCGTGCTTCGTGGTCTGCATTACCAGTGGCCGCAGCCGCAGGGCAAGCTGGTCAGCGTGCTGCTTGGCGAGGTTTTCGATGTGGCGGTGGATATCCGCCGCGGCTCGCCGACGTTCGGCCATTGGGCATCAGCCGTGCTGAGCGCTGAGAACGGTCGCCAGTTCTGGGTGCCAGAGGGCTTTGCGCACGGTTTTGTGGTGACCTCCGAGCGGGCGATTTTTCACTATCTTTGCACCGCGCCATACCAGCGCGAAGCCGACGCCAGCCTGCGCTGGAACGACGCCGACTTCGCCATTGATTGGCCGCTCGGCGCGCCGCTGCTGTCAGACAAGGATGCGCGCGCTCCGTTTCTGGCGGATGTCCCCGCCGAGCGCCTGCCGGTCCATCAGGGCTAGTCCAAAATGACCGCAATGCTGCTCACCGGGGCATCGGGTCAGGTCGGCTTCGAACTGCAGCGCGCGCTGGCGCCGCTGGGGTCGCTGGCGATCGCCACCCGCGACGGTCGGCTGCCCGGCAATGGGCACTGCGAGCGCGTCGATCTGGAGCAGCCGCCGTCGATCATCGCGCTGCTTGATCGGCTGCAGCCGAGGCTGCTGGTGAATCCGGCCGCCTACACGGCGGTGGACCGAGCCGAGTCGGAACCTGATCGCGCCGTGCGCATCAACGTTGACGCAGTGGACGTCATGGCCCGCTGGTGTCGGGCCAACGATGCGCTGATGGTCCATTACTCGACCGACTATGTGTTTGACGGCAGCGCGAGCGCCCCATGGGTCGAAGATGCGCCGCGCGCGCCGCTCGGCATCTACGGCCGCAGCAAGCGCGACGGCGAAGACGCGCTGCGCGCATCCGGCGCTCGCCATTTGATATTGCGGACCGCCTGGGTCTACGCCGCGCGAGGCAGCAATTTCCTGCGCACCATGCTCCGGCTGGCCGCGCAGCGCGACGAGCTGCGGGTGGTGAACGATCAGCACGGATCGCCGACGCCCGCGCGCTGGATCGCGGCAGCCACCGCCGCGCTGATTGCGCGCATCCTGGCGAATTCAAGCGCCGCCCGCGAGCTGGGGACATTTCATCTTTGCGCGGCGGGCCAGACCAGCTGGCACGGCTTTGCCGAAGCGATCATGCAGGACGCGTTGGCAGCGGAACTTCTGCTGACGACCCCGCGCGTGACGCCGATCGGCAGCATCGATTTTCCAACGCCGGCGCAGCGGCCTCGCTATTCGGTGCTTGATTGCAGTCGCCTGCGCGAAGCCCATGGATTGGCGCTGCCCGACTGGCGCCTTGGCCTGACTGAAGTGACTGCCGAAATTGCCGCGCAGGCCCGCCCCTGACGCTTTCCATTCTTCAAGAACAGTGACTACCCCATGCTGATTCCCGTAATCCTTTCCGGCGGCGCCGGCACCCGCCTCTGGCCCGCCTCCCGTCGCGGCTACCCGAAACCCTTCATGCGTCTGGGTGGCCAGCAGTCGCTGCTCGCGCAGACCTTCAAACGGGCCGCCTCCGTGGCGGATGCGGGCGAGGTGCTCACCGTTACGGGTCGCGACTATCACGGCCTGACGCGAGAGACCTATGCGCCGCTGGCCGGCACACTGAGCACGCGATTCCTGCTCGAGCCGGCAGGTCGCAACACTGCGCCGGCGATCCTGCTGGCCGCACTCGACATCGAGGCCCGCCATGGCGATCAGGCCCTGCTGCTGGTGCTGCCTGCGGACCATCTGATCGCCGATCTCGACGGGTTCCGCGAGGATGTCGCTGCCGCCTGCGCGCTGGCGTCGGATGGTTACCTGACCACCTTCGGAATACGCCCGACGCAGCCGGAAACGGGCTTCGGCTACATCGACGCGGGTCAGCCGATCAGCGGTCGCGGCGGGCTTGTTCTTGCCGCATTTGTCGAGAAGCCCCCGCGCAGCGAGGCCGAAGCATTCGTGGCGTCGGGGCATCACTTCTGGAACGCCGGCATGTTCTGTTTTTCGGTCGCGGCGGTGCTCGAGCAGGCGGCCGAAAGTTGTCCCGAGGTGTTGGCCGCCGCCCGCGCCTGCTTCGCCGCTGGCGATGTCGGCGCCGAACCGCGCAATTTCGATCCGCAGCTGTTTGCCAGCCAGCCAGACATCTCGATCGACTACGCCCTGATGGAGCCGGCTCGCCGCCGGGCCGTCGTTCCGGCGCGCTTTGACTGGAGCGACATTGGCTCCTGGCAGGCCGTCGCTGAACTGGGCGATGCCGATGCCCAAGGCAACCGGCTGATTGGCGACGTGGTGGCGGTCGACTCGCAGGATTGTTATGTGCAGGCCGACAAGCGATTGGTTGCTACCGTCGGCGTGCGCGATCTGGTGATCATCGATGCGGGTGACGCGGTGCTGGTGGCTGATCGCAGCAACAGCCAGGCGGTGAAGCAGGTCGTCGAGACGCTGCGCCAACGCGCCCACCCGGCGGCCCAGCATGGCGCCACCGTCTATCGCCCCTGGGGGAGCTATACCGTTCTGGAAGACGCCGACGACTGCAAAGTCAAGCGGCTGACCGTCAACCCGGGCGGAATTCTCTCGCTGCAGAAGCACTTCCGCCGCAGCGAACACTGGACTGTCGTCCACGGCACCGCCAAGGTGCGGGTTGGTGAGCGCGAAGTGCTGCTGCAGCGCAATCAGTCGACCTTCATTCCGGTCGACACGCTGCATCGACTCGAGAACCCGACGGATGCACCGATCCACCTGATCGAAGTCCAGTGCGGCGACTACTTTGGGGAGGACGATATTGTCCGGCTGGAAGATGTGTACGGTCGCGCCTGATTTCGGCTGAGCCGAAGGTGTTGATGTAACCAGCGCGCACCGCGCGGTCGGGAACATCACTGCACGATCTTCACGTGCGTCACGGATTTGTGAAACCTCCAGCTCTCAGTGAAGATTTGTGCCGAAGGCGTTGAGTCGATTGGATTGCGGCTAATATTCGCGCGGCAGTTCACGGTTTAGACAGGCAGTCGAAGCGTCTGAACGTCCCGGTTTTTCGTTGCTACTCGCCACTCGCTCGAGCGGGGCACGGTAGAGCGTTGAGCGGCGGATCCCTGAATTGCGGTGGGAGCGTCGCATCAGCGTGGCCGGGAGAGTGCCGCGACAGGCTTGAGGGTGTTGTCGAACTCGGGGAGTGGAGTCGAGGTGAAGTTGTCCAGTGCAGATCTATTCATCCGAATGCCATTTGGCCGAGCGGCAGCCCATCGGCCTTCTGACCTGTCCGCTGCCACTGCCCACTCCGGCCTTTCCCAAGCGAGCCGAGACGCTTACGCCGCGCCGATCCGATCTCGTCAAGACCCCGCCGCCGCGACTGCAAGCTTCATGGTTGCCAGCGCACGGCAGTCGAGGCTGGTGAGCGTTTTCTCATTTTCCGCCGCGAACTACTGAGGGCTGTTTCATGCCGCTGTCCCCGTTGAACCGCAAGTCAGGATTCGCCCTACAGCTCTTCACGCCGTTTTGGGCGCTGGTAGCCAGTTTGATCCTTTGCGCCTCCGATGTAGGAGCCCAGGTCTGCGCCACGCCCGGCGCCGATGGCACGAGCTTCGCGCGCAACACCTACTTCCCCGGTGCGGCCTCAGTGGCTGCTGGTGCATCGACCGTGACCATCGGTGCGGCCCGCGTCGACGCGAACGCCTCGACCACGGACTTCGCGCTTGGCGACCTTGCCCTGATCATCCAGATGCAGGACGCGCAGATAAACAACACGGACACCGACGCCTATGGCGATGGCGTCGCCGGCGGCGTGGCGAACGGATCAACCGATCTGCGCAGCGCCGGTCGCTACGAATTCAAGCTGGTCACTGGCATTGCGGCTGGCAGCGTTACCTTTGCGACGCCGCTGGCGTTTTCGTATACGCAGGCTGCTGCCGATGCAAACAACGGTGTGCGCCGCTTCCAGGTCATTCGTGTGCCGCAGTTCGCCACGCTGACCTTGCCCGGCGGCACGCTCAGCGTGACGACGTGGAATGGCAGCACTGGCGGCGTGTTCGCGCTGGATGTGTCGGCCGGATTGAACCTCAACGGCACGACGGTCAACGCCGATATCGTCGGTTTTCGCGGCGGCGGTGGGCAAGCAGCGGGCTCGATGTCGGGTAATCTTGTCATTAGCTTCCGGGCGGCACAGGGTCCAGGCGCTACTCCTGAAAACATGGGTGCGGCCAAAGGCGAGGGTGTTGCTGGAACGCCCAGATTCATACGTGCCGTAAACAACCCCTACTCGGGCTTGGATCTGGTCACTTCCGGTTATCCAGGCACTTTCGATCTGGCCCGTGGCGCACCCGGCAATGCTGGCGGCGGCGGCACCCAGCACAACGCCGGCGGCGGTGGCGGCGGCAACGTCGGTGCGGGTGGGCGCGGCGGCCGCAGCTTTGGCGTGTTCAGCGCGACCAACACCGGCGGCTGTCTCTCTCTTATTTCGATTGGCAACTTGATTGAGTACTTTTCCTGCGGCGGCGATGGCTCGCGCGATGTCGGCGGTTTCGGCGGATTCGGCATTTCGCCGCCGAGCGGTGCGCGGATCTTCCTGGGTGGCGGTGGCGGTGCCGGTGAGTCGAACAACAGCGGCGACAACAATGGCGTTGCGCAGAACGCGGGCGGTAACGGCGGCGGCATGATTTTCGTGCGTGCCAGGACGATCTCCGGCACCGGAACCCTTTCGGCAGTGGGTCAAGCGGGGCTGCCGTCGGGTCGCGATGGTGCAGGTGGCGGTGGATCTGGGGGCTCGGTAGTGGTGATAACCGAGTCAACCTCGGTTCCAGGGCTGACGGCCGACGCACGCGGTGGCAACGGTGGCAACTCCGGTGAGCCTCTGCGGAGCAATGAAACCCAAGGCACCGGCGGCGGCGGCGGCGGCGGCGCGGTGCTGCTGTCGCCTGGACTAGTGATCGGCAGTTCGAATGTTGCCGGCGGTATTCCAGGTATCAATCAGCCGGTGGCGCAACGCCAGAACACCTTCGGCGCGTCGGCCGGCCTCGGTGGCGTCGCCGACGTGCCGTTCGCCGGCGGTGAATTCCCCAATCCCAGCAGCTGCTACCCGGTGCTTACGGTCACCAAGAGCACCCCTACGCCGTCGCGCGTATTGCCCGCGGACACCACGGCGCAGTACGTGATCACGGTCAACAACGCGGCCGGCGGTGGCGCGGCCAGTGGCGTCGCGGTGAGTGACCTGCTGCCGGTGCCCTTCCAGTATGCCGGTGCTCCGGTTGCCGCATCCCTCACTTCAGCCGTTGGGCCCAACCCCGCGCCGGCATCCGGAACCACCACGCTAACCATCGGCACAGCCGGTGGGACGGTGGCCAACAGCTACCGGATTCTGCCCGGCGGATCGGTGCAGTTCACCGCCTCCGTGAACCTTAACGGTGCGGGCGTCGGTACTTACCAGAACCCTGCCAACGTCAGCTACAGCGACCCCAGCCGGCTTGCCGCCGGCCAGCAAACGGCGACCCCGGGCGGTGCGTATGCGACCGTCGTTGGAACCGTGCCCGGCAGCAACTACGCGTCGGCAAGCACAACCGATGAGGATGTCACGCTGGTCGGATCGACCGACCTGCAGGTGGTGAAGACCAACCCGACGGCAACCCTGGTTTCGGGGGCCACCACCAACTACACGCTGACCGTTACCAATCTCGGTACGTTTGCCGCCGATGGCGCCGTAATTACCGACACGCCTTCGGTGGGCCTCAGCCTGCAGTCAGTTACCTGCGGCTCAGAGGCGGGCGGAGCCATCTGCCCCGTCGGGCCACTTACGATCGCCGCGCTGACCGGCGCCGGCATCGCTATTCCGACGTTGCCAGTGAATGGAAGCGTCGTCTTCACCGTCAACGCACTCGTCACCGCGACCGGCCTCTGAGCATCGCGCCATGAATGACTACCCCGGATACAACGCCATGAAGCACACATCCTTGAGCATCCCCGCCCGTTTCGGCACGGCGCTGCTGCTCGCATTCATGGCGCAGTTCGCATCCGCGCAGACCTCGGTCAGCAACACGGCCGTCATTACCGCGCCGGCTGGGATAGTCGAGCTGAATACGCTCAACAACACGTCGACGGACACCGACACCGTTACGCCGCTGGCCGACATGTCTGCTGTGTTTGGCGCGATTCCGCCGGTTGTCAGTCCGGGCCAGATCGTGGCCGGTCTCACTCTGACCTGCAGCAACGGCGGGCCGGGTGCGGCAGCCGATGCCACCTGCGCCCCGAGCATTGGCGCGGGTGAGGGCACCATCAGCGCGCTTTTGTGCACGCCGATCAGTCCGCAGGCCAGTTTGGCAAGCGCCAGCAGCATCGTTTGCACCTTTACCTACACCGCGCCGGGTACCGCCGGCGGCACTGACACCGGCCCGACATCGGTCACGTTCACGGGTGACACGTCGGCAACCAACGACAGCAATGCCGTCAATAATCAGGACGTCGAGGTTGCCAGCATCATTGATGCACTGGATGACGCGGCAACCGGTCCAGTTGGCGCAATGGGTCAGACATTCGATGTCGCGGCCAACGACGAGGTCCCGCCCGGCAGCACATTCAGTTACACCGGCGGAACCTGTGCTGGCGCCAGCGTGAATGCAGCTGGCGTGGCGACCTACAACGTCCCGCTTAGCGGCAGTTGCACAGTCACCTATGAGGTCTGTAGCGGTGCCATTTGTGACAACGCCACACTCACGGTGGTGCCCGGCAGCTTCGGCTGCAGCGCGGACTTCTATCAGACCCGACAGGGCACCGGCGGTACTGCGCTGCTGCGCTTCCCGGCGTCCACGCTGACCAGCGGTGGCACCGCAGTCAACGTATTTGGCAGCCTGCTGGCGACGGGTGTGAATGGCGTCGGCCTGAACGAAGTCGACGGTCAGATCTACGGGCTTGACACCAGCGCTGGCCCGGCCCGTCTGGTTCGGATCACGCCGATGGGTGCAACCAGCCTTGGCAGCATCGTCACGGTCGGTGCTCAAACTCCAGTGCTGACCACCGCGACATCATTTACGCCGACCGCTGGTGTTTTCGATACGCTGGGACGCTTCTATTTTGCGGGCCAGAGCGCAGGCAACCTCTCGCCTGAAGCAATCTACCGCGTCGATGACTTCGTGACCGATGTGGATGGCCTCACCGCAGGCGTGCAGCTCGGCGTTGCCGAGGTATATCAGCTCTCGACCACTCCGGTGGTCAATATCGGCGATCTGGCGTTCGGCCCCGACGGCAACCTGTATGGCGCAACCGGCACCACGTTGATCCAGCTGTTGCTCAGCCCGGGTACCGCCACGGTGACTACCCTCACCTTGCCTTCCACGGTAGGTGGCATTGGCTCGGCCTTCTTCAATAGCGCAGGCTCGTTTTTCGTTTACAACAATGGGTCACAAGATCTCAGCGAGGTGACCTTCTCGTTCGGCGCCAATTTCGCGACGGGGCCGATATCGGTTGGCACCCCGGTGATGATCGCCGGTGACCCACCCCTGCCGGGTAGCACCAGTTCTTCCGATGGCGCCAGCTGCGTGATCTTCGATCCGTCGGATGCCGTCGTCGATGTGGTCATACCGGCGGTGGTCGAGCCTGGATCGACCGTCAACGGTACGGTTACGTGCACCAACAATGGACCCTCTGCGGCCACCCAGATGACCTGCTCGGCGAGCACGTCTACGCTTGGAGCGACGCTGACCCTCGGAGCCTGCACACCGGGCGTCCCGACTGCGCTGAGCTCGACCCCGGGCCAGAACACGATCGTTTGCGGATTCACGCTGGCAGTCCCAGGCATCGCAGGCGGCACCGACACTGGGCCAGTTGAGGTGGTGGTAGACGGCGTCACCAGTGCCACCAACGAGAGTAACGCGGGCAACAATTCGGATGTCGGGACTGCCGTGATCGTGGATGCCCTTGACGACGATGCCAGTAGCTCGCCAGTTGATGGATTATCCGGCGGTGTCGCGGTGGCGAATGTGCTTGCCAATGACACCCTCGGTGCAGCCGCTGCAACGCTGGCCAATGTGAGTCTCTCGCAGGTGAGCACGACCAATGCCGGCGTAACGCTCGACACGATGACAGGTGCAGTCAACGTCGCGCCGGGAACGCCAGCAGGCAGCTACACGTTGGTGTACGAGATTTGCGATCTGGTACTGACGGACGTTTGCGACACGGCTTCTGTAACCGTTGCAGTCAGCGTGACGACGATTGACGCGGTGGATGATGTGGCGATGACGCCGGCGAACACGCCGGTGGCAACGACGGTGACGACCAACGACACCAACGTGGGCGGAACGATTAACCCGGCCTCGGTGGCGATCACGGTCGGCCCGACCAACGGCTTGGTGGTCTGCAACAGCAACGTCTGCACCTACACGCCGGCCCCGGGCTTTAGCGGCATCGACACCTACACCTATCAGGTGTGTCTGCTGGCGCCAAACGACGGCGTCTGCGACACGGCGTTGGTGACGATCACGGTAACGCCGACGATTGATGCGGTCGACGATGGCCCGACCAGCGTTCCCGCCACAGGTGGCTCTACGCCTTCGGTCATCGTCAATGATCTGGCGAATGGTGCGCCTGCGGCTATTGGCGGCAACGTCAGCCTGATCCCGGGTGCGAGCCCGAACACGGGTCTCGTAATGAATGCCGACGGTACCATCACCGTCGCAGCGGGGACGACTGCAGGTACGTATGTGTACCCGTACACGATCTGCCTGCTGTCACCCAACGAAGCCGTGTGTGACAACGCCAATGCAACAGTCGAGGTGTCGGCCGCGCCGTCTCTGACCATCACCAAGACCGCTGGCGTGCCGACTGGCAACACCGCTGGCAGCACGATTGCCTACTCGTTCCTGGTCACCAACACCGGCAACGTGACGCTGACCGGCATTGTGGTCAACGACGCGCAGCTGGATGCGGCGGCGACCTGTCTGGTCACCACGCTTAATCCGGGCGCAAGCACGACCTGCACCGGCACGCACACGATCACGCAGGCTGAGATCAACGCCGGCACGGTGAACAACAGCGCGACCGCGACCGGCACGCCGCCGGTGGGTCCGCCGGTGGTGAGCCCGCCGTCGGAGACGCAGACGCCGATTGCGCCGGTGCCGAGCATCGACCTGGTGAAGACTGCCGATGCGGCGACGCTGCCGACCGTGGGTCAGACGATTACCTACACGTTTGTCGCCACCAACATCGGCAACGTCACATTGAGCAATGTCACGATCAGCGATCCGCTGCCGGGACTGTCAGCGCTCACCTGCATCCCGGTACAGCCGACGGTGCTCGATCCGGGCCAGGCAATCACCTGTTCGGCGACCTACACGGTGACCATTGCCGATCTGAACAATGGCGGCGTGACCAACACCGCGACCGCCAGCGGCACGCCGCCAAGCGGCCCGCCGGTGACCGACACCTCCACCGTGCCGGTGTCGGCCACGCCAGTACTCAACTACTCCAAGACGCTCACCGGCGAGAGCCTGACGGTGGACGGCGCCGCGCAGCCGGGCGAGGTGTTGACCTACACCATCTCCGTCCGCAACGACGCCGGTGTTCCTGCACCCGCAACGCTGGTGATTGAGCGCGTACCGCTCAATACGGTGTTCGTGTCGGGTTCGCCCACCTGGACCTGCGCGGCCGGCTCGCCGGGCGGCACCACCTGCGAGACGCTGGTCAACGTCCCCGCGTTCGCCAATGGATCGGCAGGTGTCGCGACAGCGACATTCTCGGTCCAGGTAGCGAGTCCGCTTCCGGATTCCGTCCAGGCCATCACTAACGTGGTGGTCATCAACGACCTACCGGTGGTGGACTGCGCGGCCGACCCGAATGCTCCGCCGTGCGTGGTGACGCCGACGCTCAACCTGCGTTTTGCCAAGACGGTGACGTCGCTTGATACGACCGGCCCCGGCAGCTTCAACGTGAGGTATCAGCTGACCGTTCGCAACGTTGGCGGCGCGCAAGGTGCCTACACGCTGATCGATACGCTGGGCTTCACCACCCAAGGTGTGAGCTTCAATGGCAGCGCGGTGGTCGGCACTTCGACCGGCACTATCAATCCGGGCTTGGTCGGCGGTACCTTCACGCCGGCGAACGGGGTGGCGGTGCAGCTGTCGGCGGCAGATACCGTGATTGCGTCGGGTGGCGTGCACACCTACTTCCTCACGGTGCCGATCAGCGTCAATCCGGACACGCTGGGCAATGGCCAGTGCACCGGCTCGGCGGGCGGCGGTCTGTTCAACGCCGCCACAATCAACGGCGCAATCGATCTCGACAGCAGCGACTGCGCTCCGATATCGGTGCAGGGCAGACCCGCCATTCGCCTGCAGAAGACGGTGCAGCTGACGGTTGACTTCAACGTCAACGGGTATGGAGATGTCGGTGACGTGTTGAACTATTCCCTGCTTATCAGCAATGTGGGCGAACAGCCGTTGAGCACACTGCAGCTGATCGACCGCTTTGTGAGCGATCTGGAGTGCGACCCGGTGACCACCGGCGGCCAGCCAATCCAGGTGCTGCTGAACGATCAGGTGTTCTTCGGCTCGTTCGAACTGTTTGGCAGCGGGCTGCTGCAGCCGGATGATTCGGTGCAGTGCTGGGCCACCCACACCCTCAGCGCCCAGGATGTCGCGACCCGTCGGGTGACCAACGTTGCTACTACCTCGGGTCGCGGTACGGCCGAGGATGTGGTTTCCTCCACCAGCACCGCCATCTACTCGGCCTTCCCGTGATCATGTCCAACTATCGACACCAGGAGCAGACCATGGCATCGGATGTCAGCCGTTGGGCAGCCAGTGAAGCGTTCAATCGTTCCCTCGTCCGGATGCCAAGATCCTCCGGCCGAGCCACGGCGACCCGGAGAAGGTGGATGAATAGCTCCAGCTCATGGCTGATCGCGTTCGTTTGCGGATTGGCGCTAGCCGGGCCGGCCGCCGCCCAGGGAGTGCGGGTCGCGGTTGACGGGAGCGCCGGCGTGCGGGTTGAGAATCGCGGCGATGGGCCGTTGGAGTCACTGGCGCTCCACGCAGGCACAGGCTGGTTCATCGACTGCTCCGGGCTCGATGGCCCTGACGTTCCGCGCATTGCCTTGTTGCGTACGGGTGAATCGCAGCGCTGCTCGGGCAACGCGTTGGACGCGGCAAGCCGCTCCTCGGTGGTCGCGACGGCGACCTCCTCCGGGGCCAATGTGCAGCAGTCCCACGCCAGTCGGACGCTGCTGCTTGGGCCGGGCGAGAGCGTCGTGCTGGTGGCCGGCGGAGCGGTGCATAACGACACCGATATCGACGGGCGCCTTGATGCGGGAGAGACCATCGGCTACCACTACACGCTTCTCAATCTCGGCGCGCTGCCGCTGGCATCGCTTGTGGTCGTTGACCAGTCCGGCAGCGTTACCTGCCCGCAAAGCTCACTGGCGGTTGGCGCATCGATGATCTGTACGCGCAGCTACGTGATTACGGGCGCTGATCAGACCGCTGGGCTGGTGATCAATCAGGTCGATGTCGACGGGGTCGATTCCATTGCCCGGCCGGTGGGCGCCACCGACGTGCTGGTCAGCCAGAATCTGGCCGGCCGTGCCGGCGTCAGGGTGTTCAAGAGCCCGCGCATCATTGACGACGTCGACGGCAATGACATCACCAGCGTCGGTGACCGCATCGAGTACACCTTTGTGGTGAAGAACAGCGGCGCCGAGACGCTGGGCAGCGTCAATCTGTTCGAGCCAGACCCGAGCCGGATCGACACCCCGATCACCTGCTCAGGCACAACGCTGTCGGGCGCATCGTTCACGGGTATCGGCAGCGGCAGCATTACCTCCAACGACGTACTTCTGTGCACCGCGCAGTACACCGTGCGCGCCAGCGATGCCAGCATCCGACAGGTGCTCAATCTTGCCGAGGTGCGCGCGCAGGCACCGGTGGCAGGCACCGTGATCGCCACCGCGGCGTCTACCGTGGTGGTGCCGGTTCCGCCCATGATTGGCGTGTCCAAGGCGCTGGTCAGCAATGACGGCATCGGACCCGGTCCGTACCAGGTGCGCTACATGATCGTGGTCGAAAACTTCGGCACCGTGGCGCTGCAGCAGGTCCAGGTTACCGAGAATCTGCGGCAGACATTCCCGCTGCCAGTGACCTTCAGCGTCGTCAGCGTGGGAATAACCGGCACCGGCGCGGCCAACCCGGCGTTCAACGGGACCACTGACATCAATCTGTTGAATCCGGCACTCAGCACGCTGGCACCGGGGGCAACGATGATGATCGACCTGCGGCTCAGCGTCAGTCCGCGCGACATGCCGGGTCCATTCCTGAACCAGGTGGTGGCCTCGGGCAGCGACAGCATCAACCAGAGCGTCGCAGACGTGTCCACGGTGGGCATGAATCCGGACCCGGACGGCAATGGCGATCCGGACGAGGACGACCCAACCCCGGTGGTTTTCAACATCCTCCCGCCGCCGCAGAACATCCCGGCGGGTTCGCCTGGGACGCTGCTCCTGCTATTGCTCGCCGTGGGCCTGACCGTGGTGCGGAGCCGTCTGCGCGGTTGATTGGGTCACCTGGCGCTCGGTCAGCAGGCTGGCACGACCGGCCTGCTGGGCAATCACCCGGACGTAGGCCGGTTGGCTTGTCCGATTGGGAAGCCGGTTTGCCTATACTTGCGCTCCCTTTGCGGAGTCCGCGATGACTGTCCGCGTTCCCCATACGCTGGTCCTGCTTTTCGCGATCATGGTGCTGGCGTGGATCAGCACCTGGATCCTTCCGCAGGGCCGCTTTGACACCGTCGCGGACAGCAAGGGTCACTTTCTGGTGGTGCCCGGCACGTATGCCCCGGTGGAGGACCGTGTCGAGCTGTCGCCACTGACCCTGTTCACCGTGGTGCCGCGGGGGCTGGCGGCGGCGCAGGACATCATTTTCTTCGTGTTGATCGTCGGCGGCGCGGTGGCCGTGCTGCGCGCCTCGGGCATGATTGATGCCGTGCTCGGCGCCACCTTGCGGCGCGTGGGGCACAGCCCGGCACTCCTGATCGGCATTGGCATGTTTGTGTTCGCCGCCGGGTCCAGCGCCATCGGTGTCTCCGAGGAATACATCCCGTTTGCCGCACTGCTGATCTCGCTGTGTCTGGCGATGCGAATGGATGCCATTACCGCGATGGGCATCTTGATTGGCGGCTACGGAATTGGCTACGGTGTTGCCGCACTCAATCCGTTCACGGTGCAGATTGCGCAAGGCATTGCGGGGCTGCCGCCCACCTCCGGCATCGGCTTTCGGCTGGCGCTTTTCCTCCCATTTCTCGCGATCGGCTTCCATCACGTGTACCGCTATTCGCAGCGGGTTGCGGCAGACCCATCGGCGAGCCTGATGGCGGGCATCGCCCCGGTGCATCTGCCGCCAACCGACTACCCGTCGCTGGATGGGCGGCGGCTTGCCGTGTTCCTGCTGGTTGTTTTGACCCTTGCGCTGATGGTGTGGGGCATCGCCGACCAGGGCTGGTATCTGGTGGAACTCGGCGCCCTGTTTTTGGCGCTGTCGCTGGCGGTGGGCATTGTGGGTGGCCTGGGCGCCGATGGCACCGCGAGGCGTTTCGGTGAGGGCGCATCCGAGTTGGCGGCGACCGCAATCCTGATCGGCTTTGCACGGTCTATTGCGCTGATTCTTGAAGACGGCCAGGTCCTGCATACGGTGGTAAATGCACTTGCGGGCCCACTCGCGATGGTGGGTGCGCACGCCGCCGCGGTGGGTATGCTGCTGATCCAGACGCTGATCAACTTCTTCATTCCCTCCGGCAGCGGCCAGGCATTTGTCACCATGCCGATCATGGCCCCGCTGGGCGATCTGGTGGGTGTCAGCCGGCAGGTCAGCGTGCTCGCCTACCAGTTTGGCGACGGTCTCTCGAACATGCTGGTGCCCACCAACGTGGTGCTGATGAGCATCCTTGGCATCGCCGGCATTCCCTATGATCGATGGTTCCGCTTTGCCGCACCGCTGCTGCTGAAGCTGCTGGCGGCGGCCGCCGTGGCGTTGGTGGTGGCGGTGAGCATCGGTTACAGCTGAGCGGACGGGGTCGAGCGACCCTTCGCCACACGAACTTCAGGAGCGTGACGATGAATACGAGTATCTGGAAGGCCGGTCTGTGGAGCGTCGCATTGCTCGCGGGCCTGATTGGCAGCGCCGACTCGGCACCGCGCGGCTTTACCGTTGAGGACCTGGTCGCGCTGGACCGCGTGTCCGACCCGCGCCTTTCGCCCGATGCCAAGCGGGTCGCCTACACGCTGCGGGAAGCTGACGTAGCGGCCAACAAGGCTGCCACGTCGATCTGGCTGCAGCCGGTCGCAGGCGGCAAGCCACAGCGCCTGACGGCCAGCGGCAGCAGCGCCAACTCACCGCGCTGGTCGGTCGATGGGCGCAGCCTGTATTTCCTATCCAGTCGCAGCGGCTCCATGCAGCTGTGGCGGATCGACCTCTCCGGCGGTGAGGCGCAGCAGGTTACGGCGGCGCCGCTGGATGTGGGCAGCTTTGCCCTAGCGCCTGACGGCGGTGCCGTGGCGTTGAGTTTCCAGGTGTTTCCGGACTGCGACGACCTCGCCTGCAGCAAGTCCCGGCTTGATGAAGTGACTGCACGGAAGCAGACCGGCGTGGTCCACGAGCGCCTCTTCGTGCGTCACTGGGACAGCTGGAAGGACGGTCGCCGCAGCCAGCTGTTCGTGGCTCGACTCGGCGCCGACGGCAAGGCGGGCGAGGCGCTGCTCAGGATCAGTCGCGGGATTGATGGCGATGTCCCGACCAAGCCATTCGGTGGCGACGCCGACTTTGTATGGGCGCCCGACAGCCGCTCGCTGGTGTTCACCGCCCGTATTGCTGGCAAGAGCGAGGCCTGGTCAACCAATCTGGATCTGTTCCGCGCCAGTGTTGATGGCAATGAGCCCCCGCAGAATCTGACGGCGCTCAATCCGGCCACCGACAATCACCCGGTCTTCTCCGGCGACGGCGGGACGCTCTACTACACGAGCATGCGGCGGCCGACCTTCGAAGCCGACCAGCTGGTGATCCAGGCGCTTGACCTGGCCACCGGCACGCTGCGCGAGGTGCCATCAAACTGGGACGCATCGGCTGACGGCGTCACCCTCAGCGATGACGGCAAGCGCATCTACACCACGGCCAGCGAGCTGGGCCGGCGGCCGCTGTTTGCGGTGGACATTGCCGGCGGCAACGTGGCCGGGATTGCCGCTGACGGCACGGTCGAGGGCTTCGATGTGCGCGGCGATACGCTGGTTTTCACCCGCAGCACGCTCACCGGCACCTCCCAGCTGTTCTCCGCTCGCGCCGATGGTTCGCGCGTGCGTCAGCTGAGCACCTTCAATGCCGACCGACTGGCCGATGTGCGTTTCGGCGAGGCCACCCAGTTCCGCTTTCCCGGCTGGAACGATGAAACCGTTCACGGCTTTGTGGTCAAGCCGTGGAACCATGAGGCCGGCAGAAAGTACCCGGTCGCCTTCATTATCCATGGCGGCCCGCAGAGCTCGATGGGTGACAGCTTCCACTTCCGCTGGAATCCGCAGACCTATGCGGGCGACGGCGTGGCCACGGTGTTCATCGACTTCCACGGGTCGACCGGCTATGGCCAGGCGTTCACCGACTCCATTTCCGGCGACTGGGGCGGCAAGCCGCTGGAGGACCTGCAGAAGGGCTGGGCACACGCGCTCAAGACGTTCGATTTTCTCGATGGCGACCGCGCCTGCGCGCTCGGTGCCAGTTATGGCGGCTACATGGTCAACTGGATTGCCGGCGCCTGGCCGGAAGCGTGGAAGTGCCTGGTCTCCCACGCGGGGATTTTCGACAACCGGTCGATGGGCTATGTGACCGAGGAGCTGTGGTTCTCGGAGTGGGAGATGGGCGGACCACCGTTCCAGGTGCCCGGCAATTACGAGAAGCACAACCCGGTCAACAAGGTTGCGAACTGGCAGGTACCGATGCTGGTGATTCACGGCCAGCTCGACTATCGGGTTCCCATTGAGCAGGGATTGGCCGCGTTCAGCGCGCTGCAGCGACGCGGCGTGGACAGCCGACTGCTTTACTTTGCCGACGAGAATCACTGGATTCTCAAGCCGCACAATTCGATTCAGTGGCATAGCGAAGTCAACGACTGGATCAAGCGCTGGACCGCTGAGACGCCTACGTCCGGGGAATAGTCGGGTGGGTTGGCGCTGGCCGGTTCTTGGCTGGGCCGCGGAGCATTGCGCCGAGCGGCGCTCCTACAGAAGCGGTGGCCCCAAGCGGCGCTGCGAGTGGTTCAGCCGGCAGTTGTAGGCGCTTCGCTGCGCGCGATCCAGTTTGCGACGCAGCCCACCCCGTGGAGGCGACTATCGCGCCCGCACAACCGGTGATCGAATCTCGCGCGTCGGGTGGCAGCGCCGGCAGCGGTAGGAGCGCCGCTCGGCGCGCTGCTCGCAGCGCCGACAGCCCGATCAACGGTCGGGCTGCGACGTGATCAAGCCGAATGCAGCACAGCCCGGTTTGTAGGCTGGGTCGCTACAGCCAGCGCGCCCGCTTGAGGGCGATGAACAGGCTACCACAGACGGTCGCGGTGATCGCCAGCACGAGCCAGTAGCTGTAGGGTCCCGACAGCTCAGGCATATGCTCGAAGTTCATTCCGTACCAGCTGGTGATCAGCGTGGGAGCGGCGATCAGGGCAGCCCATCCGGCCAGGCGTTTCACCACCTCGCCCTGGGCGACGGTCACCAGCGAGAGGTTGACGCTCATGGCGGCGGTCAACATTTCGCGCACGGTGTCGGTCGCCTCGTTGACCCGCACCACGTGGTCGAGCACATCGCGGAAGTACAGGCGCACGTCTTCGTGCACCAGCTGCGGATGAAAGCGCACCAGCTGATGGAGGATGTCCTGCAGCGGGGCAACCGCCAGCCGGAGTTCGACCAGCTCGCGCTTCAGCTCATACAGGCGCTGGATGGTTTGGCGCTTGAATGTATCGTGAAAAATGTCGCGCTCAAGTGCAGCCAATTCGGACTCGAATTCACCGACGATCGGCATGAAGTTGTCGACGATGAAGTCGAGCACGGCGTACAGCGCATAGCTTGGTCCCAGCGCCAGCAGCTCCGGCTCACGCTCGCAGCGGGCCCGCGCGGGCGCGTAGGACAGCGAGGCACCATGGCGGATGGTCAGCAGCGAACGCCGACCCAGGAAGATGTGGGTTTCGCCAAATTCGATGTGCCCATTGACCAGCTGCGCTGTATGCAGGGTGATGAACAGCCCGTCGCCGTAGACCTCGATCTTGGGCCGCTGATGCGCTTTTGCCGCATCCTCCACCGCCAGGTCGTGCAGTCCAAACTCGCCCTGCATCTTCCCCAGCATCGTCTCGTTCGGCTCATGCAGGCCAATCCAGACAAAGCCGTTGGCCTGCTCGATGTGATCGCTGATGGCATCGATCTCAAATGCCGGCAGACGTTCGCCAGTATTCGAGTAGGCAGCACAGTTGACGACCGAGGGGGTGGCGGTTGCAGCGGTGGTCGGAGTGTCTCCCATCTGCGGATGGTAGCCCGACACAGCCTTTCCGGGTGGGTCGGGCGCGCGGCACGCGCGCTGCAAGTCAGGGGTAGCTGCGCCCACCGATCATGGCGCTGATGAACTCGCTGAGGTCGCTCGCCACCGTGGTGGTGGGCGGAATAGGGAACGGTGCGCCCGACGTGTTGACCGTCGTCGTCGAGTTGTTGACGGTGCGGAAGCCGCCGATGTCGGGATGCGCCCATTGGGTGACGTTGGCCTCGATACGTGTGTTGACCGAGAAGCCGCCGGTCATCACCGTAGTGTTGGCTGTGAAGCTGGTGTCGAACTTGCACGCGTTGCTGAAGGTGCCGGCGGGGCTCGACTGGGTTTCGGTGCCGACCCGGTTGTAGTTCTCGACAAAGTCGACCACATTCGTAACGGCCTGGCCCATTGCGGTGTAGTTGGAGATTGCGCGATAGGTTAGCGTTCCTGAGCTGCCAACCGGCGTCGAACGCGGCACCCGGACGGGCGGGTCGAAGCGGGTGGTGCCGATGGCATTGGCTTCAGGAATGAAGCCGGTTGAGCCGTAGTAAATGCGCTCGGAGTCGGTCTGCTCGACAAACTCGATGACTTCGCCGTTGGTCTGCTCCAGCGGCAGGTACCTGACGCGGAACACCGGCCGGCCCTGGAACGGGTCGACACCGGTGCCAGTGACTTCGGCATCGGTAAAGCCCTGGTCGCCGGTGCCCGGCGTGCTGCGGATGCGGTACTTGTCTCCCACCGCCAGCGGCGGATAGCACTCATCTGCGCCTGGCGTTCCACCGCCACCGCCGCCACCACCGCCACCACCGCCACCACCGCCACCGCCACCGACGAAGGCGACGTTCTCACACACCGCCGCGCTGCTGCCGAACTGGTAGCGCGAAAGGGTCTTGGTCTGGGTGACATTGCCCACCGTGTAGGCGAACGTGGCGCTCTCGCCATCGGTGAAGGTGACCGTCGCCGTGCCGATCTGGGTGGAGGTGGACGACGGCGGGGCGCCGTTGATCAGGTTGAACGGCGTGCCGTTGTCCTGCCGCCGCAGCGGCCCGGTGAAGCTGCCGTTGGCCTGTCTGGTGGTGGTGCCGATGTAGAAAATCGCCTTGCGGTCGCTGTCATAGGTGTACCAGGTCGCAAACAGGCTGTTGTCTACATGGCTCATGTGAACACCCCAGCCTTCGCTGGCCGGACCCGACCACCACAGATCACTGTAGTTGGTCGCTGCCGCACGCGAGGGCGTTGCGCTGGCACGGCAGACGATGTCCCGCCCGGCAAAGGGGAAGCGCGTCAGCGACTTGGTCTGAGTCACCCCATCCACCGTGTACTGGAAGTTCAGCGCGGTGTCGCCGGTAAAGCGCAGCGTTGCCGAGCCAATGACCTGGCACGGATCGGCTGCGTTGCCCACGATTTGGGCAAAAGGGACGCCAGTGAAGCGACACACGTCGCCGGTGTAGCTACCGTCTGGCTGCGGACGTGCGCCGGGCACCAGAAACCAGGTGGGCTTGCCGTCAGGTCCGTAGGTGAACCAGCCCGGCGCGATCAGGTTGCCCTGGTCGATGGTGAACAGCCCCCAGCCGCTCTCGTTCGCATCCCACCAGGTGGCGGTCTTCAGCAGCGGGCCGCTTTGCGCGGCAACGCCCAGCGGCAGCGCCAGCAGCAGGGCGGCAGCAAGTGATCGACGCGGCAGCTCAGGAATTCGCTTCATGGTGGGTCTCGCAGGTTGGAGTCTGCCGAGGACCTTACCCGCTGGTGGATGTGCCCCTGTACCCCCTGAATGGGTGGGTTGGTGGCCAGCGGCCGCGCTCGTGGCAGCATAGGCGCTTGCTGGCGGCTCGCGATCGGTTGGAAACGCAGATGTTTTCGGAAGCTTCTGGAGTGAATGGCGGGCTCGGAATGACCCTGGTCTGGAGTGCCGGTCTGGCGCTGGCATTTGTTGCCGGCTACCTGCTTCGCAGACCCGCTCAGGCTGCGGCCAGAACGCAAAACACGGCGGGCGCGGCCGATCCCGCCCAGCTTGTCGCCGCGGCGGCACAGGAGCGCGAGCGCATCTATGCGGACCTGCATGACGATCTGGGTGCGCGATTGCTGGAGCTGATCTACACCGCGCCTGACCGGGCCACCGGTGATCGGGCGCGCGCCATCATGCAGGACCTGCGCGACGTGGTGAGTCGCTCGCGCAGCGAACCCGGAACGCTGCTCGACGTGCTTGCCAGCATTCAAAGCGAAGCCGGGCAGCGGCTGACTGCCGCCGGTGCCGAGCTGAATTGGCAAACAGAAGACGACCTTCCGGACCCGCCGCTGGACCACGGCGCGGCACTGCATCTGCACCGCATCGTGCGCGAGGCGATCAGCAACGCGATTCGGCACGCCCACGCACGCCGGTTGCGGGTGCGGGTCGCCGTGGGCAGCGGCCGTCAGTTGCTGCTCGAACTTACCGACGAGGGCGGTGTGGAAGCGCCGCCTTCGCTGCCCGGCGCCGGCGGTACCGGTGTCAGCAACATGCGGGCCAGAGCGGAGGCGCTGCATGGCGATATCCGCTGGAGTGAGGGCACTCTGGGCGGCACCAAGGTGCTGCTGAAGGCGCCACTGCCGCCGGAGATCAGCGTATGAGCAGCCTGCGGCGCGCCCTCGTGTTGGACGACCTCGTGGCCTCGCGCCGCTGGCTGCGGGCGGCGCTGGAGCAGGCCTATCCGGGCATCGAGGTGATCGAAGCGGCCAGTCTGGCCGATGCCGATGCGCGGCTTGCGCCTCCCTGCGCGGCGGTCGACCTCGCGTTGATCGATCTGGGCCTGCCGGATGGCTCCGGTGTGCGGATGATCGAGCAGCTGTGTGCGACCGGATCAACCCTGTGCGTGGTCGCCACCATATTCGACGATGATGCGCACCTGTTCCCGGCGCTGCGCGCCGGTGCCCAAGGCTATGTGCTCAAGGACATGTCGCAACAGGACCTGGCGACGATGCTGCTTGGCATCGCTGGGGGTCAGCCGCCGCTGTCGCCCAGCATCGCGCGCCGCTTGCTGCGCCACTTCGGGCCGACAGTGCCCGCCGCTGCGCCGGAGGCGGGGACCGACAAACTCACCGAGCGCGAGAAAAGCGTCCTGCAGCTGATTGGCAAGGGCCTGACCGTGATCGAGGCTGCCAGTGCGCTGGATCTGTCGCGCCACACCTGCGCCGGCTACGTGAAGGACATCTATCGCAAGCTGCGGGTCAGCAGCCGTGCCGAGGCCGCGCTGGCGGCGACCCGCATGGGACTGGTGGGGCGCGAGGCGCGCTAGCAGTCAACGCTGGTCGGCTCGGCCGGGAGATGGGTAACGGGGCAAACGCAGCGAGGGCTGATCGCGCTTGACCGCCAACACCCCATCGAGCGCCATCTCGGTCTGGAAGCCGGCCTTGGCCAGTCGCTTTGCCACTTCGTTGGGCACGTCGCGACCGCTGGTCTTGCTGTTTGGGCGTCCGGTGTAGTGGAACAGCCGGGCGTTGGCGCGCAGCACGCGTGAGAGTTGGTCATAGAACGACTGCGCGTAAAGCTCGCCGGCGATGCCAAAGCGGGGCGGGTCGTGCAAGGCGGCATCGAAGGCCTGGTCGGGCAGGGCGGTAATCGCTAGCGCCACGTCGGCGTGCTGCAGCTGCAGTCGCCCAGCGGCAGCGGGGCTGGCCGGGTCGGGCGACCAGGGATTTTGCTGGCGCAGCCACAGCACGTCGATGTTCTTCTCGAAGCTGTGCACCCGCGCTGCACCTCCAGACAAGCAGTACGACGCGAAGTAGCCAAGCCCGCCGCAGGTGTCCAACACCTGCTTGCCGCGCGGCTGCACCAGCGCCACTTTCTGCTGCGCATCAGCAAACGGAGACAGCTTGGAAGTGGGCAGCATCTTGATGCCGTCAATCTCAAAGGTGGGCGCGCCCCAGTCGGTGGGAATCAGCTTGATCAGCGAGCCGGAGTAGCGCTGCAGCGGCGCGAAGGTGGCGCCGTCCCAGTAGTAGATCGTGCGTCGCTTCAGTCCTGCTGGCCACGGATAGCGTTGGCCCCGGTAATTCCAGCCGTTGACTTCAATCGCGACGTCGACCACGGTGAGTCCGAGGTCGAAGGAGTCCGACAGCAGCGCTGCACCGCTGTCCCGGCCAGCCAGCAAGCGGTCGGCAAGTTCACGCGTGAGCAGCGGCCCAACGTAGCGCGGCACTTTGCCGGGCGAAGCGCTGACTGACGTGCGCATCTGGCGCGGCCGCGGGACGGGTCGCCGGCTTACGGTTGCGGCTGTTCGGCCACGGCAGGTACCCGCGTCGCCTGCCAGGTGAACGCCTGCCATTGGCCGATGCGCTGCGCGAACATGCCGCTGCTGCGGAACTGCGCCGGGCTGCCGTCGGCAGCATGCGCGACCAGCCGAAACCCAAGCGCGGCGCAGCCACCAAACGACAGCAGCGAGCGGGAAGCGTATTGATGCGAGTAGCGAGTGGCAGGCATTGGATGCTTCCAGGTGCTGTGCGTTGAGAGTGTGCCGACCGCGGCAGGCGGTGCGTAGGCCCCGGCCCGCGAGCCGTCGTTTCCGCCGGGTTGGGCCAGCTGGATCACTCAGCCGACTGCCCCGCATTCGAGCGTCGCTGAAGTGTATAGGCCAGCAGCGCGTGCGCCGGCAGCAGCAGCACGATCCATTCGCGCATCTGCTGACCGCGCACAGCCAGCCAGGAGTGCAGCATCGCCAGCAGAGCGACTACCGCGACGGCGGCAGCAGTGAGCACCAGCCAGCGCGCTGCCGGCGCGCCGCGCCATAGTGCAGGAACGGCGCCCAGCAGCAGCAGGCACAGCGGGTTGGTCAGCAGCAGGTTGCTGTTGGACCAGGCGGCACTGTGTGCGGTCGCCAGCCACAGCAGCAGCATGCCCACGCCGGCGATGCCACAAAAGCCCCAGAGCAATGCGACCGTAACGACACCTGCACGCTGCCGCGCAGTCCCGGCCGGCCGCTGCAGCTGTGCCAGCAGCGCCAGCAGCAGCACGCTGGCTGCGCAGAAGCCGATCAGCCAGCGCGGCGGTGCCTCCGGCGGAGGAGCAATGCGCCGCGGCAGCAGCTCAGCCTCCGAGTGCACCAGCGGTCGGCCGTCGATGCGAATCTCGCGCACGGTGGCGGCCAGACGCGCGGGGATGTAGGCCTCCTCCCAGCGGCTCATCGGCTGATCGGTAGCCGGCCCAAGGCCAAGGTGAATACCCAGCGCCATCCAGGGCAGCGGACCGGACAGTCGGAGTGCTTCTGCGCGCCAGGTCAGCCCGTGCGAGCGGCCGGTCGACTGGCGCTGAAGCTCGCCACCCAGTGCGGTGTCCAGCGCATCGCGGACCTTGGTCGAGCAGTTCGACGTGAAGTAGTCGTAGCGATACTCGGCGTTCTCCGGCCTGGCGTTGGTGGCCAACGCCAGCGCCAGTGCGCTTGACTGCGCGTCGCTCAGGCTCAGCCACTGCACCCGCACACGCCGCCCTTCGGCGGCGTAGTTTGCAAGATCGGTCTGGTAGGGCAGATCGACCAGCAGATAGCGCATGTCGCCGCGCAGAAAGCGGGCGAGGAAGCCAGGCTGCTCGAAGTCGAAATAGCCGAAGTTGTAGGAAATCGCACGATCATCCTCGACCACCAGCAGCGCGTTGTGGCCGAACCGCGCCCAGTACGTCTCCCCCGGGTCCATGGTCAGCAATCCGATCTTCGGTGCGGCGGCTGCCAAGGTTGCCGCGCCCAGCAGCACAATCGCCAGAAGCGCTCGCAGCCCCAGCATCAGGCGCCGGGAGTGACTCCGGCGCAGCTCACTCATCCGCCAGGATGCGCAGATGGAAGGCGTGCACGCGGCGCCCGTCTGATTGCGCCACGCGCAGATGGAAGCGGCCCAGCGTGGCCTCGTCCCCAACATCGGGAAGTCGACCAATGGCGGCGCTGACCAGGCCGCCGATGGTGTCGAACTCGTCGTCCGGTAGCTCGGCATCGAAGCGACTGTTGAAGTCCTCGATCGGCGTCAGCGCGTTGACCAGATACTGGCCGTTGGGCGCCGGCGCAATGTGGGCGTTTTCGTTGGGCGCGTCGTCGTGCTCATCGTCGATATCGCCGACGATCTGCTCCAGCACGTCCTCGATGGTGACCAGCCCGGCCACGCCGCCGTGCTCATCGACCACGATGGCCATGTGGTTGCGTGCGCTGCGGAATTCTTTCAGCAGCACGTTGAGCCGCTTGGATTCAGGAATCAGCACCACTGGCCGCAGCAGCTCGCGGACATTGATCTGCTCGGCGCCGCCGGCACAGCCACGCAGCAGGTCCTTGGCCAGCAGAATGCCGAGAATCTCGTCCTTCTCATCCCCATGGACGGGGAATCGCGAGTGGCCGCTCTCCAATACCTGGGCGAGGATTTCGGCGCCGCCCGCATCGGCGGCGATGGCCACCACCTGGGCGCGCGGAACCATGACGTCGGCGACTCGCAGGTCAGAGACGGCCAGGGCTCCTTCGATCATCGCCAGCGTATCGGCGGTCAGCAGGCCATTGGCACGGGCGGTGTGCAGCTCTTCCAGCAGCTCCTCGCGGGTGCTTGGCTCGCCGGAGAGGGCTTGGGTGATGCGTCCGAACCATGAGCGGCCGGTCGCTGCAACGGGGGTGCTACTACTGTCAGGATCGTCGGGCATGAACGGAAAAACGGCGCCTTTGCGGCAGAGCCCCGGAGTTTAGCGGAAACTGTGTGACCGCCGTTAAACAGCGCCGGTGCGTCAGCCGTAAGGGTCGGCGATGCCCAGGCCGGCCAGCAGGCGACGCTCAACGGCCTCCATCGCCTGCGCCTGCGTGTCTTCGATGTGGTCGTGGCCGAGCAGGTGCAGCACGCCGTGCAGGGTCAGATGCGCAAAATGCGCGCGCGGCGGCTTGCCTTGCTCAATGGCTTCCTGCAGCACGACCGGAGCGCAAACAGCGATGTCGCCAAGCACCTGCGGCAGGCCGCGCTGCAGGGGCTGGCCGGCTGGAAAGCTCAGCACGTTGGTGGCGTAGTCGCGATCGCGGAATTGCCGGTTCAGCCGCCGCCCCTCGTCGGCATCCACCACCCGCAGTGCGATCACGGCGGGTGTGCGGCGAGCGCCGAGCGCGGTCCGCATCCACAGCCGGAACGAGCTGGCCGAAGGCAGACCACTGCGCGACAGGCCGTAGCCCACCGCCAGCTGGTGCAGGCCGGAAGGCTGCGCTGTCACTCCTCGTCGTCCACGATGCCGTCGCGGGCGTCATAGGCGCGCACGATCTTTGCCACCAGCGGGTGGCGCACCACGTCGCGCGCAGTGAAGAACGTGAAACTGATGCCCTCCACGCCGCGCAGCACGTCGATGGCGTCGCGCAGGCCCGACTTCTGCGATTTCGGCAGATCGATCTGGGTCAGGTCGCCGGTTATCACTGCAGTGGAGCCGAATCCGATCCGGGTCAGGAACATCTTCATCTGCTCGATGCTGGTGTTCTGCGCCTCGTCCAGAATCACAAAGGCATCGTTCAAGGTCCGGCCGCGCATGTAGGCCAGAGGGGCGATCTCGATCACGTTGCGCTCGATCAGTCGCGCCACTTTCTCCACGCCGAGCATCTCGTACAGCGCGTCGTACAGGGGGCGCAGATAGGGGTCGACCTTCTGGCTCAGGTCGCCAGGCAGAAAGCCCAGTTTTTCACCGGCCTCCACCGCCGGGCGAACCAGAATCAGTCGCTGCACCCGCGAGTCATTGAGCGCCTCGACCGCGCTGGCCACCGCGAGGTAGGTCTTGCCGGTGCCGGCTGGCCCAATGCCGAAGTTGATCGCGTGGCGCACCACGGCGTGCAGGTAGATTTGCTGGTTGGCGCCGCGGCCGCGCAGCATGCCGCGCTTGACCTTGATGGCGACCTCGTCCGCACTGGCTTCGTCCGGATCGTCAGTGCTGCCCAGGCGCAGCTCCAGGGTTTCGCGCGTCAGCACGCTGCTCTCGGTGTCGCGATAGAGCGCATGCAGCAGGCGTGCAGTCTGTTCGCTGGCGTCAGCACTGCCATCAATGCGGAAAATGTTGCCGCGATTGGCGATCTCGACGTGCATGCGCTTCTCGATCACGCGCAGGTGTGCGTCCAGCGGGCCGCTCAGGTTGGCAAGGCGTTCGATGTTGTCGGGCTCGAGGACCAACGTTCGGGAGGTAGGCGATTTCATGCCGCCAGTTTATCAGCGGCCCCGCAAACCCCATGCGCATGCGCACGCCGCAGCTTGCGGTCGATTCAGGGTTCAAAGCCATCGCGCAAGACTTGGGCGAATCCAAACGTCGCAAACTCGCTGGTATTGCCGCCGGCATCGGTCGCCGTGGCGACCAGCCACTGATCGGCGAACACGCCAAGCGGCAGGTCGATGGTCCGGATCGAAGGCGAACGGGTGACGAACGTGGAAGACGACGAACGTAGACACCAAGCGCGAGAGAACGTGGACGCGAGAGAACGTGGACACCCACGCGCTACAGAGAACGTGGACACCCACGCGCTAGGAAAAATCCTACACGCCGGGCCGGCTTCTGCCGATAGCCGGGAAACCGCAAGTCGCGTCACGCTGTGTCCGCGAGAGAACGTGCGCGAGAGAACGTGGACACCCACGCGCCACGCGAGAACGTGGACACCCACGCGCGAGGAAAAATCCTACACGCCGGGCCGGCTTCTGCCGATAGCCGGGAAACCGCAAGTCGCGTCACGCTGTGTCCAATGGGCTATCCGCGCCAACTCCTGGTTGTTCCCGACGTTGCAGGCACCTATCACTGTGTGTCGCGCTGCGTGCGG
>JBBRBN010000022.1:0-50535 GCA_038205755.1 Lysobacterales bacterium | reverse complement strand
ATAGCCGATGAATCCGTCGATCGCCACGAACAGGCTGGTGGCCACGAAGCAGCTGATCGCGACATACAGCAACTGGCTGCCGCGCAAAATCAGGGTGCTGCGCCGGCGCTGCTTCACGATCCGCCGGTCGAGCACCTCGCGCTCGGCATCGTCGCCCGATTCGATCGCTTCCAGTTCCTGCAGCAGGCTGCGCAGGCGGTCCACCACGCGCGCCAGGCGACTGTTGGCCGACATCAGCAGCGACGCGGTCGCGGTCAGGAAGAAGGCTGGCGCGAGCATTGCCGTGAGGATCGCGTAGTGGGAGTAGGCGGGCATGCAATCGCGCTCCGGGCGCAGCGAACAACGTGGGCTATCATGCCGCCTCACGGACACGACGGCGAGCCATGGGCACCAACGCAGGCAATGGAAATGGCGGCAGTCTCCACCGGCTGATCTGGATCGACCTGGAGATGACCGGGCTGGACACGCTCGCCGACTCGATCCTGGAGATCGCTACGGTGGTCACCGACGGCGACCTGCGGATACTGGCCGAGGGGCCGGAGCTGGCGATCAGCCATCCGCTCGAACGCCTGCAGGCGATGGACGACTGGAACCGCAACCAGCACGGCCAATCGGGGCTGTGGCAGCGCGTGCTGGACTCGACCGTGTCATTGCAGGAGGCCGAGAACCGGACCCTGCGTTTCCTCGAGCAATGGGTCGCGCCGAACACTTCGCCGATCTGCGGCAATTCGATCTGCCAGGACCGCCGTTTCCTGCATCGGCAGATGCCGCAGCTGGAGAATTACTTCCATTACCGCAACCTCGACGTGAGCACGATCAAGGAGCTGGCGCGCCGCTGGGCGCCGGATGTGCTGGCGGGTGTGGGCAAGGAGTCGGCGCACACCGCGCTGAGCGACGTGCACGATTCGATCACCGAGCTTCGCCATTACCGCAGCTTCATGGGCAAGCTCGGCGGCCTGTAACGCTACTGCGGATCGCTGTCCGGCCGGTGCTTGGGATCGTCCACCGAAACCTGCGGCGCATGCTGCCGGCGCTGCGCGGTCGCCGCTGGCGTTGATGCGCCCGCGTCGTGGTGGAACATGTGCACGTCGCGCTGCGGGAACGGGATGCTGATTCCGGCGCGGTCGAACGCCAGCTTGATGCGCTCGGTCAGCTCGCACTTGGTCACGAAATAATCGTTGTTGTGCACGTGGCAACGCACGCCAAGATCGACGCTGTTGTCGCCCAGTGCGTAGACCAGCACATCGGCAGGAGGTTCACGGAGCACGCGGGGGTCCGCGCGCATGACCTCCAGCGCTGAGGCACGCGCGGCAGCGATGTCGTCGCGGTAGCCGATCCCGATCAGCAGCTCGATCCGGCGCATCGTGTCCGGGGTGAGGTTGATGATCGCGTCGTTGGTGATCAGGCTGTTGGGCAGCACGATGGTCTGGTTGTCGGCGCCGCGCAGGCGCGTCTGGAAGATGCTGACCGACTCGACCTTGCCGGTCTCGCCTGCGATCCTGACGATGTCGCCAGCACGGAACGGCTTGAGCGATACCAGCATCACGCCCGAGGCGATGTTCGACAGCGAGTCCTTGAGCGCCAGGCCAATGGCAAGCCCGGCCGCACCGAGCATAGCGATCATCGATGTCATCGGCACGCCGATCACCTGCAGCACCGCAAGGATCAGTACCACCAGCAGGATCACGTACGCGACCTTGCGCAGGAACAGCACCGCCGTGGTCTCGACCTGCGCGCGCGTCAGTGCGCGCTCGGCCAAGGTCGACACCCAGCGCGCGATGCGCAGCCCGATCGCGAACAGCAGCAGCGCACCCAGCCAGGTTAGGGCGATCTGCGCCCAGTCGATCTGCTGCAGTTGGGTCAACGCCTGGTCCATTGCCGGCTCCTGGGGAGAGGGTCGTCATGCTGCAAAAATGCGACGCCCCGCATCAGCGGGGCGTCAGGTTGAAACATCCAATCATACCGGCAGGCATTCGTCCGCGCACGGACTTGCCGATCCGGTCGGAATGGCTACCAGGCAGCCTAGCCGGCCGACTTTCCCGCCGCGCTGGCCTTCGCCAGGCGCAGCCATGTGTCGACCACCGTGTCCGGATTCAGCGAGACCGACTCGATGCCCTGATCCATCAGCCATTCGGCAAGATCGGGATGGTCCGAAGGACCCTGACCGCAGATACCGATGTACTTGCCTTTCGCGCGCGCGGCCGAGATCGCCATCGACAGAAGCTTCTTGACCGCCGGGTTGCGCTCGTCGAACAGATCGGCGACCACGGCGGAATCGCGATCCAGGCCCAGCGTCAGCTGGGTCAGGTCGTTGGAGCCGATCGAGAAGCCGTCGAACATCTCGAGGAACTCGTCGGCCAGCAGTGCATTCGAAGGCAATTCGCACATCATGATGACCTTCAGGCCGTCGGCTTCGCCGCGCAGTGCGCCGCGCACGAGACCATGCGCCTCCAGCGCGTTGATCACCGCCTGGCCTTCCTCCAGCGTGCGCACAAACGGGATCATCACCCAGCAGTTGCGCAGCCCCATCTCGTTGCGCACCTTCAGCATGGCGCGACATTCCAGCGTGAAGCAGTCGCGAAAGTCTGGATGCACGTAACGCGATGCGCCGCGGAAGCCGAGCATCGGATTCTCTTCGTGAGGCTCGTACTGCGCGCCGCCGAGCAGGTTGGCGTACTCGTTGGACTTGAAGTCCGACAGCCGCACGATCACCGGGTAGGGGGCGAAGGCGGCGGTCAGCGTGGCGATGCCCTCGGCCAGCCGGTCGACGTAGTAGGTCACTGGATCGGCATAGCCGGCAGTCAGTGTGTCGATCTTGGCCTTTATGTCAGCGGTCTGCCGCTCGTATTCGATCAATGCGCGCGGATGCACGCCAATCTGCCGTGCGATCACGAACTCCAGCCGAGCCAGCCCGATGCCCTGGTGCGGCAGCTGCGCGAAATCGAACGCCCGCTCGGGATTGCCGACATTCATCATGATCTTGAGCGGCGCCGGCGGCATGTTGCCTAGGTCGGTCACGATCCGCTCAAAGCCGATCAGCCCGTCGTAGATGTAGCCGGTATCGCCCTCGGCGCAGCTCACGGTGATTTCGCGACCGTTGGCAACCTGGCGCATCGCGTCTCCGGTGCCGACCACCGCAGGCACGCCGAGCTCGCGCGCAATGATCGCCGCATGACAGGTGCGGCCGCCGCGGTTGGTGATGATCGCCGCCGCGCGCTTCATGATCGGCTCCCAGTCCGGGTCGGTCATGTCGGCCACCAGCACGTCACCCGCTTGGAACTGGCTCATTTCAGCGAGGCTGCGCACCACCCGCGCCACGCCGCTGCCGATCTTGTTGCCAATTGCTCGGCCCTCGCTCAGGACGCTACCGCGCCGCTCCAGGTGGTAGCGCTCGATCTGGTTGACTTTGCTCCGCGACTTCACGGTTTCCGGCCGCGCCTGGACGATATACAGCTTGCCGGTGACGCCATCCTTGGCCCACTCGATATCCATCGGACGACCGTAGTGGTCCTCGATGGTCAGCGCCTGCCGCGCCAGCGCCTGCACGTCGGCATCGCTGATCGAGAAGCGGCGGCGCAGCTCCGCCGGAGTGTCCTCGTTGCGAACCCGTTCACCCGGCTGGTCCGAATAGACCATGCGGATTTCCTTCGAGCCCAGCGTCCGCTGCAGGACGGCCATGTGGCCGGAGCGCAGCGTGGGTTTGTAGACGTAGAACTCATCCGGATTGACAGCGCCCTGAACCACGTTCTCGCCGAGGCCATAGCTTGACGTGATGAACACCACGTCGCGGAAACCCGACTCGGTGTCAAGGGTGAACAGAACGCCCGATGTGCCCAAGTCTGAACGCACCATCAGCTGCACGCCCGCCGAGAGAAAAACATCCTCATGCTTGTAGCCATGATGCACGCGGTAGGCGATGGCGCGGTCGTTGTAGAGACTGGCGAAGACCTCCTTGACCCGGTGCACCACCGCGTCCTCGCCGCTTACGTTGAGAAAGGTCTCCTGCTGACCCGCAAAGCTCGCGTCCGGCAGATCTTCGGCGGTGGCCGATGAGCGCACCGCGACCGCGACATCGGCCTGGCCGGCCTCCGCACCCAGCGTCAGGTAGGCCTGTCGGATGGCGGCGTCCAGCGACGCCGGCAGCGGTGACTTGATCACCCAACTGCGAATTTCCTGACCGGCCTTGACCAGCGCATTGACATCCTCGACGTCGAGCGTCGAGAGGCGGTCCTGAATGCGCCCGGCCAGATTCTCAAAGGTCAGGAACTCCTTGAACGCGTCAGCAGTGGTCGCGAAGCCACCGGGGACGGACACGCCAAGCTGAGCCAGATTGCCGATCATCTCGCCAAGCGAGGCGTTCTTGCCGCCAACCTGATCAATGTCAGTGAGGCCCAGCGCATTCAGCCAGAGGACGTAGGGATTCAACGGCAAGGCTCCAGTTAGGGACCGGTCGGACGTCGCCGCCGCCAGTCAGGGCTTCCGATCACGCTGCGCGTCGGCGCGTGCCGACGCTGTGCACGGAGGGTCAGCTCCCAATGATGCGGTGCAGCGAAGCCTCAAACAAGCCCGCTTACGGCCGTTGCCGCGCTGGCCTACACTCAGAGCCGGTTCAATCGCGGTGGCGACAGATGAGCAAGGCGAGACCGGTCTTCTACGTGTCCGATGGAACCGGCATCACGGCCGAAACCATTGGCCACAGCCTGTTGACGCAGTTTGCCGGCGTCGAGTTCCAGTCCGTGCGGGTGCCCTTCGTGGACAGCCCCGAGAAGGCCAGAGAGACCGCTGAGCGGATTCGCCAAGCCGGCGAGCGCAACGGCTGTCGCCCGCTGGTCATCAATACCAGCGTCGACGCCGGGCTGTCTGCCATCCTCGCTGACAGCGGCGCGCTGATCCTCGATGCCTTCCTGCCTTTCATCGCGCCGCTGGAGCAGGAGCTTGGCGTGCCGCGCAAACCGCTGGTGGGGCACGCCCACGGCATGATCGACCTCGGCCAGTACGAGGCGCGGATCAACGCGACCAATTACGCCTTGACCCATGACGATGGCGTCGATCTGGATTACGGCGAGGCGGAGATCATCCTGGTCGGCGTGTCGCGCTCGGGCAAGACGCCAACCTGCCTGTACCTTGCGCTGCACTTTGGCGTCCGGGCCGCCAACTATCCGTTGACCGATGACGATCTCGAATCTGCCGAGCTGCCGCGCAAGCTGCGGGCGCATCGGCGCAAGCTGTTCGGACTGACGATCGATCCGCAGCGCCTGCAGCAGGTGCGCGAAGCGCGTCGTCCCGGCAGCGCCTATGCGAACCTCGACCGCTGCAAGCGTGAGGTTGCGATTGGCGAGACGCTGTTCCGGCAGGAGGGCATTCCGGTCTTGAGCACCACCCACACGTCGATCGAGGAAATCGCCAGCAAGATGCTGGTATCGCTTGGCATCGACAAGCACATGTTCTAACTTCTCCCCAGCAGAGTTTCTGGTACCCGTCGAAGAGCACAGCCAACAACATGATCGCCACCTCCCAACCGCTTGTCGTACTGCCTCGACCACCGAGCCGGTTCGGCTATCTGATGGGGTTGTATGGTGAGAACCACGCGCGGCTGCAGCGCCTGTTTGCGGTGGCCGAATTGCAGGCTGACGCTTACCGGTCAAGCGTCGATGATGGTCTGGATATTTACCTGGAAGTGCTGGAGCGGCACGCCTACACGCTGGAGCTGCGCCTGTCCTACGCGGTGCGCGATCCGGAAACCGGAAACCCCGATCCATCGGCCTACGTCCGCTGCTACCAGGACGCACGAATGGCGGAAGCCACCCACTGCTACGCCGGGCGCCGCTGGCAGGACGTTCTGGGGCTGGATGCCGATGCGCGCACGGTGATTGGCCACCGTCTGCGCATGAATGCGTTTCTCTCGAAGTGGCTCGAGTATCTTGCTGACCAGGGCCACTCACGGTTCACCCTCAAGCCATGCGCACCGTTTGCCGTGCTCGCAGCGCAGCGCGACGACGCGTCCTCCGTCGCCAGTGCTTGACCGATTGACGCAGGGTTTTTATACTTGTGCGCTTTCCAGCCGTGGGGCCATAGCTCAGCTGGGAGAGCGCTACAATGGCATTGTAGAGGTCGCCGGTTCGATCCCGGCTGGCTCCACCACTTGATTGGAAAGAACTGTCCCCATCGTCTAGAGGCCTAGGACACAACCCTTTCACGGTTGCGACCGGGGTTCGAATCCCCGTGGGGACGCCATATAAAGCAAAGACTTGGGCCACCTTCGGGTGGCCTTTTTTGTTTTTTCCGGAGTATTTCAGGGTTAGCGTCGCGATGAGCTTCCCCGCGGAACGTTGCGGTTGTGCGAGCCGTCGCACCCTCCTGATCGCGCGGATCTGCACATCCGCAGCAGCTGGCGGCGACGAGTTCGAATTACTTCGGGACTTGCGGAGCGGGTCTCGGGAAACATGCGGTCTAGCAGCCTGTCGGCCTTAGGTTCTCGAGGCGATTGCTGGCTGGGTGAGGACAGACAACGACGATTCGCAGGCCCATAGCAGCGCTATGAGCCAGGAATTGGCGGCGTGCGCTTTTTTTGAACACTCGGGCCGCGCAGACGGATTTGCAGCCCGGCCGGGCTAAGTCCGACAGGCTGCTAGACCTGCGCTCGCGACTCCTCACGCTGGCGCGCCAGCAACGGTGAGGCAGCCAGCCTGTGTCGGCCAGCATTCCGGCGGGGCAGGCTGACGTGGCAAGCTACGCCACATGAACGCATCGTCCCTTTTGCCTGCCCACGTGCAGGACCTGCTGAACCGCTGTACCCAGGTTTTCGGATCACGCTGGAACGCGGCGGATGCCGAAGCCCTGCACGAGCAGATCGAGGCCGCCGCAGAGCAGCTGGAACAATCCGACGGCGGTCGACTGGCTGAATCCCTGCTCGAGCTGGCGGTCTTCCTTTGCTCGCTGGTGGATCTCGCAGCGCCACCGACGCCGGTGTCGCAGGCACGGGTGGCAGCGATGTGCGCTGCGATGGGGTCGGCCACGATCGAACTGTCGCCGCACTCGGTCGAGGCGGCCGCCAATCCAAGTCGGCCGCCCATGGTCATTCTTTTGAATGAGGCGGGGTGCGAGCGACTCGACCTTTCGGCTGAGATCGGCCGACGCAAGCTGTTGGTCATGCAGGTCGAGTCGCTGGATGCGCTCGCCGCGGAGGTGTCTCGGCGCCCGGTGGCCTGTCTGGTGCTGTTCGCAAGCTGGGTCGACCGGGCGGCAGAGGTGGTCGCTGCGGTGGAGCGCGCGCATCCGCATCCGTTGACCCAGCCGGGCGCGCTTGCCGTAGTGGACGTCGGCGACCGGGTTCGTCGCATGTTTGCCTTCCGGGCCGGTGTCGATCAGGTTTCGGAGGCCAGCCTCGCCACCCCGCTGGCGGACGAAATCGCCGCATTCGTGCGCAAGCGCCGGCATTCCGCGTTCCGCGTGCTGGTTGTCGAGGATGATCGCGGGCAAGCGCTGTTTGCACAGAAGGTGCTCGGCCACCGCGGCATGGAAACGCTGGTTGCGACAAGTGCCGAAGAGGCATTGGCGCTGGTCGACGGGTTTCGTCCGGACCTTTGCCTGCTCGACCTCAATCTGCCTGATCGCAACGGCATCGAGCTTGCGCAGCTGCTGCGCGAACGCCCCGGATTCGAGCTGGTCCAGATCGTCTTCCTCACCGGCGAACTGAGCCCTGACGCACGCAATCTCGCCGTACGCCTCGGTGCGGACGACTGGATCGTCAAGCCGGTCCGGCCACGGGATTTGCTGGCCGTGGTGGAGAGTCGCGCCGAACGGGCGCGGCGGTCGGGCTCGCATGATCCAGTCGCCCGACTCGGGCGCGAGTCGGCCCGCGGCGTGCATTCCCGCCGTCGCCTGATCGAGAGCATTGCCAATCACATCGCGGGTGATCCCACTGAAGGAAGCAGCGTGCTGCTGGCGGTGGCGCCGCAGGTGGCGCCGGAGGCCATGTCCGGCGTCAGCTGGGAGCAGCAGGCAGAGCTTGGCGGTGAGATAACTCGCGCGCTGCGCGCCGACGGATTGGTTCGCTCGGAGGTCTGCCAGGCCGAGACACTGTGCTGTCTTTTCATCGCCGATCCGGCCGCCGCAAGTCTGTTCGCGCTTTCCGCAATTGTCGCTGGGCTTGATCGTCGACATTGGCTGGCGGCGTCGGGAGGCATTCAGCTGCCGTTCGCCGTCGCGGGCGTTTCGCTGGACGCATCGCTCACACCGCAGCGAGCCGTCGACGCAGTAACTGGGCTTCTGAGAAAGGCCCAACAGAAGGCGCCGCACGTGCGCTTTCAGGCCAGCGCCAGCGCTGCCGCGCAGCCGGCCGGCTGGGCGCAGCTGCGCGAACTCTTTATCGGCGACGCGCTCGGGCGTGCACACAGGATCTTTTTCCACCCATTGATGCCGGTGCTTGGGTCGCGATCCGGGCAGTTTCTGCTGCGAGCCGAGTTCGAGGTGCAGTTGGGTGACGGCGGGACCGCGGTACCCGACCATCACGCGTTCGCCCGATCATCGGGCATGCATCTGAAGCTGGACCAGTGGCTGCTGTCGCGCTGTCTGGATCGATTGCGGCTTGCGCGCAGCGGGCTGGCCCTGATGGTTGAGGTGTGTCCGGAATCGATCGAGGACCCCGGGTTCGCCGCCTGGCTGCAGTCGGAGCTGCAGCGACGTCGAATGACAACGCCCGAACTCACCTTGCTGATCGAGGCTGATCGCATGCGCGGCAACTCCGCGCGAGCGGCGCGCGTCCTGCAACCCTACCGGGAGATGGGTCTGCGCATCGGTCTCGGACCGCTGTCCGACGCTGCGGCGGATCAGGAGCTTGGATGCCTGGAGGATGTACAGCTGCTGGTCTGCTCGCTTGCATCCGGGAGCAGTGAGCTGCCGGCCCACATTCTGCGTGTTGCAGCCGAGTACGGGAAGTTCGTATTGGTGCAGGGCGTTGACGACCCCAGCGCAGCCGGCGCCATGTTCCGCCAGCCGGTCCATTACCTGACGGGTGCGGCGATCTCGCCGCCACTGACGCGGCCAGAGTACGAGTTCCCGGTCGATTGAGATGGGTGCGACTGAGATGGGTGCGACGCCGGGGCCGGTGAAACGCCTGCATCTGACGCGGACGCTTGCTGCCCGCGCCGATTGACCCATAGGCTGGCCGCCGCTATGATTCGCGGCTTGCCTGGGCGGTTAGCTCAGCGGTAGAGCATTGCCTTCACACGGCAAGGGTCACAGGTTCGATCCCTGTACCGCCCACCAGCAAAATCAACGATTTAGGTCACCTTCGGGTGGCCTTTTTCGTTTCTGTACGGCAAGAATACGGCAATCGTTTTTGGCGCTGCCGTACCGTATTGATCGCCCTTGCTGGCTGCGTCCGTTCGCGCCTGCCAGCCGCACAGCCGGCCAGCAGGTCGACGGCGCAAGGATTCGCGCGGGTCCCTTTGCGAGGGTCAGGGTTCTCCACGGGCCAGGGTTCGCGTGCCCCTGACAGTTGTCCGGCTCCCCATAGGGGGTTGACTGCCACAAGGGGTGGCCTGCCAGCGTTACGTGGTAACGGCATTGTGCGGCCATTCCGCGCCGTGACACTGGGCGGCCGGTGCTTGACTGCAACGCGGTCACCAGCCCGCAGCAGTTGGTCCAGGTCGCGCTCGCGACGTTCTGGCCTGTCATCGGTGCGGCTGTCGGGGCGAGGCTCAGGCGCGCGCGCGCCAAGCATCAGGCCTCGTAAGCGACGTTCCGGGAATTCGGTCTGGCAGCTGCGCCGCCGCCAGATGCGATTCGCTCAGCAGCTTGTGCCAGTGCGCCAGCTCGCGTAGCTCGGCCGCGACGGTCCGCCCGCTGCCTCGCACCAAGGGTGCCACGATGCCAACGCGAAGCATCGGGTGGTCCCTGCGAACAGCACGCAATGCGCCCACCAAGTCTGAGTCATTGCTGCATATCACGGCTTGATCGAAGGCCCCGTGCCACGCATCCGATATCAAGTCTGCGGCTAGGTTCACGTCCGTTTGCTTCTCGGCAAAGTGAAACACGCGAACGGGCGTCCCCTTCGGCATGCCCGGTAAGTCTTCGGCCAGTCGCAAAGCCGGCGTGTTGCGCTGCATCTTGCCTTGGCAAACCCGGACAACGCCCGGACGGAAGGCAAGCAAGGCGCGCTGATAGCGCTGCTGATGCGCTGGTGCGTCTCGGTCATCTGCCGCCGCTGCTTTGATTGGTGCCGTGTAGTAGTTCACCAACTCGACAACTGCGCCCGGCGATAGGACTTGATCCTGAAACAGCGCGAACAGGTCGAGCCACTTGTGGTGGCTGCCGCTCAGCGCCCCATAGAACAGGTTGAATCCGTCCACATAGACGCGGGTGCGCATTGCATTCCCCAGAAAAGGCAAGGCCGCCTTTCGGCGGCCTGCTTGGCGAAGCCTCTCGGCCCGCCGCCCGAAATGCACCCCGAAGGGTGAACAGGTCGGGAGAGTGGTATCGAAATGCTACCGCATGCAACAGCGCGAGGCTACCGAACGCGTTCAGCCGGCAGCTAGTCGACTCTGCTCAGGTGCCGAAAGCGCGGGTTCAACGTCGCACTGAACCTTTACCGCGTAACGCTGGGGTGCGCGCCGTTTGGCGCCGGTGACCCATGCTCTGCCGTCCCATCGCGCGAACAGTGGCGCTGCCGGTAGCTTTCCTTTCGCCTGCTCGCGTATCAGCTTGGCGGCAGACAATGGTAGAAAAATGGATCGCCCGATGCCGGCCTTATCGCTCAGAATCCGCAGTGAACCATCGCGGCCGTTGAAGTCGGCGACAGTCAGCGAAGCCAGCGCGCCCGGTCGCAGTGGCAGCAGGCAAAGCCCGGTGACAAATGCGGCGGCGTCGTCAGGTAGTGCATCTATCAAGGCACGGCGCTGGTCGCGTGTCAGATAGAGCGTCCGGCGTTTGTCCGCGTCGGCGATAGGTTCAAGCTTCGCGCGCCACGCGGTGTCGCTGGTCGCGTATTCATCATGATGCGCCAGATTCGATGCGGCGCGAAGTGCAACCATGTCGCGATTGTTCGCCGATGCGGAACGTGGCCGCTCTTGCTGTGCAGACCCCACGCGGCAGTGCGCGCCACGCTCCGCCATTGTCGCCGGCTTGGCTTCCAGTCGCCGCGCCATTCTCCGACGTGGCGCGCGGTCAGCTTGGCCAACACAATCGCCGCTATGGGGTCGGCGGCAATCTTCGGAGCGGGGTCGGTTGCACCCTTCGGGGTGGGGTCGCCAACTACGTGGCGCTCGAATCGTCCTTGGGCATCGTCGGCCGGAGCGTTGCCCTTGCGCTTTCGCATGTGGTCGACGTAGCGCGCACAGGCTTGTTTGACGGTGATTTCTCCCGTGCGGCCACCCTTGCCGATGTGGTCGAACCATTCGCGCGCGGCCTTGACGGCGGCCGAGTAGCGTTCGCTCTACTGGAGGTTGGCGAAGTCGCCAAGCGACCTGTAGGACTCTTTACGAGTGCCGGGGTCGTATGCCTTCGCCTGCCAGATCAGTGGGCCTGCGTCGGTCTTTCTGGCCCCAACATGTTGCCCAGTCCCGAGGCGCATCCAGTCGGGCGCGCGGCGGGGCAGCAGCCTTGATTGCGCGGTCACGGTGTCGATTGCCACGGCATTGCTCCCATACTTCTCGGGTACGTTTCGGGTACGGGGGCGGCTCGGACGTGATCAGCTTCGACGACGGCAAGGGCTCCCGTACCCGAAACGTACCCGAAACATAGTGGGCATTGTTGGGGTGCAGTGGGGCAATAAAGCATTGATTCGTATACTAGTGGTGTCTCATGAAAGGCTAAAAGCCTGCCTTCACACGGCAAGGGTCACAGGTTCGATCCCTGTACCGCCCACCAGCAAAATCAACGATTTAGGTCACCTTCGGGTGGCCTTTTTTGTTTTTAGAAAATCGAGCGCTTCATCGCGGACACCGCGTCCGCGCGCTGTGGCTGCGGGTGCGAATGGTGCCGTTCGATCATGCCGATTCAGGCCGATCTGTCAGCGTGGACTGGTCGTACTTTCGCGCCGACCCTGCGCTCGGCTTGCCACAGGTCATAGGCGGCCGGCATCGCGTGCCAAGTGCCAGGTGACGTATCCAGCGCCTTGGACAGCCGAGGGTCAATGTCTGCGGCTGCGCGGTTCAGTGAGCGGGATAGCGGCACGCGCGCGACACTTAGGCGCGCGGCGGCTTCGGTGACTGTGACGCCTTCCAACCACTCGCGCACGACTTCGCCGGGGTGGGGCGGGTTGTGCATGTTCATGGTCATCGTCCCGGGGGTCTGCAAGTCACCGCGCCAGCATGGCAGCGTGCGGGGATCGGGACTGACCGGGCTCTACCAATCGCTGCGCTCTGGCAGCAGGCCGCGCAGCTCCTGCTCGGTCAGGTTTCGCCATTGGCCGGGCTTCAGGTAGCCGAGCTTGATGTTAACGATGCGGACCCGCACCAGCTGCTTCACGCGGTAGCCAAAGTGTGCAGCCATCAGTCGGATCTGGCGGTTCAGTCCCTGTGTGAGCACGATGCGGAAGCCGAACTTGCCAAGCCTGCTGGCTCTGCAGGGGTTGGTGGTTTCTCCGCGGATCGCGACGCCCTTTGCCATGCCGCGGAGAAACTCGTCGGTGATCGGCAGGTTCACAGCCACCAGGTATTCCTTTTCCTTGGCATTCTCGGCGCGCAGAACCTCATTGACGATGTCGCCGTTGCTGGTCAGCAGGATCAGACCCTCGGAGTCTTTGTCGAGGCGCCCGATCGGAAAGATGCGCTGCTCGTGATCAATGAAGTCGACGATGTTTCCCTTCACATCATGCTCGGTGGTGCAGGTGATGCCGACCGGCTTGTTGAGTGCGATATAGACATGCTTGCGCGTTCCGCTGGCGACGCTGCGCAAGCGAACCGTCTGGCCATCGATGCGGACGTCGTCGCCTGCCGTCACTCGGGAGCCATTGGCGGCGGGCTTGCCGTTGATGGTGATCCGCCGCTCGGCAATCAGCTTGTCCGCCTCGCGACGCGAGCAGTGGCCGCTTTCGCCGATGTACTTGTTGATGCGGACGGAGGTGTCGGGGCTGTCGCTCATTGGAAGGCTGCCTGCAGGCGGATTGGTTGACGTTTCTGAGGCGTCGGGCGCGCCATCAGCGGCGGTACGCAGCGGCAATCGAGAATAGCGCGGCGGGACTGGGGTAGAGTCTGGTTGGGGGTGGCCGTGCCGTCACGCGGTTCGGTGCCAGGAGAGAAAGCTCCAACAATCGGGGGTGAATCATGATCCGGGTGCTGTTGGTTGATGACCATGCGCTGGTGCGCACAGGCATTCGCGGGATACTCGACGATCAGGTCGACCTGCAATGCGTCGGAGAGGCCGGCACCGGCGAGGAGGCATTGGCCCTCGTTCGCAAAACCCGGCCGGACGTGGTGCTTTGCGATTTGCATATGCCGGGTCTGAGCGGGCTTGAATTGACTGAGCGACTGGTTCGGATGCCGGAGGGTCCGCGCGTAATTGTGGTCAGCATGCAGGTGGATGGGCCGCTGCCGCGCCGCGCGCTCGAGGCCGGCGCTGCGGGCTATCTGAGCAAGGCCAGCCCGGCGGAAGAGCTTTTGCGGGCCGTGCGCGATGTGTCCAGGGGCAAGCGCTACATTGGCGCCGACATTGCCCAAAGTCTGGCGTTGGGAAGCGTCAGCAATGGCGGCGGCTCTCCGTTCGATGCCATTTCCCCGCGCGAGCTGGAGATAGTGATGCTGCTGGTGCAGGGCATCCGCACCACCGACATTGCCCGGCAGCTGAATCTGAGCCCCAAGACAGTCTCAACCCACAAGTCTCGACTGCTGAAGAAGCTGGGTCTGCGGGACGTGATGTCGCTGGCCCGCCTCGCCAGTCACTATGGACTGGTCGATGCGGCACAGATGTTGGCACCGGGCGGCGGGACTGACGCGTCGCCGTAACGCGATGGCGGAGTCTGACTCCGCCATCGCGCCGCGACGATCAGGCGTTTGGCGGACGCGTCGGATTGGCAGCCTTCTGCTTGGCGACATCCGCAACGATCTGCTTGAAGAGCTCGCCGGAGCCGTTCCCGGCAGGCTTGATTGGGTCACCTTCAGATTTTTTCCCGTTCGCGGCAGGCTCCGTCCATGGCGCTGTTGCGGCAGGCTCAGGCGCGGCCACCAACACAGGTTCCACCGACTCTACGGCTGCATCGTCCACCGACTCTACGGCTGCAACGTCCGTCGGCGTCACCCGGGGCGCTTCAGCGACCACCGCAGGAAGAGCGGCATGCTCTGGCTCCACCGCAGTCTGCGTTGCGGGAAGGTCAGCCGGGATCGGCGGCTCGTCCAGTGTGGGCGGCGAGGGTTCCACCGATTCCAACGGTTCCGGGGCGGCGAGCGTCTCACCCGGCGCCGACGCATCACCCGCGGCATCGAGTGAACTCACTGTTGGCACGGGGCCGTCGCTGGCCGCGGCCGGCTCGACATCATCGCGGGGAGCCATAGGTTTGATCGGCAACGCTGCTGTCGCGACTGCGGTTTCAGGCTCGTCCGCCGTCGCGGTCGCCAGTGGGTCGGCGGGTGCGTCGACTGCGGCGGCGGGCAAGTCCAGCGCGGTAGCTATTGCCACGGGCGCCGCAACCGCAGCCGCCGGCGCTGGCGCTAGAGACGGTGCCGGGGTCGGGGCAGGCGAGGGGAAGTAACCGGTAGCAGCCACCGGCGCTGGCAACGGCGCAGGGGCTTCCTCTGCGGAGTCGACGTGGGTGGCTTGCGCGGCGTGGATCACCTCGCTGACGTCACCCTCTTCTTCGGCGTCGCCGTCGAAATCCAGCTGGCTCTGGTCACCCAGACCGGCGTCCAGTGTCTCCATGCCCGTTGCGTCCTGTTGGCGACGACGGCGACGCCCACCGCGACGTCCGCGACGACGGCGGGCGCCACCGTCAGCAGCGCTTTCGGCGGCCGTTTCGTCGTTGGGCGTTGCGCTGCTTGCGGCCGCCACGCTGGCCAGCGCCACGGCAGTGGCGAGGTCCTCTGCGGATGGCTGCGCCGCCAGCGCAGGCATGGTGGCCGGTGTGCGCTGCAGGTTCGGTGCGTCGGCGGCCGCAGTTTCCTGGGGGCGCTCCTCGCGCCGTGGCTCCTTACGTTGCGGGTCGGTGCGTTGGCCTTCCTGCTTGGCCGCTGCGGGGCGGTCTGGCCGTCCGGGCTTTGCGTTCTGCTGGCGATCCGTCGCCGGTTTGGCGATGTCTTCGGCGGGCTTGGACGCCGTCACCGGCGTCGGTTTGCCCTGCTTGCTGCGTTCCGACTGCTCGTCGCGCCCCCGGCCGCGCCCGCGCTCGCTGCGGTCGCCCCGGTCGCTGCGCTTGCTCCCCGACGGCGAAGTCGGACGCGCCGACGCGTGCCGGTGCTGGCCGCTGTCTGGCCGATCGGTCGAAGCAGGGGTTGCGACCGCTGCATCGGTCCCGCTGAACCACTTGACCACGCGTCCCCACAGACCCAGCGAGGGTTTGGCGGTCAGCGCGACCGGCAGCACCATGGGCGCGGGCGCGACCGGCAGGATCTCCTCCCGCGTCGGCGCGGGCGTTGCCGGGCGAACATTGGTTACCGCTGGCGGCGGCGGCACGTTGATGTTGGCCTTGGTCAGCGCATGGACTTCCTGCTTGCGCGGGCTGGTGCGGTGATAGCTGGGCCTGGCGGCCTCCTCGCCGATCTCGTTCTCGCGCAGACGCTGGACGTTGAAATGTGGCGTTTCCAGCTGCGGGTCAGCGACGATGATCAGCGGAACATCATGCCGCTGCTCGATTTCGCGCAGGGCCAGCCGCTTCTCATTGAGCAGAAAGTTGGCGATCTCGTTGGGCGCCTGCACCAGCACCTGGCCGGTGCCGTCCTTCATGGCCTGCTCTTCGATCAGACGCATGATCGACAGCGACAGCGACTCGACGCTGCGCATCCGGCCGTGCCCTTCGCAGCGCGGACAGATGATCTGGCTCGACTCGCCAAGGCTCGGCCGTAGGCGCTGACGTGACATCTCAAGCAGGCCGAAGCGTGAAATCCGGCCAATCTGGACCCGCGCGCGATCCTGCTTGAGCGCGTTCTGCAGACGGTTTTCGACTTCGCGCTGATGCTTGGTCGAGGACATGTCGATGAAGTCGATCACCACCAGTCCACCAAGATCACGCAGGCGGAGCTGGCGGGCGACCTCATCGGCCGCTTCCAGGTTGGTGTTGTAGGCGGTTTCCTCGATATCGCTGCCCTTGGTGGCCCGCGCCGAGTTCACGTCGACCGCTGTCAGTGCTTCGGTCTGGTCCACGACGATGGCGCCGCCCGAGGGCAGCCGCAGTTCGCGGGCATAGGCGTTCTCGATCTGGCTCTCGATCTGGAAGCGTGAGAACAGCGGCGTCGTCTCGGTGTAGCGCTTCAGCTTGCGCAGGTTGTGCGGCATCACCTGCTCGACAAAGGCGCGCGCGTCTTCGTACACCTCTTCGCTGTCGATCAGGATCTCACCAACGTCATTGCGCAGGTAGTCGCGCAGGGCGCGAATGATCAGCCGCGACTCCTGATAGATCAGGAATGGCGACGGCTTGGACAGCGCCGCTTCGGTGATCGCGCGCCACACCTGTAGCAGGTAGTCCAGATCCCACTGCAGTTCTTCAGCGTCCCGCCCCATGCCGGCCGTGCGGATGATCACGCCCATGTCGTCGGGGATGCTCAGCTTGTCCATCGCCTCTTTCAGCGCGGCCCGATCATCGCCCTCGATGCGTCGCGACACGCCGCCCGCGCGCGGGCTGTTCGGCATCAGAACCATGTAGCGGCCGGCCAGCGAGATGAACGTGGTCAGGGCGGCGCCCTTGTTGCCGCGTTCCTCTTTGTCGACCTGGATCACGACCTCCTGACCTTCGCGAAGGATCTCTTTCATCGTCGCCTTATCGGGATTTACGCCCTCGATAAAGTAATCACGCGAAATTTCCTTCAGCGGCAGAAACCCATGCCGTTCGCCACCGTACTCAACAAAAGCGGCCTCGAGCGACGGCTCGATGCGGGTGATCCGACCTTTGTAGATGTTGCCCTTTTTTTGCTCTTTGGACGGTTGCTCGATGTCGATGTCGTAAAGCGTCTGTCCATCCACGATTGCGACCCGCAGCTCTTCCTGCTGGGTGGCGTTGATGAGCATTCTTTTCATTGGCGTTCTGTTCCTCGCGCGCTCAACCGCAGGGAAGGTCGGGGAGGCAGCCGCCAGTTTCCGGGGCCAATCGCGGCGCAGCGCGCCCGCGAATGACCGTGCAAGAAACCTCAGCGCTGCAACACCACCGACGGATCCGTCGCGGGAGCGCTTGTTGTTGCATCGATTGTTGTTGAACCGGAAAGCGCTGAAGCGCCGTCGCGGCCTCCATGCCGGACACCCTGAGGTGTCCGTGCGAACACATCTGACCGCACAGCCCGAACGTCAGCGGTTACCATGGATACCATGGGGAAGCTCGCCGGATAGCCGGGGTGCACGGTTCCCGTCGCACGCTCAAGAGTCAGGTCGCCTGTCGAATCCGGGTTACGGTCAAGGATTAGAAGACCGTTGGCACCGGGATATCGCTGCCACCGCCTGATCAGGGACTTGGTCCCTGGCCACGTCGGCACCAGTCAAACTGCGCCTGTTGGATGCGGTATGCGTCCTAAGCTTTTGAGCGAACAACAAAATTGGGACGTTGATCGCCCGCGGAGTGTAGCAAGCAGGTCAGCATGGCAGCAAACACTGGTCACATTGCCAGAGCCGGGTCGACGCCTGGCACGGTGCGTACGGTGCGCATCGACGCCGAGCGCGCCGGTCAGCGGCTGGATAATTTCCTGCTTGGGCAGTTCAAGGGCGCACCGCGATCCTTGGTCTATCGCCTGCTGCGAACCGGCCAGGTGCGGATCAACGGCAAGCGCGTCAAGCCCGACCGCAGGCTGGAGGAGGGCGACGAGGTCCGTCTGCCGCCGGTTCGGCTGGATGCGCCGGCCGATCACGGCACCCCCCATCCTTCGCTGCTGGCGCAGATCGAGGCGAGCATCCTGTTCGAGGATCGCGCGCTGCTGGTGCTCGACAAGCCGAGCGGCATTGCCAGCCACGGCGGCAGCGGGATCGGCTTTGGCGCGATCGAGCTGATGCGTGCTCTGCGGCCCAAGGACAGCTTGGAGCTGGTTCATCGACTGGATCGGGACACCTCCGGCGTGATGGTGCTGGCCAAGAAACGCTCGGCGCTGACAGAGTTGCAGGCACTCATTCGCACCGGGAGGCTGGAGAAGCGCTACCTGGCGCTGCTGGTGGGTGAGCTGCCGCGCCCGGCGCTGCGCGTGGATGCGCCGTTGGAGAAGTTCGTTCTGCAGGGCGGCGAGCGCATGGTCCGGGTGTTGCCCTCGGGGAAGGCGTCGGTCAGCCATTTCCGCCAGATCGAGCGGGTCGGCGGGCACACCTATGCCGAAGTCAGGATCGAAACCGGTCGCACCCACCAGATCCGCGTGCACAGCGCACACCTGGGAACACCGGTCGCCGGAGACGAAAAGTACGGTGACAAATCAGCCAATCAGGCGCTGAAGTCGGTCGGTCTGCAGCGACTGTTTCTGCACGCGGCTTCGCTGTCATTTGCGCTGAAGGACGGTGCTGAGCCCTACCTTTTAAACGCCCCGTTGCCCGGGCCGCTCAAGGCCGTGCTTGAACGGCTGGCCGGCCAGCGGGGCTGACGTAAGCCACCTGATCGGATCCGCGCGTGCGGCGCTCAAGCGATTCGAGTCGCGCCACTCAGCCGGCGAACAGCTGCTCGGCACGCGCCGCGCAGATGAGGTCGTTGTCGGTCAAACCGCCTGCGTCGTGGGTCGAGTAGCGCACCACGCAGCGATTGAAGTGCACGCCAAGATCGGGATGGTGGTCTTCCCGGTGAGCAATGTGGGCGAGTCCGTTGACGAAGGCCAGCGTGCGGTAGTAGTCGTCGAAGTGGTAGGTTCTGATCAGTGCTTTGCCTTCTTCGGCCAGCTCCCAGCCAGGAAGCTGGGTCAACGCGGTGGCCACGGCATCGGGCGCCAGTCTGCTGTTGGGACCACTCAGCGGGCGGCAGTGACGGTCGACGAGGGCGTTCGAGTGCATTCGGAAGGCTCCGGTTCAGCGTAGCTGGCGAGTATAGAACGCCTTCCTAATGGGCCGCTGCGTAAACTTGAGCGCACTCACTCCCCCCATCGCCCAGTCCAGACCAATGATCCAGATTTCAGAAGACGCCCAAACCTATTTCCGCGGATTGATTGAGCAGCAGGACGACGCGATCGGCATTCGCCTGACCGCGATGCGACCCGGCACCCCGTCCGCCGATGCACGCCTCGAATTTTGCGATGTGGACGATCTGCTCGGCGACGAGTGGGCGCTCGATTGCGATGGCTTCACGCTGTACGTCGACGCTGCCAGCGTGCCGTTCCTGGACGGTGCTGAGCTCGATTTCCAGCGCAACGACACCGGCGGCCAGGTCACCGTTCGCGCACCGCGCATCAAGGGCGTGGCGCCGGGGGCTGATGCCGGCGTTATCGAGCGGATTCGCCACGTGCTCGAAACCGAGATCAATCCGCAGCTGGCCTCTCACGGTGGGCGAGTGGCGCTTGAGGAGCTGACCGCGGAGGGCACGGCGGTACTGCGCTTTGGTGGCGGCTGCCACGGCTGCGGAATGGTGGACGTCACGCTCAAGCAAGGGGTGGAAAAGACCTTGAAGACCCGCGTCCCCGAGGTCCAGGCCGTGGTCGACGCCACCGATCATCAGAGCGGCGCGGCACCCTATTACCGTCGCCCCGGCGCCTGATCGTCCGTGCTGTTGCTGCAGTCTGCCCGCAGCACGGGTTTTCATCGCGGCGCAGCGCCGTTTGATCCTGGTGACGTCAGCGCAGTCCCGTTCCGGCCTGTCAGTCGATCGCCCCGGCGCATGCGCAGGCTGGCACCGGCGGTGCTCGGAGTGGTGCTGGCAACGCATCTGGCGGTAATGCTGCTGTTCGATCACTGGTCAGCGCCCAAGCAGCAGGTGGATGTCGCGCTGGCAAATCCAATTGAGGTCCTGCTGCTCGACCCCGAGCCCCCGCCAATGGTCGCGCCACCGCTGAAACCGACGCCGACACAGCGCCCGACGTCGATTGCACGTTCCGTCACTCAAAGAAGCGCAGGGCCGGTGACCGTGGCGACTCCGGCCATCGTTGCCGAACTGCTGCCGGCAGACCGGCCGGCGCTGCGCCTGTTTGCGGCCGACGGCGCACTCGTGAACGTCGACGACCACGTGCGCGTGCTTGACGCAAAGGCGGGCGCGAACGCGACGTTCGAGTATCAAATAGCCGGAATTGCCGAAGCCGAGGCGGCCTTCACGCTGCCACAGGCGATCGAGGTGAACGCAACCCGCTTTGACCGCTACTGGCAGCCGACGGCCAATCTGCTGGACGAAGTGCTCGAAAAGGCGGTCAAGGCATCAACCCTGGTGGTCAGCGTCCCGGTGCCGGGTATGCCCGGCTATCGGGTCGGGTGTGCGGTAGTGGTGATTGCGGCGGCCGGCGGCTGCGGAATGTCCGAGCCCAAGCTGTCTGTTTACGATATCGATGACCCGACGACGCTTGACCCAGCCGAGGCCGAGGCCTGCCAGACTCTCTGGGAAAAGATCACCAGCGCAGGGGCACAGGAATCCCACCGGCGACTGCGCCAGATATACGACCTCGGATGTCGCCTGCCGTTGGCCGGCGAGCGCAAAGTGGAGTTCAGGTGACTCAGCGCTGACTCGTCCTGAGGCGGCAGATCTGCAGCGGACCGGCCGGTCTGCGAATCAAAAAAGCGTCTACTTGTCGCGGCTGAGAACGCTCAACGGACCACTCTGGCTCGCGTAGAAGGCGGCCAGGTCTTCGATATCGGCATCGCTCAACGTGGCTGAAAACCCCGCCATGATCGCGTTGTTGCGCTCGCCGTTTCGGTAGTCGTGCAACGCTTTGACCAGATAGTCGGCGTACTGGCCGGCGATCCGCGGGTACTGACCATCGCCAGTGCCATTGCCGTCGGTGCCATGACAGGCCTGACAGACCTGCGACTTGGTGGCGCCGGCCTCGCTTGATCCTTTGGCGAGCGTAAGCGGTGCGAACGCAATCAGGCTCAGCGCAACAATCAATCGTGGGCTCATGTAGCGGACTCCGGATGCGGTCAGGATCACTTGCGGCTGCCGTCAAGGGTGGACAGGTAGGTTGAAATATCGTCGATGTCCTGCGCCGTGAAGCTCTCGGCCTGCGCGCGCATGGTCGGGTGCTTGCGTTCGCCCTTCTGGTAGGCAGTGAGCGCGGCGATCAGGTACTCGCGATTCTGGCCGCCAATCAGCGGCACGTGGTAGTGCGGATAGACATTGCGGTAGCCCGGAATGCCGTGACAGCCGGCGCAGGTGTAGGCCTTGTGCTTGCCCGCCTCGGCATCGCCTTGGGCGACCGCGGGCGTGGCAAGGACTGAAAGAGCGATAAGGCAAGCGAGTCGCAGCATGGGCGTCATGGTCGGTTCCGGAATCATTCAGATTCGCGCAGCCCCCGGGAGGGTGCGGCGAGAGCAGAAGTATATCCAGCCAAGGCGTTGCGCGGCCAGCGCGCTCACGCGTGCCGGCCGCACCTGAACGACCCGGCGAATCGTCACGTCATGCGTCCGGAGGCGTCGAAATGACTACTTGCACCTGTGCAGGCCATGTTTTTCCCGCATTGTTACCCCTCCCGTTCTTGACAACGATAGTGTTGTAGTCAACTATAACACCACCACTCATCGAGCCCCATCCAATGACTGTGCCCGTTTCCCCCTCATCCGCCCAACGAAAAGCCTTCACAAAGATGAATCGAGCGGTCTCTGTCGTGATCCTGGTTGGGCTTGTTGCGGCGTTAGCCGCCTGCGGCGGTCGTCCGCCCGGCAGCGGTGAGGGTGGTCCCCGGTCGGCTTCAAAGACTCCCAAGGAGGTCAAGCCGATCCCGGTCGAAGTTGCGGCCGCCGAGCGTCGCAGCATTGCGGCCAGCTACACAACCACAGCAGCACTCGAGGCGCCCAACGAGGCCATGGTGGTCGCCAAAACCTCCGGCGTGCTGCTGCAGCTCAAGGCAGAAGAGGGTGATCAGGTTCGGGCTGGACAAGTGTTGGCAAAGATCGATCCGGAGCGGGCGCGACTGGAAGTCGCTCGCACCCAAGCCGCACTGGCCAAGCTGGAGTCCGAATACGCCCGCTCGCGTGAACTGTTTGAGCGCAGGCTGATTGCTGCCGATGCCAATGAGCGCATTCGATTTGACGTCGCCATGCAACGCGCCGCGCACAACCTGGCGCAGCTGGAGCTTTCCTACACGGATGTGGTTGCCCCGTTCGACGGCGTCGTCGCACAGCGCATGGTCAAAGCCGGCAACTTGATCAGCATCAACCAGACCATGTTTCGGGTGGTTGACGCCGCCCGGCTGGAGGCTGTGTTGAATGTCCCTGAACGCGAACTCGCGACCCTGCGCCCCGGGTTGCCGGTTCGGCTTGCGTTGGATGCGCTGCCTGGCGTTCTGGTTGAGGGCTCGATCAACCGGATCAGCCCCGTGGTCGACGCCGCGACGGGTACCTTTCGCGCGACGGCGACGTTTACCGATGCCGAAGGCCGACTCAAGCCGGGCATGTTCGGTCGTATTGCCGTGGTCTACGAGCAGCGCAGCGATGCACTCACGGTGCCGCGCCTTGCGCTGGTCGAGGACGGCGATGAGACAACCGTATTCTTGGTGCGCAGCGGCGTCGCCGAGAAGACCCGGATTCTGCTTGGTTACGTCAACGGCGAGTTCGCTGAGGTCAAGTCCGGTCTCGAAGAAGGCGACCGCGTGGTGACGGCGGGCAAGGTGGCGGTGCGCGACGGCACCAGGATCGAGGTCATTGGTGATCCCAAGCCGGCGGATGACGAGCCGGTCCCTGACGCGAGCGACGAACTGGCCGGAGCCGCCGGCAAATGAGCCTGGTTGAGATCGCGACCCGCCGTCGCGTAACGATCGCGATGGCAACGTTCACGATGGTGCTGTTTGGCGCCATCGCGCTGAGCGAGCTGAAGGTCAACCTGCTGCCGGACCTGAGCTATCCGACCCTCACAGTGCGCACCGAGTACACCGGTGCGGCGCCGATCGAGATGGAAAACCTGATCACCGAACCGATCGAAGAGGCGGTTGGGGTGGTGAAGGGTTTGCGCAAGCTGCGCTCGATTTCACGCACGGGTCAAAGTGACGTGGTGCTCGAGTTCATCTGGGGCACGGACATGGACCAAGCCGGCCTTGAGGTCCGCGGCAAGCTTGAGGTCCTGCGGCTGCCTCTGGAAGTGAAGGCGCCGGTACTGCTGCGCTTCAACCCCAGCACCGAGCCGGTCATGCGCATGGTTCTGGCAGCCGAAAACGCTGGCAGCGGTGACCAGGCGACAGAGCTGATGCGGCTGCGCCGGTATGCCGAAGAAGACCTGAAAAAGCGCCTGGAGCCAGTCAGCGGCGTCGCCGCAGTCAAGGTGTCCGGTGGTCTCGAGGACGAGGTGCAGGTGCTGATCGATGATCGGCGCCTGTCGCAGCTGCGGCTGTCGCCGCTACAGGTCATTGATCGGCTGAAGCAGGAAAACATCAATGTCGCCGGCGGCCGCATTGAAGAGGGCTCGCAGCGCTATCTGGTTCGCACGATCAACCAGTTCAGCGGCCTCGACCAGATGCGTGAGCTCCTGATTACGACCCAGGGCGGAATCCCGATCAAGCTGAAGGATATTGCCACCGTCAGCCAGGGCCACAAGGAGCGCCAGGCGGTCATCCGCGTCGACGGTCAGGAGGCGGTCGAGATCGCCATCTACAAGGAAGGCGATGCCAACACGGTGGCGGTTGCCGAAGCCATCGAAGCGGCTGTCGGGCGGCTGCGCGCCGACCTGCCTGCAGGCGCCCAGCTGACCACCATCGAGAACCAGGCGGTGTTCATCCGTGCCGCGCTGGACGAGGTGCGCAACGAGGCACTCATCGGCGGCACGCTGGCGATCCTGCTGATTTTCTTGTTCCTGCGCAACGGCTGGAGCACTTTCGTCATCGGGCTTTCGCTGCCGGTTTCGATCATCACGACATTCTTCTTCATGGGCCAGTTCGGGCTGAGCCTGAATGTGATGTCGCTGGCCGGACTCGCGCTGGCCACTGGCATGGTGGTGGACGACTCCATCGTGGTGCTGGAGAGCATCGCCAAGGCCCGAGAGCGGGGCCTGGGCGTGATTGAGTCGACCATCTCTGGAACCCGCGAGGTCAGCATGGCGGTGATCGCCAGCACCCTGACCACCGTGGCCGTGTTTTTGCCGCTGGTATTTGTGCAGGGGGTGGCGGGGCAGCTGTTCAAGGATCAGGCGCTGACGGTCGCCATCGCGCTGTCCATTTCGCTGGTGGTCTCGCTGACGCTCATTCCAATGCTCTCCTCGCTGCAGGCGCGCTCACCGCTGGCATTTGCCGACGAAGGCCAAAGCGAGAACACGCCGGTTTGGCGCAAGGCGCTTGCGTTTCTGCGCGCGGTGGCGCGCTGGCCGCTTGCCGAGAGTGGCTCTTCCCCGCGTCAGAAGGCCATTTGGCTGATCCTGCTGCCGCTGCGCCTGCTGCTGCTGGCCATTGTGCTGCCGGTGGTCGCGCTGGCGGCAGTGCTGCCGATGATCGTGTTCGGAGTGAGTTGGCTGGTGCTGCGAGCGGCTTGGCTGCTCGATCAGACGATTGGTCGCGTGTTGCGCTGGTTAGGCGCGGGCGTGAACAGGGCCTACGAAGCGACGGCCAGCAGATATGTTCGGCTGCTGCCGCACGCGCTTGGCCGCCCGGCACTGGTGTTGGGCGTGGCCACCGCAGCATTTCTGGGGTCACTCGTGGTGGTGACTCAACTGGGAACCGACCTGATCCCGCAGTTTGCGCAGGACCGGTTTGAGATGACCGCCAAGCTGCCACCGGGCACCCAGCTGCGCGATACCGATGCACTGGTTCGCGCGATCCAACTCCGGCACGCTGACGATGCCGACATCGATGTCCTCTACGGCGTCAGCGGCAGCGGCACCCGGCTGGATGCCAACCCGACCGAGTCTGGCGAGAACATCGCGAAACTTTCGGTGGTGCTGGGTCGAGGCTACAGCCGCAGCACGGAAGCGGTCATCACCGAGCGCCTGCGCGAAACGATGTCCGGGTTTCCCGCGGTGGACGTCAAGTTCGGCCGGCCCGAGTTGCTCAGCTTCTCCACGCCGCTGGAGATCGAGCTGCGCGGTCAGGACCTCGCAGCGATCGAGGCAGCCGGCAGAAAGCTGACGGCATTGATGCAGGAGAAGCCGTTCTTCGCCGACGTGAAGTCGACCGTCCAGGCCGGCTTTCCGGAGATCCAGATCATTTTCGACCAGGAGCGCGCCGCAGCGCTGGGCCTGACCAACCGTCAGATTGCCGATCAGGTGGTGCGCAAGGTGCGCGGCGAGGTGGCGACGCGCTACTCGTTCCGCGACCGCAAGATCGACGTGCTGGTGCGTGCCCGCGAAGACGACCGCGCCTCGGTCGCCGATATCGGCAAGCTGATCATCAATCCGCAAAGCGAGCGCCCGGTAACCCTCTCAGCGGTCGCCGATATCGTCGAAACGCTGGGCTCCAGTGAGGTGCATCGGTCCGACCAGGTGCGCGTTGCGATCGTATCGGCGAGCCTGCGCGGCATCGATCTTGGCTCGGCGGTAAAGGAAGTCGAGGCGCTGGTGGCAGCCAACCCGGTGGGCGCGGACGTGCGCTTGCACATTGGCGGCCAGGGCGAGGAGCTGCAGGCATCGCTGAACTCGCTGATGTTTGCGCTGGGACTGGCGATCTTTCTCGTCTATCTCGTGATGGCATCGCAGTTCGAGTCGCTGCTGCATCCGTTTGTCATCATGTTCACCATACCGCTGGCGCTGGTGGGCGCGGTAATGGCGCTGTGGCTGTCGGGTTCACCGGTATCCGTGGTGGTGTTTATCGGGCTGATCCTGCTGGTCGGCATTGTGGTGAAGAACGCGATTGTCCTGATTGACAAGATCAACCAGCTGCGAATGGCCGGCGTTGCCAAGCACGACGCCATCGTGGAGGGCGCGATGGCGCGCCTGCGGCCGATTGTGATGACGACGCTGACCACGCTGTTCGGCTTCGCGCCGCTGGCTTTTTTCGGCGGCGAGGGCGCAGAGATGAAGGCGCCGATGGCAATCACCGTGATTGGCGGCCTGCTGGTATCAACCCTGCTTACGCTGATCGTGATCCCGGTGGTCTACGCGCTGCTGGATCGGCAAAGCGACGCTCGTTACCGTGAGCGCGGCAGGCTGGCGGAATCGGTGCTTGATCCGGGCCTGGCCACAGGAGGCGTGCGATGACTCTTGCAGAGCTGAGTCTGCGGCGGCCGGTTACGGCGATCATGGTCTATGTGTCGCTGGTGGTGATGGGTCTGATCGCCACCCAGCGTCTGGCGCTTGAGCGGTTTCCTGCGGTCAATTTGCCGTTCGTCTATGTCGAGCTTCCCTACCCCGGATCAACCCCGGAGGAAGTCGAGCGGACCCTGGTCCGACCGGTAGAAGAGGCGCTGGCAACGCTGCCCTCGATTGCCTCCATGAACTCCAACAGCCGCGCCGACGGTGGCGGCGTGTTCGTGATGTTTTCTGACTGGTCGCGCGACATCGAAGTCACCGCCAGCGAAGCGCGCGAACGCGTGGACGCAATCCGTGACGAGCTACCCGATGACCTGCAACGCTACTTCGTGCGCAAGTTCTCACCCAGCGACCAGGCGTTCCTGAATCTGCGCTTCGCCGGCGAACGCGACATGACCGGCGAGTACACGCTTATCGAGCAGGCCATGAAGCGCCGCATCGAGCGCCTGCCGGGCGTGGCCCGCGTCGACATCAGCGGTGCGCCGCCGCCGGAAGTCGAAGTGGCGATCAAGCCGGCGCGTCTGGGCGCCCACCAGATCGCGCTGAACGAACTGGCGGCGCGCCTGCAGGGCATCAACTTCTCGGTGTCGGCCGGCGAGATCGATGATGGCCAACGCCGACTGCGGGTGCAGCCGGTGGGTGAGATGCGTGACCTCGACGAGCTGCGCAATCTGGTCATCAACGACAGCGGACTGCGGCTGTCGGACATCGCAGACGTGCGTCTCAAGCAGCAGGTCGCCGACTTTGGCCGCCGGCTGGAGGGCAGGGCGGCGGTCGGCCTCGACGTGTTTCGCGAAAGCAACTCGAACCTGGTCGAGGTCTCGCGGTTGGTGATGGCGGAAGTCGAACGGATCGCGGCAACGCCCGACTTTGAGGGAATCCAGCTCAAGGTAATTGGCGACCAGGCCGACAGCGTGAGCAGTTCACTCAATGAACTGGTCAACGCTGGTTTGCTGGGTGCGCTGCTCTCGATCCTGGTGCTCTATTACTTTCTGCGCCATTGGCCCTCGACGCTGATGGTGACGCTGGCCATTCCGGCCTGTCTGATCATGACGCTTGGCGCGATGTATTTTGCCGGCATGACCCTCAACATCCTGACCATGATGGGGCTGCTGCTGGGCCTGGGCATGCTGGTCGACAATTCCGTGGTGGTCGTTGAGAGCATCTACCAGCAGCGCGAGAAATACCCGGATGATCCAATGCGCTGCGCGATCGAAGGCACCCGCGGCGTGCAGCTGGCGATCACTGCCGGCACCCTGACCAGCATCATTGTCTTTGCGCCAAACATGTTCGGCGAGCGCAATGTGGTCAGCATCTATCTGGGTCAGGTCGCGCTGACCATCACCATGGCGCTACTGGCGTCCTGGTTGATCGCCATCAGTCTCATTCCGATGATCTCGGCGCGGATCAAGTCGCCGCCGTCCCTGGGCACGACCAAGGGGCTGGTGCCGTGGGTCAGCCGCAAGTATGCCGCCGGGTTGCGCTGGTCGCTCAATCGTCGCGCCTGGTCACTGGTCGGGATTCTGGCCGTCGTGCTGCTCAGCATGGTTCCGGCCAGCATGACCTCGTTCGACATGTTCAAGGATGAGGTCGGTCGGGAGCTGGAATTCAATCTGCAGTGGAAGGGTGCCTACAGCCTGGATCAGCTGTCCGAGGAGACGCTGCGGGTCGAGCAGTTCCTGGATGCCAACCGCGACCGCTACCAGATCGAGCAGATCTATTCGTGGTTCAGTGAGCGAGGCTGGGGCGGGGTGCGAATCAATCTGCGCGAGCCCAATCCGGGTCTGCTGGATTACCTGATGTTGCGCAATCACGAGGCGGATCTGCTGTCAGCCGATCAGGTCAAGGAAATGCTGCGCGAGGAGCTGCCAAAATCCGCTCGCGCCGATTTCAGCTTTGAGGACAGTGGGCCGGGTGGCGGTGGCGGAGCGGGCGACGAGGAAGGTCTGCAGCTGGTCCTCAACGGCGATTCCAACGAGGTGCTGGTGTCGCTGTCGGAGGCGGTGGTCAGCATTCTTGCGGCGCGCAGCGAGTTGCGCGACGTTCGGGTTGACATCGGTGATGTCGGAAGCGAGGTGGCAATACGGGTCAATCGCGAGCGCGCGGCATTCTTTGGATTCTCGGCGGAGGAAGTGGCGAGTTATGTCGGCATTGCCCTGCGCGGCACGCCGTTGCGGGAGTTCCGCCATGCGGGGGCGGAGATTCCCGTCTGGGCGCGGCTGGAGGGATCCCAGACGTTCCGGATCCAGGACCTCTCATCGCTCAACATCCGAAATGCCGCCGGCGTCGAAGTCCCATTGAGCTCGCTGGTCGATGTCGACGTGACGCGCAGCGCCACCCAGATATCACGCCGCGACCGGCAGATGAATCTGGCCATCAAGGCCACCGCTGCCGACGGAAAAACCACCGAGGAAGCAAAGGCGGCGATGACCGAGGCGATGAGCTCAGTCGCGCTGCCGGATGGCTATCGCTGGAGCTTCGGCGGAAACTTTCAGCGCAACGACGACGCCGGCAAGCAGATGGGCTTCAACATGCTGATCGCGTTGCTGCTGATCTACATCATCATGGCGGCGCTGTTCGAGTCCATGCTGATGCCAACGGCCATCATCACCAGCATCCTGTTTTCAGTGCTGGGCGTGTTCTGGCTGTTCGCGCTGACCGGCACCACCTTCACCATCATGGCGGCCATCGGCGTGCTGGTGCTGATGGGCGTCGTGGTCAACAACGGCATCGTCATGTTCGAGCACATCAACAATCTGCGACGCAACGGTTTTCGACGCACCGACGCGCTGGTTGAGGGCGCCCGCGAACGCCTGCGGCCAATTCTGATGACGATGGGCACCACCGTGCTGGGCATGCTGCCGCTGTGCATCGGCGGCGCGCAGCTGGGCGGAGGCGGGCCGGCGTATCAGCCAATGGCGCGCGCTATTGTCGGCGGGCTGGTGTTCTCCACGCTGGTGAGTCTGGTCTTCCTGCCGACCATCTATGCGGTTCTGGATGACATGCGCCTCGCGACCGGGCGCATTGTGGCGCGTGCATTCGGGCGCCGGCCGGTAGTCCCGACGACCTAGTCGAGGCCGCGTCTGGGAGAGGCGCCGCTCGGCGCCTGTGCAGCGTCATCTGCCCACGCCGGGTCAGTCGTGGCCAAGCGTCGACAGCTGGGCCAGCACTTCGCGATCAGCGTGATCGAGGTCGACCTGCTCCAGGGACTGGCACCCGCGTGTGGCGCGGACCAGCAGCTGTCGCTGTATGACTCCGCGCGCTTGCGCCACCGCATACGGCGTGCGGCGGAAGGTGACCATGCTGTAGCGAGGTACAAAGCGCTGCGGATGGCGTTCCGCGAGCAGTTGCTCGAGCTGCCGCTGGATCAGGTAATCGTCGTCATCGACGCGGTCGCGCATTTCGATGTAGTTCTCCAGCGCCATGCTCTGGATCGCGTCGGCGTTGGGTCGGCGCTGTGACTCGAATTCGGCGAACGCGTCGGCGAGATCGGCGTGGCCGGCAATCGCCTGGTCGAGCGCCACGCAGTCCTCAAATGCGCAGTTCATCCCCTGGCCGTGAAACGGCACCATGGCGTGCGCAGCGTCGCCGAGCACGACGGCGCGTCGATCAAGATGCCAGCGCGCCAGCCGCAGGGTGCCGAGCTGACCGACCGGGTTGGCGCGGAAGTCCTGCTGCAGCTCCGGCAGCAGTGGCACCGCGTCGGCAAAGTCGGTGTCGAAGAACCGCGCGACCGCGGCCGGGTCGGTCAGCGTCGCGAAACTCGGGTGTGGCCCCTCGTTGGGCAGGAAAAGGGTGACGGTGAAGGTGCGCTCGCTGTTGGGCAGCGCAATGCACATGTAGCCGCCGCGCGGCCAGATGTGCAGCGCATTGGGCTCGATGCGATAGCCGCCGTCGGCCGCCGGCGGAATTTCCAGTTCCTTGTAGCCATGGTCAAGTGGCTCAAAGCGCAGATCGAGATCGACAACGCCGCTCAGCGTGCCGCGCAGCACCGAGCCGGCGCCATCCGCGCCCAGCAGCGCCCTGAAGTCGTGTTCGATCAGCGCACCATCGGCTTCGCGGCGAAGGCTGCAGCGGCGCTGGTCGAAGTTGATCGCGTGCAGGCCGTGATCGAAATGCAGCCTGGCGCCGGCCGCCTGCGCCGCGTCCAGCAAGTCAAGGTTCAACCGACCGCGATGGATCGACCAGATCACCTCGCTGTCGTCGCGACCATAGCGCTGCAGCTGCGAGCCGCCCTGCGCAAAATGCACCATGCGGCCGCGCATCATCACCGCGTGCTGCATGACCGTGTCGCCGACGCCAGCCAGCGCGAGCGCGTGGCGACCGCGCTCGGCCAGCGCAAGATTGATCGAGCGGCCACCCGCGTAGCCGCTGCTGCGCGGGTCCGGGCGGCGCTCGAAGACGTCAACCGCCACGCCGCGTCGCGCCAGCAGGGTCGCCAGCAGGGCACCGGCCAGCCCGGCGCCGATAATGGTCAGCCGATCAGTCGGCATGTCGATGCGCCTGCGAGAAGGAGCGGCATGCCTGCACCAGCCGCAGGACGTCGGTATACCGGTTGTAGAGCGGCGTGGGTGCGATGCGGATGACGTCCGGCTCGCGCCAATCGCCCAGAATGCCATTGGCGGCGAGGTGCTCGAACAGGGCGCGTCCGCGCTCCCGTCCGGCGCGCACGCGCAGCGACAGCTGACAGCCGCGCTGGCCCGGATCGGCCGGCGTGACCACCTCGAGCAGGTCGTCCAGCTGCGTGTGGATCAGTGCCTCCAGATAGCCGGTCAAGCGCAGCGACTTCTGCCGCAGGGCGGGCATGCCGGCGCGCTGGAACAGCTCAAGTGACGCGATCAACGGCGCCAGCGCCAGCACTGGCGGGTTGCTGAGCTGCCAGCCGTCGGCGCCAGCCGCAGGAACGAATTCGGGGCCCATCTGGAAGCGTGTGGCTGGCTCGTGCCCCCACCAGCCCGCCAGCCGCGGCGTTTGCGCATGCGCGTAACGGGCGTGGACAAACGCGCCGGCCACCGCTCCGGGGCCCGAGTTCATGTACTTGTAGTGGCACCACAGGGCGAAATCGGCGCCGCTGTCATGCAGAGCCAGATCGAGGTTGCCCGCCGCGTGCGCCAGATCAAATCCGACCGCGCAACCCTGCGCCCGCGCCATCGCCGCAACCGCACGCAGATCGAATGCCTGTCCGGTGCGGTACTGCACGCCTGGCCACAGCAGCAGCGCGATTCGGCTGCCGTGCTCGCCCAGCACGCGCTCGATCGCGGCCATCGACAGCGTGCCGGCCGGTTCGTCGGCCTCCAGCTCGATCAGCTCGGTCTGCGGATCAAAGCCATGGAAACGGATCTGCGACTCCACCGCATGGCGGTCGGAGGGAAAGGCGCCGGCTTCGATCAGGATTGCGGCGCGACCCGCGACGGGGCGGTAGAAACTCGCCATCAGCAGATGCAGGTTGACGGTCAGCGAGTTCATCGCGACCACTTCGATCGGCTCGGCACCGACCACCTCAGCGAGGCCGTCACGGACCAGCGTGTGGTAGTGCATCCACGGCCGTTCGCCACGGAAGTGGCCTTCGACCGCCTGATTGCCCCAGCTGTCGAGCTCCTCGCGCAGCAATTGCGCCACCCGGCGTGGCTGCAGCCCCAGCGAGTTGCCGACGAAATATGCGCTATCGCCGTCGCCGTGGCGCGGGATCAGAAACGCGTCGCGCAAATCGCGAAGCGGATCGTTGGCGTCAGCCGCCAAGGCGTAGGACTCGGAGTACAGATCAGGCATGGCGTGCGCTGCAGTCGGATTGGGTGCGAAGTCGCTGGGCGTGGACAACGGGTCGGCGGTCCGCATCATCTGTTGAAGCGTGAGGCAGGCAGGCCCAGCCACTCCAGCGCGGTGCCGTGGTACAGCTGCGCCTGCTCGGGCGCGGCCAGGCCCAATGCCTCGATGCCGGCACCCGGCTGCTGTTCGCCCAATGGGAACGGGTAATCGGTGCCGAGCATCACGCGCTGGGTGCCGACCGTCTCGAGCAGATAGCGAAGGGCGCGGTCGTCGGCGACCCAGGAGTCGAAGAACAGCTTGGGCAGATAGTCGCGCGGACTGCGCGGATTATCGGTGGCGACCAGATCCGGCCGCATGCGGAAGCCGTGCTCAATCCGGCCGATGGTGTAGGGAAAACTGCCGCCGCCGTGGGCCAGGCAGATCTTCAGTCGCGGCAGACGCTCCAGCACGCCGCCGAAGATCAGACAGCAGGCGGCGCGCGACTGCTCGGCCGGCATGCCGACCAGCCACGGCAGCCAGTATTTGGGCATCGACTCACTGCCCATCATGTCCCACGGGTGCACCAGCAGCGCGGCGCCGAGATCCTGCGCGGCCTCGAAGAACGGAAACAGCTCGGGCGCGTCGAGATTCCACTCGCCGATATGCGAGCCGATCTGGACGCCCTGCAGTCCGAGCTGGTCGATGCAGCGCTCCAGCTCCTGGATGGCCAGCCGCGGCGACTGCAGCGGCACCGTGCCGATCCCTGCAAAGTGCCTGGGGTGCGTCCGGCACAGCTCGGCCATGTGCTCGTTCAGCGCCTGATGCAGCTCCAGCGCGTGGTGCGGTTTGGCCCAATAGCTGAACATCACCGGCACCGTGCTGATCGCCTGCACCTGCACGCCGAAGCGGGCGTAGTCGTCGATCCGCTCCTGCGGGTCCCAGGTCTTCGACCATATCTCGCGGAAAAACTTGCCGTCCTTGTAAATCCGGTGGCGACCGTCATCGGTGTGGTGGATGACCGGAAAGCGGTTGTCGCCGTACTTGCTGGCCAGATCCGGCCAATCGCGCGGCAGCAGGTGGGCGTGGGAGTCGATCTTGAGCATTCCCGATTGTACGAGCCTGCGGGGCGGGCTGGGCACTCTGCCGGGCGCTGCAGGTGCTGCATGCGCGCTCCGCGGCGGATTGTGCAGGTGACCGGCGTCACCAGGACCGGCATGCTGTCAACCGGACGCCTGCTGCTGCGTTGACCATGGACATGACTACGCTTGCAACACCTGCGACCACCGATGTCTGGATGGACATGTTTCCGCCCTTGACCCGGGCGTCGACCGAGCCGACACGCGAGTCGCTGGCCATCCGGCGTCAGCTCGACGCCTTCCTGCAGTCGGTGGAGCGGCGCGCGCTGTGCATGCTCGAGCTCGGCACCCGCCAGCGCGAGGAAGCGCTTGATCTGCTGCAGGACTGCATGCTGCGCTTCGTGAAGCGCTATGCCGACCGACCCGCTGCCGAATGGCCGCCGCTGTTCTTCCGGGTGGTCAGCAATGCGATGGTGGACTGGCAGCGTCGCCGCAGCGTGCGCGAGAAGGTGCTGGCGCTGTGGCCGTGGAGCCGAGTCAGCGGTCGCGCCCAGCACTCCCCGCAGCCGGTCGAGTTCGATCCGCCCGACGCTGCGTCGGTGCGCCCGGACGCCGTGCAGCAGCGCGACCAGCTGATGGACTCCATCCTGAAGGCGCTGGCCGGGCTGCCGACCCGGCAGCGGCAGACCTTTCTGCTGCGCGAGTGGCAGGGCCTGAGTGTCGCTGAGGCGGCGCTGGCGCTGGGGATTTCCGAAGGCAGCATCAAGACCCATCTGTCACGCGCCCACGCGCATCTTCGCGAGGCCCTGCGCGACCATGTCTGAGCGCAGCCGACAGCTCGAATGGGAGACGCTCTGCGAGCGACTCGAATCGCGCTCTTCGTCATTGGACGCAGCCACCCTGGATCGGCTGAACGCCGCGCGGCGCCAGGCGCTGGCGCACGCCGTTGTTGGTCGGCGGACGCCTGCTCGGCGCTGGGTCGCCGCAACCGCGTTCGCCGGGCTCGCTGCCCTGATGTTCTGGCCCAGCGCGCAGGAGCTGCGGGTGCCGCCGGCGCCGGTATCACTGGATGCGTTCAGCCTGCTGGCTTCGCCGGACGGCGTCGAGATGCTCGAATCACTGGATTTCTACCTCTGGGTAAAAAGTCAGGAACAGGCGGCCGACGACCGTGCGGGTTGAACCGGCGCGCTGGTTCTGGTTGCTCCTGCTGCTGCTCAATCCAGCGATGGCGCAAACCTGGGGGACACTTCAGGCACAGGAGCAGCAGACGCTGGCGCCATTTTCGGCGCAGTGGGACGAACTTCAGCCTGAGCAACGCGAGCGCCTGCTGGCCAGCGCGCGCCGCTGGATCGCCCTGCCGGCCGCCGAGCGCGACGTTTTGGCGGCGCGGATGGCGATCTGGCAAGGCCTCAACGAGGAAGACCGCCGTGCGCTGCAGCAAACGCGGCAGCGCTGGGAAGGGCGCAATGATGATCGCCGACGCACGCTGCGCAAGCGGTTTGACGCACTGCCGCCGGAGCAGCGGCAGGCGACCATCGAGCGCTTTCGGGCCATGTCTCCCGGCGAGCGCAGGGCGTTTTTGGCGGGCGCCGCGATGGCGGCAGATGGCGGCTCGGAGCGCCCAATCAGGCAGCTCATGCAGGCGCTGGAGCCGGCAGAGCGGGCAGCGCTCAAGCAGCGGGTTGACGGCCTGTCGAGTTCCCAACGGCAGCAGTTGGCCGACGCCATGCGGTCTCGATCGGCCGAGCAGCGCGTGCGTTTGGCGCGGCAACTGGTCCAAAGCGATCCGGCGACCGATCTGAAAGCGTTGCTGGGTCCGCCGATGGAGGGCGCTGAGCGCGGCGAGTAGCCGGCCAGGCGGGTGAGCGGGTTGCCGACTGCGGCGCGGACGCCGGTCAGGGCAGCTGGAATCCGATGCGGGACGCCGTAGAACTTGTCAAGAAGAGAGATGCGATGCTCGATATCAACGCAATCCCCAGGCTGCCCGATACGGCGCTGGCGTTGAGTGACGCCGCAGCGGCGGGCGCCACTTCGAGGGCCAAATCCACCTCGGGCGAGGCGCTAACCCTGCTGCAGCGAATCGCGTCGGGTGCCTCTCGCGCAGAGCGCGCACGGGTCTCGGCGATGGGCTACGAAGCCTACCTCGACGAGCAGCTGAATTCGGCCACGCTGGACGATGCCGCGATCAATACCTTCATTGCGCAAAACCTGCCCACGGTGGGCATGAATCGGATTGAACTGTACTTGCGCACCCGGCAGATGGGCGGCTTCGGGCAGATATCCAGCGAACTGGTGGTTGCCGTGCTGCTGCGCTCGATCTACAGCCGCCGCCAGCTGTTCGAGGCGATGGTGGATTTCTGGGGTGACGTGCTGAACATCCAGGTCAATTCCGCGCAGCAGGTGGTGCAGAAGTCGCTCGACGACCGCGAGGTCAGCCGGGCCCACGCGTTTGGCCGGTTTCGTGATCTGATCGGCGCCAGCGCCCGTTCGCCGGCCATGCTGCTGTACCTCGACAACGCCAGCAATGGCATCAACGGCATCAACGAGAACTACGCCCGCGAGCTGATGGAGCTGCATACGCTGGGCGTGGACGGCGGCTACACGGAAGCCGACGTGGTCGATGTGGCCCAGCCGTCGCTGGCTGCCGCATAGCGGGCTGGCGCCGGATTCACGTACCCACAGCCGCCGCAGGTGCGGTGTTCGACCGACCGGTAATAGCGGTCGAACACGGCCGTAAAGTCGGTTTCGATGTTGCGCAGCTGAAAGCGCTGGTCGAACAACAGCTGATTGCAGCGCTCGCAGTACCACTGCAGCCCATCGCGTTCGTCCGGCAGCCGTTTGCGTTCGATCACCAGGCCAATGCCTCCCGCGCTGCGCTGTGGCGAGTGCGGCACCCGCGGCGGCAGGTAGTACATTTCGCCGGCGCGGATCTGAATGTCTCGCACCGCGCCATCCTGCTGCACCCGCAGCACCATCTCGCCCTCGATCTGATGGAAGAACTCCGGACCTTCGTCGACGTGAAAGTCACTGCGCTGGTTCGGCCCACCAACCACCATCACGATGAAATCACCGTCGACGATGCACTTGTTGCCCACCGGCGGCTTCAGAAGATCGCGGTGCTCGTCAATCCACCGCTGAAAATTGAAGGGTCCGATGCCGCTCATGGGCCGGGTGCGCCCTTGGCCGTGGGTGTCTCCCAGGCGAAGCCCGAGCGCTTGGCCAGGTCGTCAGGCGCGAGCAGATCCTCGTAGCGTTTGCCGCGGATGATCCAGGTCGGGAAGCTCTCGATGCCGGCGTTCAGACATTCCATTGCGAACGGACCACCGCGTCCCCCCGGACTGCATTCGACATACGGAAGGTCCTTGGCGGCGCCGCCAAAAGCGTCCTTCTGGCGGCTGCAGGCTTGACACCAGGCCGCGCCGTAGAAGACAGCACCGGTCTCCTTCAGATGTGCAGCCAACGCCTGCAGGCGCGGCTCCGGGCGCGGCGAGAACCAGCCGCCGTAGGCCAGATGCATCACGCCCAGCAGTCCAAGCAGCAGGGCGGCATTGCCGACCGACCAGTTCAGCCACGGCGTGCCGGGGGCCGACGGCGGGCGACGCACGCTGGCAACCACAAACAGCGCGCTCATGGTCACCAGTGATGCCAGGCACCAGCCACATGCCGCCTGCAGCTGCACCAGGCCGATGACGGTGAGATACAGGCTGATGCCGACGCCAATCAGGCTCAATGTCCAGATCCGCCGCCAGCGGCGCAGCCGGGTCGACGGCAGCAGCGCCGCGCCTGCAATCAGCGCGTAGGTCAGGAACCCCCACAGCGCAATAGGCACGCCGAACAGGCGCGACCAGTGGCTTTGCTGAATCAGGTCGCAGCTCGATCCCGCCGTGCACAGCACGGGCGCCGTCCCACGGAACGCCACGATGCTGAGATAGGCGGTGATCAGCAGGCCGACCGCGGCAATCGCGACCACCAGCCAATCCGGCCCCGGGTGTCGGGCGGGCGCCTCGATGCGTGCGGCTGCTGCGTTTGAGGGCGCGCGCTTGCTGGACTTCTTGGCCATGTGGGGCGGATTCCTTTGGTGATCGAATGGTGGCTGCGGGGGCTAACGTAAAAGTCGTTCAGGGTTGGCTGCTGGCTTGCTCCCTCCCCGCTGTTCGGGGAAGGTCGGGGAGGGGCCGGGACGCCCGTTTGCCTGACTGTCATGCTGCGGGGGGCCGCTTCCCGCAGCACGAAGGTCAGCGCAGGGCAGTCAGCGCGGCGCGAGCGCCGCGACGCACTTGAGTTCAATCGCGATCGGCGTCGGCAGCGCGGTGATTCCAAGCGTCGTGCGGCACGGCGCTTGCGCCGGGTCCGGAAAGTGCTCCGCCCAGATCGCGTTGTAGATGCTGAAGTCGCTCTGCATGTCGGTCAGGTAAACGGTGACGTCGACCAGGTCCTCCCAGCGCGACCCAGCCGCCGCCAGCACGCTGCGCACATTGGCGAATACGGCGCGGGTCTGCGCAGCAATGTCGTGGCCGATGATGCGGCCATCCTCATCGCTGCGATTGCCGGGGATGAGGTTACTGCCCGGCGTGCGCGGACCAATGCCGGACAGAAACAGCAGGTCGCCCACTCGCCGCGCGTGCGGATAGGCGCCAACGGGTGCGGGAGCGGCGGGGGCGTGAATCGCTTCTCTCATCGGTGCGGTGCCGGTGCGCGAGTGGTTGGGCGGTCTTGATCAACTCGGCGCGCTGAAGATCGCGTTGATCCTGGTCAAGCCTGCCGCATGGCCATCGATTGTAAGCTGGCAGCCATCCACTGCGCCGCAGCGGCGCCGACTATGAGGAAGGCAGCCCGTGACTATCCCCGATTCGATTCTGGTCGCCGTCGACTTGACTCCGGCCTCCGATGCGGTAATGCGGCAAGCACGCTGGCTGGCGCAGCGACCCGAGATTCAGCGGATCTGGCTGCTCCACGTCATCGACGTGCGCATGCTCGATGGCATTGCGAGCCTGGGCCTCGGGCTGCGAGCCGAGCTGGAAGTCAGCGCACGGGCCGCGGCGATGGACGCGCTGGAGCGCCTCGCGCAGCAGTTGCGCGACGCCGGCTCCCACGAGGTCGAAATAGTCTGCCGCGCGGGCCGTCCTGATACCGAGTTGGCGGCGGTCGTGAAGCAGGTTGCGCCCGGCCTGGTGATCGCGGGGGCGGGCAATCGCCTGTGGCGTCAGGCCCTGCTGGGATCTACCGTGCGGCGGCTGTTGCGTCTCCTGCATCGGCCGCTGTGGCTGGTGCGCGGCAGCGCTGAGCGCGGCTACGAGCGAGTGATGCTTGGCAGCGATCTGGATCTGGCGGCGGCCCGAGGTGCCAACATCGCGAGTCGCTACTGGCCTGCGGCGCAGTTCGAGGTGATGCACGTCGAGGAGGACATCGACGAGCTGTTGGCCGGCCTGCCGGCCGAGGCTGGCTTCGATACCGCCTCGCTGCTCGCCGAGCGTCAGGAGCGCGGCGAGCAGCGGCTGGCGCACTTCATCTCGGAGAACCTGCCCGGCGTGCGCTCGGTCGCGCGGCTGGAGCACGGTCACCCGGTCGCAATGCTGCTGCAGCGAACCCGCGATCAGAAGCCCGACCTTCTGGTGCTTGGACGCAGTGGCCGCGACGCCCACGCCGGCGCGTTGGGCAGCGTGGCCGAAGGGCTGGTCGACCTGGTTGATTGCGACCTGCTGCTGGTGCCGGCCGACTGAGCACGCGCGGCCCGCGCGGGCCCACGGGAGTCAGCGCAGGCCGTCGGCAGGAATGCACACGTTGCGCGGCTCGGTGAAGAAACGCAGCGCCTCCTGACCACCCTCGCGGCCCAGACCGGACGCCTTCATGCCGCCAAAGGGCGTGCGCAGATCGCGCTGCAGCCAGCTGTTGATCCAGACAATCCCGGCGTCGATGCGCGCTGCGAGCGCGTGCGCGCGACGCAGGTCGGATGTCCAGATCGACGCCGCCAGGCCGTAAGGTGAGGCGTTGGCAAGACGCAGCGCGTCGGCCTCATCGTCAAACGGCTGCAGCGTGACCACCGGGCCGAAGATTTCTTCGGTGTTGCTGCGGCAGTCGGGACCGAGGCCCTCGATCACCGTTGGAGCAACGTACCAGCCGCCGGCGCAGCGCCCCGGCAGCATCAGCGACTCGCCGCCACACAGCACCTGGCCGCCCTCTGCGCGCGCCAGCTCGATGCAGGCCAGCACCTTGTCGCAGTGCGCCTTCGACACCAGCGGACCCACTCGCGTCGCCGGGTCGAGCGGGTCGCCCACCGGCAGCGCGCGGGCGCCTGCCACCAGTGCGTCACGAACCTGCCCGTAGACGCTGCGCTCGATCAGAATGCGCGATCCGCACAGACAGATCTGGCCGCTGTTCTGGAACGCGCTGCGCAGCAAGGGATCGATCAGCCCGTCACGCGGCGCATCGGCGAACACCAGAGTCGGATTCTTGCCGCCCAGCTCCAGCGAGACCTTTTTCAATGCCGGCCCGCAGTGCGCGGCAATCCGTTGGCCAACCGCAGTGCTACCGGTGAAGCTGATCGCCTTGACCTGCGGGTGTTCGACCAGCGCCGCGCCCACCGCATCGCCGCGGCCGTGCACGATGTTCAACACGCCCGCAGGCAACCCGATTTCCCGACTCAGCTCGCCGAGCATCCAGGCGCTTATCGGGGTGACCTCGCTGGGCTTGGCGACCACCGCATTGCCCGCCGCCAGCGCTGGCGCGATCTTCCAGGTGAACAGGTACAGCGGCAGATTCCATGGGCTGATGCAGCCCACTACGCCCAGCGGCAGGCGCAGCGTGTAATTGAGGCCGGCTTCACCGTGGTGACACTCGCTGCTGAACTGGCTACCCGCAGCCGCGAAGAAGCGCAGATTGCTGACCGCCCGCGGCATCTCCGCATCCCGAGCCAACGCCAAAGGCTTGCCCGCGTCCTGCGACTCGGCATGCGCAAACGCATCGATCCGCGCCTCCAGCGCATCCGCCAGCCGGCTCAACCAGCGCGCCCGCTCGGATGCCGGCAACGCCGCCCAGGCCGGCGCCGCTGCACGCGCCGCCGCGACCGCCGCCGCTACGTCGCTGGCATCGCTGTCCGGGCACTCAGCAAAGCACAGTCCCGTGCTCGGATCAGCAACGTCCAGCCAGCGGCCGAGCGAGGCGGGCAGGGCATCGCCTGCAATCAGATTGAGCGCGCGGGTGATCATGCCCGCAAGCTTACCCGCTGAGCGCAGTTGCCCGTGACAGCCAAGCGGAGAGCTCGATTCGTTGGAACACGCCCCTTCGTCCTGAAGCTGAGCGCCGCGTCCGGGCGGAAGGCCGGCCCCGCGTGGATTGATGCGTCGGGAGAGGGCCTTGAGCTTCAGCGGACGTCGCAGGGCTTGAGACGAGCCCGACTACACTGCGGTGAAGGCTGACCAAGCGACGCTGCAGCGAGGGCGCAGCCCTGGCAGCCTGTCGGACTCAGGTCGGCCGGGCTGCAAATCCGTCTGCGCGGCCCGAGTGTTCAAAAAAAAGCGCACGCCGCCACTTCTTGGCCCATAGCGCTGCTGTGGGCCTGCGAATCGTCGTTGTCTGTCCTCACGCAAGCAGCAATCGCCTCGACCACCTAACCCGCATGTTTCATGAATTCGCGCGATGATCGCGCAGGATGTTGTTCGCGCAAGGGACTACCGAAGGAGCGGCGCATCGGGCCATACGACCGACTGAGGAAAATCCCTTGCGCGGACAAGAGACAAGCGAGTGCGTGTGAGATTCATGAAACATGCGGGCTAGTTGGGCTTGCCGAGTCCAGCATCAAACCTTTCGGAGCAACGTGGACCAGCTCTTGCCATCTGATCTCAAGTCGATCCTGCATTCCAAGCGGGCGAACATCTACTACCTGCAGCATTGCCGGGTACTGGTGAATGGCGGGCGCGTCGAGTACGTCACCGATCAGGGCAAGCAGTCGCTGTACTGGAATATCCCCATTGCCAACACCACCAGCATCCTGTTGGGCACTGGCACATCGATCACCCAGGCAGCGATGCGGGAGCTTGCAAAGGCCGGTGTGCTGGTCGGCTTCTGTGGCGGCGGCGGAACGCCGCTGTTCTCGGCCAACGAGGTTGACGTCGAGGTTGCCTGGCTGACGCCGCAGAGCGAATACCGGCCCACCGAGTATCTTCAGGCCTGGGTCAAGTTCTGGTTCGACGATGACCTGCGACTCACCGCCGCGAAAGCCATTCAGCGCGCTCGAATTGAACGTCTTCGCGCGCAGTGGGCGCAGCGAAGCGTGCGCGACAGTGGATTCGCCTCGGATGCAGGTCGGCTGCAGGCGCTGGCCGAGCGCAGCCTGCATCAGGTTGAGCTGGCGCAGGACACGACGGCGCTGCTCACCGAAGAAGCACGTCTGACCAAGGCGCTTTTCAAGCTCGCAGTTGATGCGGTGGGGTATGGCGACTTCACCCGCGCCAAGCGCGGCAGCGGCGGCGATCCAGCCAACCGCTTTCTCGATCACGGCAACTATCTGGCATACGGGCTCGGTGCCACGGCAACGTGGGTGCTGGGGTTGCCGCATGGCTTGGCCGTGCTGCACGGCAAGACCCGGCGTGGCGGCTTGGTGTTCGATGTGGCCGATCTGGTGAAAGACGCCAGCATTCTTCCGCAGGCATTCCTGTCGGCGATGCGCGGCGACGACGAGCAGCAGTTCCGTCGCAACTGCATCGAAGCGCTGACCCGCAGCGAATCACTGGACGTCATTATCGACACGATCAAGGCCATCGCACTCGACACGGCCGCAAGAGCGACCGCCACCGCGCCAGGCGGCAGGAAATGAACGTGCTGCTTGTTTCGCAGTGCGACAAGCGAGCGCTGACCGAGTCGCGGCGCATTCTCGACCAGTTCGCCGAGCGCCACGGCGACCGCACCTGGCAGACGCCCATCACCCAAGCCGGCCTCGACACGCTGCGAAAGCTGCTGCGCAAGACCGCCCGCAAGAACACCGCCGTTTCCTGCCACTGGATTCGCGGCCGCGATCACAGCGAGCTGCTGTGGGTGGTCGGCGATGCCCGGCGCTTCAATGAGGAAGGTGCGGTGCCAACCAACACCACCGTGCGTAATGTTCTCAAGCGAGGGGATGAAAACGATTGGCACAGCGCCGAAGACATTCGCCTTCTAGCGCAACTGGCCGCACTGCTGCACGACCTCGGCAAGGCCAGCGTGGCGTTTCAGGAGCGTCTGCAAGGCAAGCGCACCGAGCGCAATCTGATCCGCCATGAATGGGTGTCGCTGCGCTTGTTCCTGGCTTTCGTCGGCGGGGACGACGATGCAGGTTGGCTGGGGCGCTTGGCGGACGAATCCAACGTCGATGCCGTCAGCTGGACTGCTCCCAGCCGCTACCTGCGAGATGGTGAAGTTCCCAACATTGACGCTCTCCCTTTTGCCGGCCTGGCCGAGCGCGCGCCGCTGGCCGCTGCAATCGGCTGGCTGGTCGTCAGTCACCACCGGCTTCCGGTCGTTCCGGCGTGGAAGGACGACGGGTCGCAAGCATGGGTCGGCGCGAAGGCGAGTGGTTTTGAGAAAGCCTGGTTGGATCGCCCGCTGGCCAACGTCAGGCACAGTTGGAATGAGATCGAACAGAAGCTGGATTCGGCGGCGTTCAGACCGTACTGGCAGATGGCTGCTGAGCTGCCGGTGTCCGATCCCACGTGGTGGAAGCAGTCAGCGCGTCTTGCCACGCGCCTGCAGAAGCTGCGTGAACGGCGCGAGGGCAGTTGGCTCGACAATGCCTACGTGATGCACCTGGCGCGACTGAGCCTGATGCTGGCCGATCACCATTACTCCAGTCTGGGTGTCGATGGGGAAGGCCACCCGGTCGCGGCGCGACGGCCGTTCGTGCAGCAAGGTCAGACACTGTTCGCCAATACATGGCGTGATCGCCATGATCGCGCGCAGCCAAAACAATCGCTGTTGGAACACCTGCTCGGCGTGGGCCACGGCGCCGGATTGATCGCCCACGCCTTGCCCGGCTTCGAACGTCACCTGCCGCGCCTCGCCAACCATCGAGGCTTGCGCAAGCGCAGCGCCGATCCGCGCTTCTCATGGCAAGACAAGGCCTTCGACGCTGCAGTTGGTATACGCGAACTGGCGTCCGAGCACGGCGCATTCGTCGTCAACATGGCCTCCACCGGCTGCGGCAAGACGCTGGCCAACGCCCGCATCCTGTATGCGCTGGCGGACCCGAAACTTGGCCTGCGCGCCAGCTATGCCCTCGGACTGCGCACACTCACTAATCAAACCGGCCGCAGCTATCGCCACGATCTGCATCTGGGTGATGAAGAATTGGCCGTGCTGGTCGGCGGTGCGGCCAATCGCGCGCTGTTCAAGTTCCACCAGCGACAGGCCGAAGTGGACGGCTCGGCCTCGGTGCAATCGTTGCTGGAAGAAGACAGCCATGTGTTCTACGAGGGCGTGGTGGCAGACCACCCGCTGCTATCGCGCGCGCTCGCCAATCCCGACATTCGCAGACTGTTGTCCGCACCGATGCTGGTGTGCACGGTCGATCACCTCGCGCCGGCGACGGAATCCCTGCGTGCAGGCCGCCAGATTGCGCCGATGCTGCGGCTGATGAGCAGCGACCTGGTGCTGGACGAACTGGACGACTACGACCTCAACGATCTGCCCGCGCTGACCCGTCTGGTGTACTTCACCGGGATGCTTGGGGCGCGCGTCATCCTGTCATCGGCCACGTTACCGCCGGCGCTGGTCGAGGGCATGTTCCAGGCCTACCGGGCAGGACGCCAGCTGTATCGACGCAATCGCGGTGCCGATGGTGGCCGCGCCGGCGCGGTCATCCCTCTGCCCTGCCTTTGGGTCGATGAATTCGGCACGCCGCTTGTGCGGAACTGCACCGATAGCGCCGCCTTTGCGGAAGCGCATGCGCAGTTCGTTGGCCGCCGCGTGACCCGGCTGGAAGCACAGCAGTCACTGCGGATCGTGCGGCTGTGGCCCCTCGCCATTGCCACAAACCAGAGTCGCGAAGCGATACGTGCGGCGCTTGCCGCGCAGGTGCGTGCCGCCTGCCTTCAGCTGCACGCCGCGCATGCCGAGACCGATGCCGTCACCGGTCAGCGAGTCAGTCGCGGCATCGTGCGCGTGGCCAATGTCGACCCGATCATCGAGGTCGCGCGTGAGCTGAATCGGCTTGGCGCGCCAGACGGTATACGCATCCATCTGTGCGTCTATCACGCACGCTTCCCGTTGGCGCAACGCTCCGCAATTGAAGGCATGCTCGATGCCGTTTTCGATCGACGCAAGCCGGAAACCCTCTGGCGCCAACCATCGATCCGCGCCGCCATCGACGCCGCGCCGCAGTGCGAGCATGTGTTTGTCGTACTCGCGTCGCCCGTTTGTGAAGTGGGCAGGGACTGGTGCGGGGATTGGGCCGTGGCCGAACCCTCCTCGATGCGCTCGTTGATCCAACTCGCAGGACGGGTGCAGCGGCATCGGCGCGAGTCGCCCACATCGCCCAACCTTGTGGTTTTCGATACCAACCTGAAGGCGCTGGAAGAGCCGGGTACAGACAAACCGGCGTTTCGTCGCCCTGGCTTCGAAGATGGCGACCGCTTCCTACTCGCATCGCATCGCCTCGGCACCTTGTGGCCCGGCTCAGATGGTCAACGCATCGACGCCACGCCGCGCATCCAACCGCGTTCGTCGTCGGAACGACAGCCGAAAAGCAACTGGATTGATCTCGAACACGCGCGCATGGACGCAGCGATGCAGCCTGTGCGTGAGTCACCGCCCGCGCCGATGCCCGCGTCTGTACGGCGTCGCCCCGGCTCCGGCGTGCAGTCCTGGCAATGGCAACGCGATCTTGCCGCTCTCGGCTGGCAGTTTCCGCAAGCGATGCTGCTCGGCATGCTGGCGCAGCAGCAGCCTTTCCGTGAGGACAACCTGCCCGACGTGACGCTGGTGTTCCTGCCCGACGAGGAGGAGGAAACTCTGCTCGCGCATCGTGTCGAGGACCGGCTGGAAAAAGCCGGAAAGGACCCGCACGTGCGGGCGACGCTGTACGACATCGCAATGGAACCAAGTTCAGGTCTCATCCCATGGGGTGCCATGAGCCTGCCGCAACTGCTCGACCGTGTACGCGAACTGGCCGAGGCCGAAAACTTGCCGCTGCGTGAAGCCGCGTGCAAGTTCACTGCGGTGCAGGCGCGATCCAGCGATCATGGCTGGCTCTGGCACCCGTGGCTCGGACTCACATCACGCAGCTGAGGACTCTGATCAATGCCAGGGATCGACCAGCGGGATGCCGCAGTCGTCGAAGTCCCGCACGTTGCGCGTCGCCAGCGTGGCGCCGTGCGCACGCACGATGCCGGCAATCATCAGGTCGGCACGGCTGCTTGGTCGTCCTTGAGCACGGCGCCGTGCCGCAATTTCAGCATGCGCATCGGCAGCGTCGTTGTCATAAGGCAATACGCGGTTCGGGAAGCGCTCTTGGAATATCCGCAGCAGCCCACTCAGCAAGACGTCCTTTCGTCGACCGTGCGGAAGGATATGTGCGCCGAACAGCATCTCGCCGCGGGTGATGGCTGTCGTGAATACCACGCCTTCAGATTGCTGTTGCAACCAAGCAAGCACTATTGGGCTGGGAACCGGGTTGAACACTTCGGAAATGACGTTGGTGTCCAGCACGATCATTTATCGAACGCGGGGCCGCTGAAGTCGGGCGGCTCGCGCTGCGGCTCACGCGTCGGCAGTTCCAGCGCGATGCCGCCAAACGGCTCCACCAGCGCCCGGATATCGGCCACCAATAAGGCACCCGTCGTGGCCGGCTTCGGGTTCGATGTCAGCGCCGCCCGCAGGATGCTGCGCGCCTCTTCTTCCATCGAGCGCCCATGCTGCGCCGCCCGCACGCGCAAGCGCGCTTTCACGTCGTCGTCGAGGTTGCGGATGGTCATGGTAGCCATGGAGAAGCCCTCCGGCAGTGATTGCAATGCATGCATTGTAGTCACCGATCTCAACAGTGTGAAAGCTCTTCCCAAGTCGTCTCACCGTGTGAGACAGATGCGGTGTAAACGAGGACACTCAGATCAACACAGGGGGAAACATGAACGAACTGACGGATAGGGGGAAAGTGTTCAAGGCGGCCATTGCCGGCTTCATCGAAGCCCGGCGCGAGGCCAAGCTGAAAGGCAACGAAGACGATGCCGAGACTGCATCGAGGTACGAGTACAGCACCTGGCTGTCCGATGCCGCGCGCCGCGTCGGCCAGATCCAGGCGGTCACGCATGTGCTCAAGGCCACCCATCCGGATGCACGCGGCAGCAGCCTACACGCCGCGCCGGGCAAGCTGCCGCAGCACGCCGAAATCGGCAGCCACCTGCTGGCCGACGACTTCGCCGAGGACGTAGTCGGCAACGCGGCGGCACTGGATGTTTTCAAGTTCCTGAAAATCCAGATGGATGACCGGCGCCTGCTGGACTGGATGCAGGCCGGTGATGTCGACCTGAAAGCTGCCCTGTCCGACGACGAAGACGCGGCAGCCGCGTGGATGTCGGCCTTTGCCTCACTGGTTCGTCCGGATGCCGAGCCAGCCACGCACCCGCTGGCCAAACAGCTCTATTGGCTGGTCGGCGACAATCCGTCGGAAGACTCGCAGTACCACCTGCTGCAGCCGATGTTCTCCAGCACGCTCGCGCACGCGGTGCACGCGCACATCCAGGAAGCGCGCTTTGGCGAGGTTAACAAACAAGCGCGACAGGCCTTTCGAGAAAAAAAGCCATTCGACGCACCCTATCGCGACTACCGCAATCTGGTGGCACGCAAGCTCGGCGGCACCAAGCCGCAGAACATCAGCCAGCTCAACAGCGAGCGCGGCGGTGTTAACTACCTGCTGCCGTCCCTGCCGCCACCGGCATGGCAGCCCCGCGGCACCCATCTACTGAAGCAGGAGTCTGCGTTCGCTGGCCTCATCTGGTTCGGTGGCATGCGTGAGTTGCTGCGAACGCTGAGCGAGTTCTTGGACGGCGACCCCGATCCGACGATGAAAACTCGCGAACACCGCGAGACCATTGAGCACGCCATCGTCCAGGAACTGGCGATGTTCGGCGCTACTGTCCGCGGGCAGCATGAAGCCGGCTGGACACGGGACAGCGAGTGCCGCCTGCAGCGCTGCGAACAGCTATGGCTTGATCCGGATCGCACCGAGCTGCCGGTACGCGACCATCCGGAGCAGCCTCAGTGGCTGCAGGACGATGAGGATTTCAACGCGGCTTACCACCGCGGCAGCTGGGCCGACGAGGTGGCCGAGCGCTTCGGCGACTGGCTCAACGCTCAGCTGCACAAAGCCGGGCTTGTGGCGGTATCGCTGCCCGAACGCAGCCATTGGGCAAGTCTCGCCATCATCGATGTTGCGTGGCCTGCGCCGATGCAGCGTCGAGCGGTGGGAGGTGGTGGATGAACGTCTGTCCGCAGTTCACCCATCTGTTGGTGCTGCCACGATTGCGTGTGCAGAACGCCAATGCCATTTCCAGCGCGCTGACGCACGGCTTCCCGTCGATGACGGCGTTTCTCGGCCTGATGTGGGCACTGGAGCGCAAGGCCGTCGCGGCTGGTATCGACCGTGTGGCCTTCAACGCAGTGGGCGTAGTCAGCCACGGTTGGCAGGAACAGACAACGGAAGGGGGCTTCGTCAAATCCTTCCGCCTGACTCGCAATCCCGTAGAAAAGGATGGCGGCACCGCAGCCATCGTCGAGGAAGGCCGTATCCATCTCGATGTGAGCCTGGTGTTTGCGCTGACGGCCGAGGACTGGGATGAGGCGCAACGGCAGACCGACGTGTCTGCACTCGGCGAACTGGTCTCGGGCATGCGCGTGGCCGGCGGCACGGTGATGCCGCCCGAGCATGCATGGCAACAGCGCTATCAACCTTGGCTGGTCGACCTGACCGGCGACAGCGAAGACCAGCAAAAGGCCTTCCGCAAGGCCTGCGTGCGGCTGTTGCCTGGCACCGCCCTGGTCGCTCGCGACGACCTGATTGATCAGCGATTGCAGGCCTTGCGAGACGACAACCCGAGCGCCACGCGACTCGATGCTTGGTTGTCGCTGTCGCGCATCGAATGGCACTACGACGACAGCGCGAACAACGGCAAAGGTGCCTGGCAAAGCAACCGCCGCAAAGGCGATGGCTGGATCGTCCCGATGCCGGTTGGTTACGGCGCGCTGTCCGAGCTGCATCCACCCGGCAGCGTTCGCAACGCGCGCGACGCGACGACGCCGTTCCGCTTCGTCGAGAGCCTGTACTCCGTTGGCGAATGGGTAGGCGCGCATCGCTTGAGTTCGCCGAAGCAACTGCTTTGGTACGCGGACAGCCGGCCCGACGATGGCCTGTACCGCTGCCGTAATGACTACCAGCCGCCTGCCGTCGCGCAGGCCTGAGCCAACCACGTTCGAATCCGACAATCGACCAAAGGGAAACCATCATGAATGCACAAGTCACCAAAACCGCCTCCGTCCTCGCCTTCGAGCGCAAGCTTGATCCCTCTGACGCGCTGTTCTATTCCGGCGACTGGTCCGCGCGCGAGGCTGCGGCCGAGTGGATGCCGATTGCGATCCGCGAGAAATCAGTGCGCGGCACCATTTCCAATCGCCTCAAGACCGCTGGGCAAGATCCAGCCAAGCTCGACGCCGCCATCCAGAATCCCAACCTGCAGACGGTTGATGTCGCTGCGCTGCCGGCCGATGCCGATACGCTCAAGGTTCAGTTCTCGCTGCGCGTCCTCGCAGGCACCGGCGCCCCGTCCGCCTGCAATGACGCTGCCTATCGCGCAAAGCTGCTGGCGACGGTGAGCGGATACGTCGAATCGAACGGTTTTGCCGAGCTTGCTCGCCGCTACGCTGCCAACCTCGCCAGCGGGCGTTTCCTGTGGCGCAACAGGATCGGTGCCGAGCAGGTGGAAGTGTGCGTTGCCCATCTCAAGAATGGGCAGGCCGAGACGACTTGGAAATTCGATGCCCTGGCACACTCGCTGCACGATCTCGACGCGCCGGAGGCCGCGGCCTCGTCACTAGCCGAACTCACATCGCTGATTGGCGCGGGTTTTGCCGGCCAGTCTCATGTGCTGCTGAAAGTCACCGCTTTCGTACGGGTTGGCGCGGGGCAAGAGGTGTTTCCGTCGCAGGAGCTCATCCTCGACAAAGCGGCCAGCAAGAAGAGTAAGACACTGTATGAAGTTGGCGACGTCGCCGCGATCCACTCGCAAAAAATCGGCAACGCCCTGCGCACCATCGATACCTGGTACACCGGTGCCGGCGAGAACGGCCCAATTGCCGTCGAGCCTTACGGCTCGGTCACCACCCAAGGAAAGGCTTGGCGCCAGCCCAAGGAGAAGCTGGACTTCTACAGCCTGCTTGACGGCTGGGTCGTCAAAGACAAAGTCCCGGATATCGATCATCAGCACTTCGTCATCGCCACCCTGATTCGTGGCGGCGTGTTCGGCGAAGCGGGCTGAGGCCATGACCACGCACTATGTCGACCTCACCGTAGTGCCCGACGCAGAAACCGGCGTGCCGGCCCTACTCGGCGCGCTCTGCGACAAGCTGCATCGCGCGCTGGTGCAGCACCAGCTCGATAGCATCGGCGTCAGCTTTCCGCAGTACAGCGTGATCCCGCGCAGCCTCGGTGCCACGCTACGTCTGCACGGCACAGAGGCACTGCTGCGGGACTTTCTCCGCAACGACTGGCTGCGTGGCATGCGCGATCATGTGCGCAGCACTGAGATCGCCGCCGCCCCCGGCGACGCAGTGCATCGCGTCATTCAGCGTCGCCAATTCAAGACCAATGTCGAACGCCTTCGCAGGCGGCGGATGCAGCGCAAAGGCGAAACCGCCGAGCAGGCTGCGCGAGCAATTCCTGTCTCGGTCGGCCGCCAGCCGAATCTGCCGTATGTCCACCTGCGCAGCCTGAGCTCGGCCCAGCCGTTTTGCCTATTTCTTGCACTCGGTCCGCCGCAGCCCGAACCCACACCCGGCAACTTCAACACCTATGGACTAAGCAACGGCGCCAGCATTCCCTGGTTCTGACCCTTTTCCAGCCCGCTCGATTGGTGTCAATAACAATCAAGCACTTGCGCCGGCCTCCTGAAAAAGGGTGCCGGCGCTTTTTTTTAACAATACGCTTACGATATAGAGACTTGACGCTAAAGGCGTCTAGTTCGCTGCCGCATAGGCAGCTCAGAAAGCACGCGGCGATCAATCTCATCGCGATTTCCGGTTCGCTGCCGCATAGGCAGCTCAGAAAGATGCATGCCATGATTGCGCGCTGGTATGCCCGTT
>JBBRBN010000021.1:0-50875 GCA_038205755.1 Lysobacterales bacterium | reverse complement strand
GGCTCAAACCCCCAACGGCTTGCCAGAAGGCGGACCGGCTGTCAGAGCACCCGCTCCGGCGCCAGTTCGACCTTGAACTGCTTCCTCAATGCCGCGACATAGGCCTGTGCCTCAGCGCCGCCATTGGCTTGCGCGAGCTGGTCGCGCAGCGCCAGTCGCTGCTCGGCATCCAGCGAACTGGTATCCGCCGCGCGCACAGCGGCGACCTGCAGCAGTGCGTGTCGATCGCCGCCCAGCGCAATGTGGGTGCTTGCGACGCCGCCGGCCTCGGTCGGATGCTTCAACGTGAACGCGGCCGAAATGATGGCGGGCTCCACGGTCGCTCCGGTGCGCCCGACATCCAGCGCTTCCTGCACCTCAAGCTCAAGCCCGGTGGCCAGTGCGTCAAGTCCCTCGCCGCCCTGCAGCTGGGCCAAGAGGCTCTTTGCCTTCCCTGCCGCCTTCTCGCTGCGCTGCTCCTGACGCAGCTCCACCTCGACCTGCGGACGGATGTCTGCCAGCGGTATCGCGGTGGACGGAATGTGCTCGGTGACCCGCAGCGCCAGCAGCTTGGCATCGCCGAGCTCCAGCGCTTCGCTGACCGTGCGCTCTTTCAGTGCCGCTGGCGAGAACGCCGCCTCGATAACCCTTGGATTCGAGCTGACGGCGTCCGCGCCGCCCAAGCGGCCAACGGGCCCCAATGTCTGCAAAGGCACGCCAATCTCCTTGGCGGCACCGTCGAGCGTGGTTGGATCGCGGTACAGCGCGTCAATCAGCTGGCCACTCAAGTCGCTAAAGCGGCGCTCACGCTCGGTCTCCAGGAACTCCCGCTCCAACTCGACGCGAACGTCCGCAAACGCCTTGCGTTTTTCGGCACGCACTTCGCGCAATTGAATGACGTGCCAGCCATCAGCAGATTTCACCGGGTCGCTTATCGCGCCAGGGTCAAGGGCAAACAGTGCGGTCTCGAACGCTGGATCGGTCAACCCCCGCTCCAGCCAGCCAAGATCGCCGCCGCCCGCCTTCGATCCGGCGTCTTCGGAACTCTCACGTGCCAGCCCGGCAAAGTCACTGTCGGCTGCACGAGCCTTCTCCACCAGTTCCTGGGCCTTCGCCTGGGCGACCCGCTGAGCGTCCGCATCGGCGTCAGCATCGGTCTTCACCAGGATATGTGACGCAAGGCGCTGCTCCGGCTCCACGAACCGACTGCTTGCGTCCTCATAACGGCGCTGCAGAGTTTCCTCATCCGCCACCGTCGGAATTTCAAGCTTCGTCCCGTCAAGCTCAACGTACTCGATGGTGACCTGCTCCTCACTCATGAAGCGGGCGCTATTGCGTTCGTAGAATGCAACCACATCGGCCTCGACGAGTTCCTCTTCCGCCGCCGGAGGCGCTTCCAGAACGACGTAGCGTAGGTCCCGTCGCTGGTCACGCAGGGCAACGTAGCGCTCCACATCATTGGCAGTTGCGAACGCTGAGGCCTCAATCTGCTGGGGAATTGCACGAACCTGCAGGTCGCGCAGAATCCGCTGTTCGAAATCGCGCGGGCTCATGTTCTGGTTTGCCAACAGCAGCCGGTATTGTTCTGCGCTGAAGTTGCCACCGATCTGGAACGCCGGAATGGCGGCAATCTCCTTCTGCAGGACAGCCGGCGGGACGATTGCGCCCTGAGCCGCGGCAGACTGACGCAGCAGCTCTTCATCGATCATTCGATCCAGCAGTGCCTTGCGCGTCTCGGGGTTCTCCAGCATTCGCCCGTCGTAGCGCTCCCCGAGCATCTGGCGCATTTGCGCACGGTACTCCTCGAAGCGTTGCTGGTAGTCCTGCTGGCTGATCTCGGCATCGCCAACCTTCGCGACCCACGTATCGGCAGATGCCGAGAAGTAGTCGGTTACGCCGAAGAACGCGAAAGGAATAATGAGGATGCCAACGATGGTTCCGGCGATCCAGCCCGACGTTTTTTCTCGGAGTTTTAGCAGCATGACTTTGGAGTACGCACCCGTTATGCGGAAGCGCGACGTCCACCTGTCAGGACGCTGAGGCCGCCGCTGAAAAGACAAGGGCGCCGTGGTGCGGCGCCCTTGTGAACATGGCGGAGTGGACGGGACTCGAACCCGCGACCTCCGGCGTGACAGGCCAGCATTCTAACCGACTGAACTACCACTCCGCGTTTTCTGGCGCCAGGTGCTACCGACGGTATTCGCTGGTGGGTGCTGAGGGTTTCGAACCCCCGACCCTCGCCTTGTAAGGGCGACGCTCTACCGCTGAGCTAAGCACCCAACGAAGCTCGTCAGTTTACAGCATCCTTCAGCGCCTTGCCAGCCTTGAAGGAAGGAATCTTCGACGCCTTGATCTTGATGGTCTGGCCCGTGCGCGGATTGCGACCCTGCCGCGCGGCCCGCTTGCGAACCTGAAAGGTGCCGAAGCCCACCAGCGAGATCGTTCCATCCTTCTTCTTCAGCTCGGCCTTGACCACTTCGATGAATGCATCGATGGCGCGACCGGCGTCGGCCTTGGTCAGCTCCGACAGTTCAGCAATGGCTGCGGTGAATTCACCCTTGTTCATTGTCACTCCCTAACGATAGTTTTGATTGCCCCCGAAAGTGCAGGACCGGTCGGACGCCCCGCTGTTTCATTCGGCCGGCTTGCGTCGTCCATGCGTCGCCCCGATGCTCAGGCAGCGAACTGCGGGCGGCGGACGCAGCGATTTATACCAGTGCAAGATTCGCTTAGCAACACGAAATCGCTAGGTTCTATGCGGGTTTCAGGCACTTCTGACGATTGACATCGCACACATTCGAATGATCGGCCTCGGCCTGCGAAGCGAACGGACCCACTGCGCACCAACCCGGCGTAAACCGAATTCTGCAGGCCTTGCCATAAGGACTTGATTCGACTCAGTCCCGGCTGATCGCCACCGGCGACCATCGGCCACTGGCGGGCCGTTTGCATGCCCCAGTTTGCGCGCCTTGGTCAGTGCGCGCGCGGTCCTTCGGAAGGGGGGGCATCCTTGTCGCTTTCTCGTGCTGGCGACCCGCCGATCATGGCGCTGCGCGGTGTCAGCGGCGACGACAGCGCCAGATCGAGCACCTCGTCGATCCATCGCACCGGTTTGATCACGAGATCGCGCGTCACGTTTTCCGGAATGTCGGCCAGATCCTTCCGGTTCTCCTCGGGAATGATCACCGTTCGAATGCCGCCACGCAGTGCCGCCAACAGCTTCTCCTTCAACCCACCGATTGGAAGCACACGGCCGCGCAGCGTGATCTCACCAGTCATCGCAACATCAGCGCGCACCGGAACCTTGGTCAGGACCGAAACCAGCGCCGTCACCATTGCAATGCCGGCGCTTGGTCCGTCTTTCGGCGTGGCACCCTCGGGCACGTGCACGTGGATGTCGTACTTCTGGTGGAAATCAGGGTCGATACCGAGACTCTCGGCGCGAGCCCGCACCACGCTCAGCGCGGCCTTGATCGACTCCTGCATGACATCACCAAGCTGTCCCGTGTGCAACAGGGATCCCTTGCCCGGAGCCAGCGCGGCTTCGATCTGAAGCAGATCGCCGCCGACTTCCGTCCATGCGAGCCCGGTGACGAGCCCGATCTCGTTGGCTTGCTCGGCGCGACCAAAATCAAACCGACGAACGCCCAGGTACTTGCCGATGTTGTTGGACCCCACATCGACATCCGGCTTCTTGCGGCGCGATTTTCGCTCTGGTTTGGGCCCAGCCAGCGCAATGTCCTTGACCACCTTGCGGCAGACCTTCGAGATTTCACGCTCGAGATTGCGAACCCCTGACTCGCGCGTGTAGTAGCGCACGATCTCGCGCACCGCGTCGCCGCTGATCCCCAGCTCCTCAGTCTTCAGACCATTGGCCTTCAGCTGCTTCGGAATCAGATAGCGCTGCGCGATATGCAGCTTCTCGTCTTCGGTATAGCCGGGAATCCGGATGACCTCCATCCGATCCAGCAGCGGACCCGGAATGTTCAGTGAGTTGGCGGTCGCCACAAACATCACTTCAGACAGATCGAAATCCACTTCGAGGTAGTGATCGTTGAACGCGTGGTTCTGCTCCGGGTCGAGCACCTCGAGCAGCGCCGAGGAGGGATCGCCGCGAAAATCCATGCTCATCTTGTCGATCTCGTCGAGCATGAACAACGGATTGCGGGTGCCCACCTTGCTCAGGTTCTGCACCACGCGTCCGGGCATCGATCCGATGTAGGTGCGTCGATGACCGCGGATCTCCGCCTCGTCACGCACGCCTCCAAGACTCATACGCACAAACTTTCTATTGGTAGCCTTGGCAATCGACTGCCCTAGCGAGGTCTTTCCAACGCCGGGCGGACCGACCAGGCACAAGATGGCGCCTTTCATGCGCTTCACCCGCTGCTGCACCGCGAGGTACTCGACGATCCGCTCCTTGACCTTCTCGAGTCCGTAGTGATCGGCATCAAGTACGTCACCCGCGGCCTTCAGATCACGGCGGATCCTGCTGCGCTTTTTCCACGGCACGCCGACCAGCCAGTCGATGTAGTTGCGCACCACGGTCGCTTCCGCTGACATGGGAGACATCTGCTTGAGCTTCCCAAGCTCGGTACGAGCCTTCGTTTCAACAGGTTTGGGCATGCCCGCAGAGGCAATCTTGCGGGTCAGCTCCTCGATCTCGTTGGGCGCATCTTCACCTTCGCCCAGTTCCTTCTGGATCGCCTTCATCTGCTCGTTGAGGTAGTACTCGCGCTGGCTTTTCTCCATCTGCGACTTGACCCGGCCGCGGATCCGCTTTTCCAGCTGTTGAACGTCGATCTCGCCATCGACGAAACCAATCAGCATCTCAAGGCGCGCACCCACTTCGAAGGCTTCGAGCAGTGACTGCTTGTCCGACAGCCGGATTCCCAGATGCGCCGCCACGGTATCGGCCAGCCGGCTCGGGTCATCAATTCCCGCCAGCGTCGAGAGCAGCTCAGGCGGAATCTTGCGATTCATCTTGACGTACTGCTCGAACAGCGACACCAGCGACTTCAGTGTCACCTCGACTTCGCGATCCTGGCGCTCATAGATCGGCTCGACCACGGTTGCGAATGCGGTGAGCCCGCCCTCCACCTCGGCAAAGCCGCTGACCTGTGCCCGCGACACACCCTCGACCAGAACCTTGATGGTGCCGTCGGGAAGCTTCAGCAGCTGGAGGACCTGAGCAACGCAGCCGACGCCGTAAAGGTCTTCCGCACCCGGATCGTCAATATCCGGGCTGCGCTGCGCGACGAGCAGGATCTGCTTTTCAGCCTCCATGGCCTGGTCGAGCGCACGAATGGATTTTTCCCGGCCAACGAACAGCGGTATCACCATGTGCGGATACACGACCACGTCGCGCAGCGGCAAGACCGGCAGCGGCGGGGTCGACGAGGCAGAGATAGACATTCGAGTACTCCAAAGCGCGCGGCCGAAAGAAATTACGGCCTGTAATGGGTCCAAGATGGGGCCGTGTTGTGAGCCCACAAGTGCGCTGCGAAACGGGCGCAGGGCCCGCGGCGGGGAGGAGTACCAGAAACGCGACACCACAACCGCTGTTGGCGTCCAACCTCCCCCTGCTGCGGATCAGGCAGCAGGCGCCTCGATTATCTTCGATGCACCGGCGGCGCTCGAGTAGATGAGGAAGGGCTCGGCCTGGTTGTTGATCACCGATTCGTCGACCACGACCTTGCTGACGTTTTCCAGCGAAGGAAGCTCGTACATCGTATCGAGCAGCACGGATTCGATGATCGTGCGCAGCCCGCGCGCGCCGGTCTTTCGCTTGAGTGCCTTGCGGGCCACCGCAGCCAGCGCATCGGGACGAAACTCGAGCTCGACTCCTTCCATGTCAAAGAGCTTTTTGAACTGCTTGGAAATCGCGTTCTTCGGCTCGGTGAGTATCTTGACCAGCGCAGGCTCGTCCAGTTCCTCCAGCGTGGCGACCACCGGCAGGCGGCCGACGAACTCCGGAATCAGGCCGAACTTGATCAGATCCTCCGGCTCGACCTCAGCCAACAGTTTGCCCACATTGACCTTCTGGCTTTTGCTGCGGACTTCGGCACCGAAGCCGATGCCTGCCGAATCCATGGTCCTCTGCTGGATGATCTTGTCGAGTCCGGCAAACGCGCCGCCGCACACAAACAGGATGTTGCGGGTGTCCACCTGCAGGAACTCCTGCTGCGGGTGCTTGCGGCCGCCCTGCGGAGGAACGCTGGCGACCGTGCCTTCGATCAGCTTGAGCAGCGCCTGCTGCACGCCCTCGCCCGACACGTCGCGGGTGATTGACGGGTTCTCCGACTTACGCGAGATCTTGTCGATTTCGTCGATATAGACGATACCGCCTTGCGCCTTCTCGACGTCATAGTCGCACTTCTGCAGCAGCTTCTGGATGATGTTCTCAACATCCTCACCGACGTAGCCGGCCTCCGTCAGCGTGGTGGCATCGGCGATGGTGAACGGAACATTGAGCAGTCGGGCCAGCGTCTCGGCCAGCAGCGTTTTGCCAGAGCCGGTCGGACCGACCAGCAGGATGTTGCTCTTGGACAGCTCAATCTCGTCGTTCTTGCCGCGCGACTCCATCCGCTTGTAGTGGTTGTAAACCGCCACAGCGAGGGTCTTTTTGGCCCGCTGCTGACCCACCACATACTGGTCGAGCACTTCAAGAATCTCGCGCGGACGGGGCAGATGACTGCGTGTCGACGCGGCCTTCTCTTCCAGTTCCTCGCGGATGATGTCGTTGCAGAGCTCGACGCATTCATCACAGATGAACACGCTGGGACCCGCAATGAGCTTGCGCACCTCATGCTGGCTCTTGCCGCAGAAGGAACAGTAAAGAATTTTGGCGCTGTCACCGGATCGCCCGGAACGCTCGTCGCTCATGCCTGGATTGCCTACCGCACGGGCCCGCACTGCGGGGACGGGCCGAGAATATCACACGCTGCCGAGGCCGAAAGGCCGGAAAGCGTGAACAAGAATCTGAGGGTTCGCACTGCACGTTGCCTGCAGGCAACGAGCGTCTCGCCTCAGCCGGGTTTCACCAACTCGTCGGAACGTCGCTCCAGGACCGCGTCGATCAGCCCATAGTCGCGGGCCTCGGTGGCGCTCTTGAAATTGTCGCGATCGGTTTCGCGGGCGATCCGGTCAATCGGCTGGCCAGTGTGGTGGGCCAGGATCTGATTGAGGCGGTCGCGCAGCGTAAGGATTTCGCGAGTGTGGATCTCAATGTCGCTCGCCTGACCCTGGAATCCGCCCAGCGGCTGATGGATCATCACGCGGGAATGCGGCAGGGCATAGCGCTTGCCCTTGGCGCCCGCCGCCAGCAGCAGTGCACCCATGCTCGCGGCTTGTCCGATGCACATGGTTGCCACATCGGGCTTGATGTATTGCATGGTGTCGTAGATCGCCATTCCGGCAGTGACCACGCCGCCCGGGCTGTTGATGTAGAGGTTGATCTCCTTGTCGGGGTTTTCCGACTCGAGAAACAACAGCTGGGCAACGATCACGTTGGCCATGTAGTCGTCTACCGGGCCAACCAGAAAGATCACGCGCTCCTTCAGCAGGCGCGAATAGATGTCATAGGCACGCTCACCGCGACTGGTCTGCTCGACCACCATCGGCACCAGATTGAGTCCCCGGATCGTCATCGTTGTTCTCCTGCCAAAGCTCGAGTCGGAAGGACCGACCATCCTGATCACTGGCGCCGCTGTCGCAGATCAGGCGCCCGCGCTGGGCCGCATGACGTCGGCAAAGCTGAGCGCCTGAACGGTCAGGTCGGCGTGGTCGGCAATCCAGTCGATCAACTGATCCTCAATGACGCGGCTTTCCAGTGACTGCATCATCTGGGGGTCGTTTCGATAGAGTTCAATGACCTCCATCGGGTTCTCGTAGGTCGACGCAATCGAGGCCAGCATTTCGTTGGCGCGGCTGCGATCAAGCCGGATGTCGTTCTGGCGCGCCAGCTCACCCAGCAGGACCGCTGCCGCCACACGGTTGCGGGCAATGGCAAGCAACGCCTGCGGATCGACCTTGACGGCCTCACGACCCTGCGACTTCGCCTGCTGTTCGGACTGGGCTGCCAGACCTTTGGCTTCCGCGTCGATCATCTGCTGCGGAAACTCAAGGTGGGAGTGGGCGTCGACCAGCTTGCCGGCAACATCCGACTTGAGCCTCGCCATCAGCGCACCGCGCAGCTCGCGCTCAAGGTTCGAGCGTATCTCACGACGGAACACGTCCAGGCCACCTTCAGCAATGCCGAAGCTGGCCATGAACGCCGCGTCGATCTCTGGCAGAGCGCTCTCAGAGACGCGCACCACCTTGACGCTGACCTCGGCGGTACGGCCAGCAATGGCAGCGACCCGGTAATCGGCCGGAAACGCGGCCTCAAACGCGTGCTCACTGCCTGCCGCGAGCCCGACCAGGCTGTTCTCGATAGGCGCGAATATGACGCCCGATCCGAGCACCGTGCCGGAGCGCTCAACGCCCTCAGCGGGGATACGGACGTCATCGGACTGGGCAACGGACTCGAACAGCACCATGTCACCGGCCTGCGCAGCCCGCTCCACCGTGCTCCAGGTGCGGCGCTGCTGGCGCAACGTGTCGAGCATCGCGTCGATGTCGGCTTCGTCGACCGTCGCGGTCGGACGCTGGACCTTCAGACCGGACACGTCGATCTGGCCGATGTCAGGCATTACGTCGAAGGTCGCCACGTAGCGAAACTCGCCGTTCTCAGACGTCCCTGCGGTTTCGATCGAGGGCGCCACGGCGGGCCGGAGATTCTCCTGCCGCACCGCCTCGCCAAAGCTGTCGCGAATCAGCTCGCCCATCGCCTCATTGCGAACCTGCGCGCCATAGCGCTGCTCGATCACTTTGGGCGGCACCTTGCCGGGCCGGAACCCCTTCAGCCTGACGCTGCGCGAAAGCTCCCGCAGGCGGTCGCGAACCTGCGCATCGAGACGCTCGGAAGGCAAGCTGACGGTTACTTTGCGCTGCAGGGTACCGAGGGATTCAACCGAAACGTGCATGAGAACTCCTGACAACAACGATTTGCGGATTGCCCCGCCAAGGGTGGCACACATGCCAGCCTTGACGGGGCCGAAGAAAAGGACGTTTGGTCGGGTGCGCCGCAGTCGCCAGCTGCGTCCGCGGGCGCGACCCGCCCGCAGCAGGTAGGTTGGTGCGAAAGGAGAGACTCGAACTCTCAAGGGTTGCCCCACTGGAACCTAAATCCAGCGCGTCTACCAATTTCGCCACTTTCGCTCTGGACCGCACTCGCTCTGAATCGCTCTGGGGAAGGCTGGAAATCCCGCTGCAGAGCGGGGTTGCCGCCCTTGGAATAAGTGGTGGGCCGTGTAGGATTCGAACCTACGACCTATTGATTAAGAGTCAACTGCTCTACCAACTGAGCTAACGGCCCAACGTGAAACGTGTGCCTCATGGAGACGGCAGCGAAGCGCATAGTGTGCCGCATCGCCTGGTTGGGGTGGAAGACGGGGTTCGAACCCGCGACCCCTGGAATCACAATCCAGTGCTCTAACCGACTGAGCTACATCCACCATGGAACGTCTTTGCGCGCATCCCGCCACCGGCAGGACGCCCTCCAGAATCTTCGCCCGTGCAGCGCCAACGCCTGCTGCATTGCCAGAGCCCGGCCCCACTTGGCGCGCCCGACAGGAATCGAACCTGCAACCGTCGGCTTAGAAGGCCGATGCTCTATCCGGTTGAGCTACGGGCGCAGAGTTCGCGTCAGCCTCGCTTCAGCCAGTTGCCAGCTTTCGAATGCCACCGGCAACGTGCACCTTTGAAATCGGAATGGTCGGGGAAGAGGGATTCGAACCCACGACATCCAGCTCCCAAAGCTGGCGCTCTACCAGACTGAGCTATACCCCGGTGTCCCGGCTTCTGAGCGCGCCCACCCAGCCGCGATACAGAAGCGGAATGGTAGGGGCAGGCGGCTATCGCGTCAATCGCGAGCGGGAGGACACGATTCAGCCCCGGGGAACGTCGACCCTCCCCCGCCCCAGCGTGAGCCACGCTGGGCGCGCTGGAGTGGCGTTCTTCCGACCGCCCCGGCGCTCGGCGCGGTTCAGAAGAAAGCCCGCAAACCGAACGCCACGGAGCGCCCCGGCAGCGGCGCGAGATCCTTGAGGAAGGACGTATGCGGGCGCGCCTCGCGATCGGTGAGATTGGTTCCATCCAGGAACACCTCCCAACCGACCCGCTGCATATCCCAGTGGTAGGAAAGATGCGCGTCGACCAGCGTGTAGCCTGATGTGCTGGACTCGAACTCGGCGACACGGTCCTGCTCTGCGTAGCGGAGCGCCCCCAGTCGGGCCCGCCAGCCTGCACGCTGCCAGGCAAGCCCGGCGCCAACTCTCGACGGTGCGATACGCGGCAGGTTGCCACCCTCGTTGAGTCGGGCGCGAACCGTGTCGCCGAATGCGCGCAGATCCCAGCGGCCGGCGTCGCCATCGGCGATGCGCCACTTCGCCTCCAGCTCAACGCCGCTGAAGCGCGCATCGTCCTGGCGCCAGCGTCGAACGGGAAGCTCGTCTTCTTCCTCGCCCGTGTCCGCCAGATAGATGAAATCGCTGAAGCGGGAGTGGAACGCTGCCGCCTTCGCCTCGAATCGGTCAACGTGCCAATGCAGGCCGAGCTCCGCCCGATTGGACCCCTCGCTGTCGAGCCCAGCGTCGCCAATCTCAAAAGACTGCGTGGCGATGTGCGGGCCGTCCGAGTAAAGCTCCTCGGCGGTCGGCGCTCGCTCGGCACGATCCAGTCCAACCTGCAGGTGAACGGCATCACTCACTTCCCAGCGCCCCGCTGCAGACAGGCTGGCGGTGTCGAAGGTCTCGCGAGTGCCGCCTTCCGGAGTGACCTGGACGCGATCAAGACGAGCTCCCAGCTCGAGCTTCCAACGGTCGAAGGTCTGCTCTTCAATCAGGAAAACTCCGATGTCGCGGGTCAGCGACGGAGGCACGAAGGCTTCATCGCCCAAGGCTGAAAAATCGCGCCGTCCGTACTGCAGGCCGTAGGCACCCCGCCAGCCCGCCAGCGGCTTGTGCACCGCTTCCAGGCGCGCTTCGGTGCCACGATTCTGGAACAAGGTTCCGACCTCGGCACCCTCGAACTCGATGTGCTCGTAGCGATTGCTGCCGACTCTCACCGTCATTGACTCATGACCTGGCAGTGGGTCGCTCAACCCCGCCTTCAGATCACTGCGCTGCTGCCGAAGGTCGATCCGGACCTCCTCCTCGGCTTCCTCTTCGCCGTGATCGTCGCCGTGATCGTCGTCGTGATCGTCATCGTCGTGATGGTGCGCGTGACCCGGAATTCCGTAGAACGTGTCGAACATGCTGTACGCGCCGCCGATGAATCCGCGCTCGCCAATCCACGACGCGCCGACTGCGCCGCCCGTGCTGGTGATTGCACTGTTTTCAAGCGTTCCGGCGCTATCGGGATCAGGCGTTTCGCCTTCTTCAAGCAACAGCGCAGCGCTCTCTGCGAAGCCCGGAATGTCGTAGTCCTCGGTACTGCGTCGGAAGGCGTCGACGTGGAAGGCGAAGTTGCCAGCACCGGCATCCAGACGGAACAGTCCAGTCTCCTCGTTGTTGACGCTGTTGCCGCGCAGCTCGGCGCGCCCCTCGATTCCATCCGGGGTGTCGACGACGCGCTCAGGAATTCGACCGTCGACAACGTTGACCGCGCCACCAATCGCGCCGCTTCCGTAAAGCAACGTGGCAGGCCCCTTCAGAACTTCGATCTGATCGGCCAGGAAGGGTTCGATGCTGACCGCGTGATCAACGCTTACCGTTGAGGCATCCTGCGACGAGATGCCGCCCGACAGCACCTGTACCCGCCCACCATCCAGACCACGGATGATCGGCCGCCCAACGCCCGGGCCGAAGTAGCTCGACTGCACACCCGGGAGCCAGGCCAGGGTTTCCCCCAGTGAGCTTGCCTTGCGATCATCCAGTTCAGTTCCCGCCAGGATCTCGACCGGGCGCACGATTTCCTCCACCCCCTGCTTCAGCGGAACCGCGTTCACCACCAGCTCGTCGAGTCGCTTGGCGCGCTCCCGGTCGTGGTTCTCCTGGTCGGGGGCCTGGGCATGAGCGCCAGCCAGCGGCAGGAAGGCTAGCGATACGGAGAGTGCAAGGGGGCGTAGACGCATTTCAAGTCCTTTGATCTGATGATATATCGTTACACTTTCGGCCCATGACATCGTCACGTTGCCGCGCTGTGGCGGTGCATGCCAGCAGTGCCCGGCGTGGGCCAAGATGCGTTATAGTATATCAATGCAATCGCAATCCAACCCCCTGATCGTCACTGCCGACACGTCTTCGCGATGAACGCCGACCTCACCGGGACGGCGGATCGCGTTGGCGCAACGGGGTCGCTGCTGTGCGCAATTCACTGCGCAACAATGCCGCTGCTGCTCAGCGCGCTGCCCGCGATGGGTATGGGATTCCTGGCCAACGTGGATCTGGATCAGGCCTTTGTGGTGTTTGCCAGCCTGCTCGGCGTGACCACACTCAGCCTCGGTTTTCGCCGCCACCGAGCCCACCACGCCTGGGCCCTGCTGCTGCCCGGCCTGCTTTTGCTGTGGGCCGGCTCCTTCACGTCACTGCATGACCATTCCCTCGGGCACGCGCTGATGATGGGCTGTGGCGGGCTTCTGATTGCGGCGGCTCACCTGTTGAACCTGCGACTTTCGCACCGATTCGCTGGCAGGTCGGTGCCGCGGCAACCCGGCGTCGAATCGATCTGAAGCGCCTGTAAAGCGTCGAACGTGGCTCTGGGTCGACCCAGCTGCTATGCTTCGCGGTCTTTCATCCCGCCGGCAACCGCCGGTCGCAATCAGGAGTTTTCAGATGGGCAAGGGCGACAAGCGCACCCGCAAGGGCAAGATCAGCGCCGGCAGCTATGGCAACAGCCGGCCGCACACGTCGGTAGTCACCGACAAGGTGGCCGCAAAGCCTGCCCCGGTTGCAAAGAAGGCGCCAGTCCGCAAGGCGGCCGCCAAGAAGGCGTGACGAGGTTACGCACTGTTGCCGCAAGGTGACCGTTGCGCAGGCGGTCCGCGCATTGCCTTCACCGGTTGCATTGAAACCCCCGCCAGCGCGGGGGTTTTGCTTTTTCTGGCCGTCGCGGGCCCGCGACGGTGCCTACCTACGGACTCGGCCGGAGAATGCTGCGCGCAACGCCATCTGCAAAGACCTGCGAAGGCGCCAGACCGCCAATCCAGTAGCAAAGCTCCGCCGGAGATTCGACCGGCCATAGCGCGAAGTCTGCCCGGCTGCCAACCTTGATCGACCCGCGATCCTGCAGCCCCAGCGCGCGGGCCGCGTGTACCGTGGCGCCTCGAATGGATTCCTCAACAGTCAAGCCGAACAGCACGCAGGCCATGTTCATCGCGAGGCGCAGCGACGCCAGCGGGGATGTCCCCGGGTTGAGGTCAGTCGCAACTGCCATGGGCACCCGCATGCGGCGAAACTCGGCAATCGGCGGCTGGCGGGTTTCCCGCAACGCATAGAACGCGCCAGGCAACAGCACCGCAACCGAACCCGCAGCCGCGAGTGCGGCAACGCCGGCGGGCGATGCGTACTCGACGTGGTCTGCCGACAGTCCGCCAACGCTGGCAACCAGCTCAGCGCCGCCGAGGTCGCTCAGCTGATCCGCGTGCAGCTTGACCGGCAGTCCCAACGTCCGTGCCGTCTCGAACACCCGGCGGGTCTGATCGGGACTGAACCCGATCCCTTCGCAGAACGCGTCCACCGCGTCGACCAGACCCAGTTCGGCCAGACCCGGAAGCAACTCCGAGCAAACGAGATCGATGTAGCCATCGGCGTTGCCGGAAAACTCCTCGGGCACTGCGTGCGCACACAGTGCCGTCGTGCGCACACTGATTCCCAACGACTCGCCAATACGACGAGCCACTCGCAGCATCCGCGCCTCGGTTGCGAGATCCAGCCCGTAGCCGGACTTGATCTCAATGGTGGTCACACCGTCGGCGAGCAGCGCGCGCGCGCGCGGCAGCGACGCAGCAAACAGGGCAGCGTCGTCGACGGCTCGCGTCGCGCGCACCGTGGCCGCGATGCCGCCGCCCGCCCGCGCGATCTCGGCATAGCTGGATCCGGCAAGTCTGGCCTCGAACTCGCTTGCCCGCTGGCCGGCATAGACCAGATGCGTGTGGCAGTCGATCAGGCCTGGCATGAGCAGCGCGCCTGCGCCGTCGATTTCGCGGTCGGCGTTCGAGCGCGGAAGCCCAGACTCGGCACCCACGTAGGTAATGCGACCGTCCTGCCACGCCATCGCGCCGCGCTCGATCAGGTCCAGCCCGGTCTCGTGCAGAGTGCAAATGCGAACGTTGCGAACGACGCCGGATCTAGCGGTCATGGGTAGACGACGTCGAAGGAAACCGTCGACAGTCTAGCGGTGCCGCCGAGCATTCGCCTTTGACGGCGACCGGGGCGAGAATGCTCAACATGGACGATCCGACCTACTCCACGCGCGTCTGGAGCCCCGCCGGCTGGCACCCGACCGACTCGCCAGCGACGACCGTGACGGGCTGGCAACTGCCGGGCATCGCCAATATTCATTCGCACGCCTTCCAGCGGGCCATGAGCGGCATGACCGAACGTCGCGGACCGTCCGAGGACAGCTTCTGGTCTTGGCGTGAGCTTATGTACGCGGTGGCGGCGCGCTTCGACCCCGACAGCCTGCGCGACGTGGCGGCGCAGCTTTACATGGAGATGCTGGAAGCCGGCTACACGTCGGTCTGTGAATTCCACTACCTGCACCATGCCGCCGACGGGCGACCCTACGACGATCCGGCCGCGATGTCGCTGGCGCTGGTCGAGGCAGCGCGGCAGGTGGGAATTGGCATGCTGCTGTTGCCAACGCTCTACCAGACCGGCGGCTTCGACCGTCGTCCGCTGGCGGATCGGCAGCGACGGTTCTTCCACGGCACTGACGCCTATCTTGAACTGCTCCAGCGTCTGCAGGGCCTGCGCGGGCCCGGCCTTGAGATTGGAATGGGCCTGCACAGTCTCCGCGCGGTGCCGAGCGACGCGCTGCGGGCTGTGCTCGACGCGCAGCCGCGCGACGACCAGCCGATTCATCTGCACATCGCGGAGCAAACCGCCGAAGTCAACGACTGTCTCGACGTTCGCGGTGCCCGGCCGGTGGCGTGGTTGCTCGACAACGCCGCCGTCGACGGCCGCTGGTGCCTCGTGCATGCGACCCATCTGGACGCCGCTGAAGCAAGTCGCCTCGCCAGCAGCGGCGCCTGCGTGGCCCTTTGCCCCAGCACCGAAGCCAATCTCGGCGACGGCGTGTTTCCGCTGCCGGAGTACCTCGATGCCGGAGGCACTATCGGTGTCGGTTCCGATAGCCACGCATCGGTCTCGCTGTGCGAGGAATTGCGCTGGCTCGAGTACGGCCAGCGGTTGCTCCGTCAGCAGCGCAATGTCGCCGCACGCCTGGCCGGATCGAGCACCGGAGAAGCGCTGCTGGCCGCCGTCGCTCGCGGTGGCGCCCAGGCCAGCGGAGGCCGCCTGGAAGCCGGGACGGTAACGCTTGATGGGCAGGCGATCGAGCTTGCCGGCCGCAGCGCCGAACGGGTCATCGACAGCTGGCTGTTTGGCAGCAGTCGGCCGTTGATTCGCGACGTTCACGTGGGCTCGGCACACCTCGTACGGGATAGCCGCCATTACCTGCGCGACAGCGTTGAACCGCGCTACCGGCGCGCTCTGAAGCGGCTGCTGTCTGGCCTGTAGTGATTGTGCGTCAGCGCAGTCGCATCGACAGGTCGATGGCGCGCACGTGCTTGGTCAGTGCGCCGATCGAGATGCAGTCGACGCCGGTTTGCGCGACTGCGCGGACGCCGTCGATGCCAAGTCCTCCCGACGCCTCCAGCGGCACCCGACCGGCGCACAGCGTCACCGCACTTCGCATCTCATCCAAACTGAAGTTGTCGAGCAGGATGCGGGTGGCGCCGCCACCGGCCAGCGCCTGATCAAGCTGCTCCAGCGTCTCGACCTCAACGATCAAGGGCAGCGCAGGAAAGCGCAGCCGCGCGTTGTGCATCGCCGCCCGCAATCCGCCGGCGGCGAGAATGTGATTCTCTTTCAGCATGACGGCGTCGAACAGACCCATCCGATGGTTGTGCCCGCCGCCACAGCGCACCGCGTACTTCTGCGCCTCGCGCAACCCTGGCAGCGTCTTGCGGGTGTCCAGAATCCGGGTCCGCGTTCCGGCCACCGCGGCAACGTAGTCGGCGGTCACCGTGGCGGTTGCGGACAGGGTCTGCAGGAAATTGAGGGCGGCGCGCTCGGCGCTCAGCAGGGCCCGACTGCGGGCGCCAATGCGGCACAGTGAGGAACCGGCCGCAACCGGATCACCGTCCGCCACATGCCATTCGAACGCCGCATCCGAATCCAGCGAACGGACGCAGGCTTCGGCCCAGTCTCTGCCGCACAGCACGGCTGGCTCGCGACAGATGATGACGGCTTCGGCAGGCCCGTCCTCCACCAGCGCCGCCGAGACATCGCCGTCGCCGAGATCCTCCCGCATCGCTCTGCGCACGTTGGCGGCTACGCTCGCCTGCGACGGCGCACTCTCAGGCCTCGCCATGCGCCTCCGCAGGCGTCGCGGGATCGGCTCCCTGCTGCAGTTCGGACATCACCGCATCGACTGCGCGCCGCAGCAGATTGGCATCGCCGATCACCCTGGCCAATCCGCGCGCGATGTCCTCCGCCATCCGCTCAGGCGGCATGTCGGCCACCTTGCGGCCAGCCCAGTTCACCAGCATCCAGCGGCCGCTGAGCGGGCTGATCCAGCTCAACCGACCGCGCTCAGCGTCCTCGGAACTGGCGCCCAGCTCAAACCAGGTCCCCTGCCGGAGCCCGCGCAGATGCCGCATCACGCCAGGATCGAGACGCTCGGGGCGCGGCTGATCTTCGAGCCGGACCAGCGCCTCCTCAGGCAACGATCGGGGCGGTGTCCGCGACTGCGATGCACCGACCAGAATGAAGCCGTGCAGTTCGCCGCACAGCCGGACGATGTCCTCATCCGAGTAGGCCAGTGTCGCAAGCCCCTGCCGCAGCTGGGATTCAAGCTCCAGCCGTCGGGCACGAAAGCTCGCCGCGTGGATCGGATTGGTGGAATCACGCTCACCGGTAAGCATGGCGTCAGCGAACGCCAGAGCCTGTCGGTAGTGATCGGAAACCAGTCCGTGACGAAGCAGCACCAGCACCACGTATGGCGACCAGTGCCGCTCCAGCAGCTGACGCAGCCACGGCGAAGGCGTGAACCCGGCCATCCGGGCGTCGAGCGTCAAGCGGGCGTCGATCTGCGCCTGATGCAGCGCCTCGCGGCTGCGGGTGGACTCGATGGCGCGCAGCTCAGCCTGCTCCGCCTGGGTCCGCTGCGCAGTGACAAACTCCCGAAACTCGGTCAGGGCGGCATCAAATCCCGCCCCGTCGGCGTCACGGCGCTCGCGCAGCAAGGCCTGCATCGCCTGCATCTGCCGAAGCAGCCGCTGTCCCGGATCGGCCGTGACGCTCCAGCCGCGTGCTGAATCACTGAACTCGTCAATCAGCTGACGCGCCGGATGCGCAGGGTCGTCAATCAACGATTGATCGCGCAACGCAGCATTGAGAAACGGCACCCGTAGCGCCTTCAGCGCCCGGCAAAGAGGCGTTGGCAGCACGTCATCGCGACTCATGCGCTCGAACAGTGCATCAACCAGGTCCACCGTTCCCTCGTCTTCCGCACTCAGCGCCACTCGCGTTGGCGAGGTCAGCTGGGCAAGATCCAGCAGCCGCCGCTTCAGTTCGCGGGGATCGGCACGGGCATCGCGAAGCAGTTCGGCGGTGGCATCGAGCAAGCGCTCGCGCGGCACTTCGCGGGTTTCCGCCAGTCCGCGCAGACTGGCGACCGGGGGCACCGCCTCATCCGCCCGCCTTGCCAGCAGCAGCCGGAACAGACCGGCCATGTCGCCCGCGGCTGGCGCGGCCAACACTCGATCCAGAATCGGCGGCGACTGGATGTTCGGCTGCCTTTCCGGGACCGCCTCCTCGGCGACAGGCGCAGTCGCCGCTTCCGCAGCTACCCGCCTGATCTCGGCGTCGGGAGTGGCAACCTGCGCCGTGCCGTTGGATGCCGGCACGTTCTCGAGTGGCAGCTCAGGAAGGACGCCAACCGCAACCAGCGCTGCATTGCACCTGGCATAGCAGTCGCCAATGCCCTCGAACCCGCGCTCCTGCAGCTTCCGATACGCAAGCAGGCGCAGATCGAGCCCAACATCAAGAGCGAGAAAGGCATCGCGAAACGCCTCGGCCAATGCCAGCGGCCCGATCGGGTTGGTCTGATCGTCAAACCGCGGCGCGCCGACCAGCACCGCCAATCGGCAGTTGAGCCCGTAGAGCGGCGCATGCAGCGGAGTGCTTACCGCCTTGGCGATAGCTGCCAGCGAGAGGCGCTCCTCCAGCTCGTCGCGCGCAAACAGGCTCAGCGGCGGCGTGCGGCGCGGATCGATTGAGCGGCCTGGTCCAAGCGTCAACCCAAGCCGTGCCTGAAATCCATGCTCGACCGCTGTCCGCTGCCGGCGCAGCTCACGCAGCGCATCGAGCAGTCGCTGCTCCTCGGTGCCTGCCCGCGCTGCCGACGCGAGGGCGAAGATGGCGGTGTCGACATCGTCCAACACGCGCGACACAGACGGGCCAAGTCGCTTCTGCAGCAGACGCCGGATCTCGGCGCAGCACTGCTGCACCTGGTTGGCGTTGAGCTGACTGCCATTGCGCTGACTGGCATCATTCACGTTGGCGCGCTCCGCGCACGTCGGCACGCTGCTGACCACCCATGCAGCGGCTCGTTCGCGCGCTTCGAAATGGGTCGAGCCGCGAGCGCTGCCGCCTCGGGTGCAGGTCCCCCATCAAGACGGGAAATCCGCAAACTGGGACGTGACGACGACCTGGTCGGCGAGCATCACCGGGATGCCGTCGACGATCAGATAGACACGCTTGCCGTCGCGCGTGATCAGCCCCGCCTCGATGGCTTCCGATGCCTGGCTGCCGTCGTCGAAGCGCACGCCGGTGTCCTGCTGCGCCTGCTTCAACGCATCGAGCTGTCGCGCGTTGAGCGGCAGCACGGGCTGCCGCGTCACCGGACAGCAAAGAATTTCCAGAAGTCGCTTGTCAACAGCCATTGGCACTTAGTCTGGCGACGCGTCAGTTCGACGCACTGGACTTGATTCTGTCAGTGCGAGCTTGCGTCTACAATACGCTTTTGCGAGGCCGCGATGACCGAACTGTCTGCCGTTGCGCCGCTTGTAGGCGTTGTCATGGGGTCGCGCAGCGACTGGGAGACGCTGCAGCACGCGGTCGAGCGCCTGGTCGCGCTTAACGTGCCGCATGAAGTACGCGTGGTGTCCGCACATCGCACGCCGGATCTGCTGTTCCAATATGCCGAGCAGGCCGCTGCCCGCGGACTGCGCGCGATCATCGCCGGAGCCGGCGGGGCCGCTCATCTGCCGGGCATGCTGGCGGCCAAAACCGCACTGCCGGTGTTGGGGGTGCCGGTGCAGTCGAAGGCGCTCAGCGGTCTCGACTCGCTGCTCTCGATGGTGCAGATGCCAGCGGGAATTCCGGTGGCGACCTTCGCGATCGGGGCAGCCGGCGCCAGCAATGCGGCGCTGTTTGCGGCGGCACTGCTGGCCCACGATCATCCGGACGTGTGCCATGCGCTCGCCGCGTTCCGCCGCCAGCAGACCGAAAGCGTGCTCGCCGCACCAGATCCGCGGCTGCCGTGACCGCGACCGTTGGCATCCTCGGCGGTGGGCAGCTGGCGCGCATGTTGGCGCTGGCTGGCGCGCCGCTGGGATTACGCTTCCTGGTGATGGACACGGTGGCGGACGCGTGTGCCGCGCAGTTTGTGCCGCTGCTGCACGCTGACTACTGCGACCGGCAGGCGCTGGCCGAGTTTGCCGAGCGGGTCGATGTGGCCACCTTCGATTTCGAGAATGTGCCAGCGGAGAGTGCCGAGTGGCTGGCGGCGCGCATTCCCGTGTTTCCCGGACCTCGCGCGCTGGCCGTCGCGCAGGACCGATTGGCCGAGAAATTGCTGTTCCAGCAGCTTGGCATTGGCACGCCGCAGTTTTCCGCCGTGCTGTCCCGGTCCGATCTTGACCGCGCGCTGGCCGAGGTGGGTGCACCCGCCATCCTCAAGACGCGGCGACTGGGCTATGACGGCAAAGGGCAGTTCCGGCTGCGCAGCGACGCGGACGCAGATGCCGCCTGGTCGGCGCTTGGCGAACAGTGTGATCGCGTCGGTCTCATTCTGGAGGGTTTTGTTGATTTCCAGCGCGAACTCTCGGTGCGGGCGGTGCGCAGCCGGGACGGCCTGGTGCGCACCTGGCCGATCACCCAGAACTGGCATTCCGACGGCATCCTCAGCGCGAGCCTGGCGCCCGCCTCGGTCAGCCTCGACATCGAGCGCGACGCGCTGGACGCCGCGCGTAGGGTTGCGGAAGCGCTCGACTATGTCGGCGTATTCGCGCTGGAACTGTTCGAGACCGGGTCCGGCCTGCTGGCCAACGAGATGGCGCCTCGCGTGCACAACTCGGGTCACTGGACCATCGAGGGCGCGCACTGCAGCCAGTTCGAGAATCACCTGCGCGCCGTCCTCGGCTTGCCGCTGGGGCCTACTGAGGCGCGCGGCGTCTCCTGCATGCTGAACTGGGTTGGTGAACTGCCGGACCCGCTGCCCGTGCTGTCGGCCGCCGGCGCCCATTGGCACGATTACGGCAAGACGCCGCGCGCCGGCCGCAAGGTGGGCCACGCGACCTGCGTCGCCGACACTGGCGCCGACTTGGCCACCCTGCTCCGCCATCTCGGCACCGCGCTGGGTCGCAGCACCCAGACTGCTGGTGTGATCCAGGCGCTCGGCCCTGTTGCTTAGCCCGTGAAATCAGGGTCGCAGCTCCAGCCGATGCGCATTCTGCCCAGGCAGGAACGGCGTGGCGGCACCGTCTACCCAGGCACGATGGCCAGCGCTCCAGAACGGCGACAGCGGGTGACCACTCTGGCCGGCCGGTGCATGAATGATTCCGTCAGCCTCAAAGCCCGGCGCGACCACCATGCGCTGGCTGGCGCCGAAACCAGGACCCTGCACCCGCGGCATGTGGGAATCACCGGGCAGCGGATCGAACGGCAGGCAGAGCAGGTCGGCGAGTTGCTTTGGCAGCGCCGCTGCCAGCGGATGGCAGATGCGCGCGGTGTTGCGCTTGCCCCAGGTCCGATCGGCAAGCGGCCCGATCACCTCAAGTTGGACCACCAGCTCGGTCGCTGTGGCCTGCAGCAGGCTGTCCCAGCCGCCGCTCGCCTCCGCAAGCCAGCCATCCGGCCGCTCCTGCAGCAGCCGCCACGCAACGGCTTCGAACTGGGTCAGCACCGGCTCCTGCCAGCGGCCGGCCTCGGCTGACCTGGCTTCAGCGAGCAGCGCGCCGGTCACGCGCTCGATCACCAGGCCGCGAAATCCGCGCGCAAGGCGATAGCTGACCGCATCCACCCCGGCCTGTCCTTCCCAGTTCCGACTCGCCCGCTCAAGTCGCACCAGCTCGGGCGTCGTTCCGCTGCTCGCCACGTCTCGCAGCAGATGCCACCAGCGCTGCAGAAACAGCGCGCGGGAGTCCAGCTGAATTGCCAGCAGCGTCGATTCGTCAAATTGATCGGTCCCGCGAAGCGCGTCGCGGATCTGCTGCTGCCGCGCACCAAGATCGTAGCCGCCATTGCCAATCAGGCGCAGTGCGTCGGCGTCCGCCACCCGCGAGTTGGCGGTCCACAGCCTGCCGTCCGCCGGATCACTGAGCCGCGGCGCTTGCGCGGGATCGATCCAGCCGTCAGCCCACTCGCATCCAGCCAGCGGATCGAGCGGACGCTGCGCATCGCAGTCGCCCAGCCGGGTCGGCAGTCGCCCGGCAATCGTCCAGCCGATTCGACCCGCGCGATCTGCAACCAGCAGGTTCTGCGCCGGCATTCCGAGGCGCTGACCGACCGCGAGTGCCGCATCGAGACTTTCGGCATGCGCCATGTCGATGAGACCCAGGTCGAGCCCGCCCGGACGATGCACGGTCCACAGCAGAGCCAGCGTCGGTTGCGGGTCCGCTGCGTCGGTGGGCTCGTGCAGAATGGGGCCCCAGCGGGTTTCCCGCACGCGCAGCGTGGCGCTCGCGCCCCCGGCCACGGCAATCACTTCGTCGAACATCTGCAGCGGTCGCTCACCATCAAGCGTGCGGTAGCGACCGCCCTCACGGTCGCTCCATTCGACGCGCACCCAGTCGAGCCAGTCGCCATAGCTGTTGGTGAATCCCCAGGCGACATGGCCGTTGCTGCCCACCACGATGCCGGGCACGCCGGGCAGGCTGAAGCCACTGACGTCGACGGCGCCGCTGGCGGCGCGCGGATCCGGATAGCGCAGACGCGCGCGAAACCAGATATTCGGCGCGCGCAGACCCAGATGCATGTCGTTCGCCAACAGCGCCCGGCCATCAGCTGTCAACTGGCCGGCCACCGCGAAGCTGTTGCTGCCGGTGCCGACGCCATCGACTGCACCTTCCACCGGCACCAGGCTTTCAGGCTGCTCGTGGGCCGCCGGACTGGTCGACGCAGGCGCCAGCTGCGGACCCGGAGGCAAGACCACCGGGGGGCGCGGCTCGCCCATCAGCGGCGCGTCCCATTCGCTGCCGTCGGCGCCCAGCAAGGTCATGATCTCCGCGGACAGGTGCTGATCCAGGCGGGCGAGCATGTACTCGCGACGATTGCTCTCGTCGTGCAGATCGAAGGCCATGGCGGCTGCCGCCAGCAGCGAGTCTTCGGGGAGCCAGGGCTGCGGACGCTGGCGCAGCAGCAGATATGGCCAAGGCCGATTGCGCAGCGCGGCAAGACCGGTCTGCACGCCGGCGACATAGGCATCAGCGGCCGCGCGCTGGCTGGGCTCAAGGTCCGCCAGCGCCTGCCGCATCCGCGCCCGCATACGATGCGTTCGAGTGCTGCGATCGCTCGGCAGCGCCACTGGTCCGAACAGCTCTGCCAGCTCGCCTGCGGCGCTGCGACGCAGAAGATCCATCTCGAAATAGCGTTCCTGGGCGTGCACGAAGCCAAGCGCGCGCGACGCGTCAACGGCATTGGCGGCGGTGATGGTGACCACGCCTTCGCTGTCGCGCTCAATGGCCGCAGGCGCGCTCAGCCCGGCCAGCAAATGTTCGCCGTCCAGTGTCGCCAGGCTGCCGCGCACCGCATAGGTTCCCCACCCCGCAAAGAGCGCAAGGAGCACCAGTCCAATCCACGCGACGCGCCGCAGAAGCTTGCCCATACGGGTTCTCTCACCAGACGAAAGGGATGCAACGCACGCGCCGCACGATCAATGCAATGGAGGCTCAGTCTGCAGCGGGAAACACCACTACGTGTTCGAGGTCGGTTGCCACCCGGATCTGCTCGCCGGGCAGATGCCGGATATGGCTGGGAAACAGTGCGCATACCGTGCTGCCGTCCTCCAGCGCGAGACTGTAGAGCGTTTCCGCGCCGCGAAAGGCAACGCCGAGCACCCGCACGGTGACGCCGGTTTCACCCTCCGGCAGCAGATCATCGGGCCGCACCAGCACGTCAACCCGGGCGCCGGATTGCAGCGATTGCAGTGACGCGCTCCGCAACACGCCAAGCGCGGTCTCGATGCCGCCGTCAGTGCGCACACGACCGCTGATCAAGCGCCCCTCGCCCACAAAGCGCGCCACAAAAGGCGTAGCCGGGCGATGGTAGACATCGAAGGCGCCGTCCCACTGCTCCAGCAGACCGTCCCGCATGACGCCGATCCGGTCTGCAAACGAAAACGCTTCGGCCTGGTCATGGGTCACCAGCAGCGCGCCAATCCCCAGCTGGCGCAGCAGGGCCACCAGCTCATCGCGAAGACTCGAGCGCAGATGCGCGTCAAGGCTGGAGAACGGCTCGTCCAGCAACAGCAGATCCGGCCGCGGCGCGAGCGACCGGGCCAGCGCCACGCGCTGCTGCTGACCGCCGGAGAGCTCATGCGGATAGCGTCGACCCAGACCCTCCAGCCCCAGCAGCCGCAAACTCTCGGCCACTCGCTCGCTGCGCTGTGCAGCGGACAGCCTGCGCAGGCCGAAGCCAATGTTCGCGTCCACTCGCAGATGCGGAAACAGCGCCAAATCCTGAAATACGAAGCCGAGCCGACGCAGCTCAGGCGGACGCGCCCCCCGCGCGGTCGATGCGATCTCCCCGCGCAGCGAAATGGCGCCCGCCGTCAGCGGCTGAAACCCGGCAATCGCGCGCAGCAGGGTCGTCTTGCCGCAGCCGCTCGGACCCAGCAGGCAGCCGAGCTGACCGGCAAACAGCTGCAGCGAGACGCCCCGCACCACCGGATGTCCATCAATTGCGCAATGGACATCCGAAAGGTCCAGGAGCGGCGACCGGGCGCTGTCGGCGTCGGTCGCTTTGAGCGCCGCCGCGGAAGCCGCCGCAGGCGGCGCGCGCATGCTCAAACTTTCAGCGGCCGCCTGGGCGAAGGTCAGGCCAGCCGGGCGCTGACCGACTCCCAGTTGACCAGATTCCAGAACGCCTCCAGATACTTCGGGCGGGCGTTGCGGTAGTCGACGTAGTACGCGTGCTCCCACACATCACAGGTCAGCAGCGCGGTGTCGGAACCGGTCAACGGAGTCGCTGCGTTGGAGGTCGAAACCAGCGCCAGCGCGCCATCCGGACGCTGCACCAGCCACGCCCAGCCGGAGCCGAAGGTGCCGATGGCGGTCTTGGTGAAGGCTTCCTTGAACGCATCGAACGAGCCAAACGCCTGGTCGATGGCCTCGGCCAGTTTGCCGGTCGGCGCACCGCCACCGGTCGGCGCCAGGCCGTTCCAATAGAACGTGTGGTTCCAGACCTGCGCGGCGTTGTTGAACACGCCGCCCTGCGAACCGCGAACGATGGTCTCAAGATCAGCGTCGGCAAACTCGGTACCAGCGATCAGGTTGTTGAGGTTGGTGACGTAGGTCTGGTGGTGCTTGCCGTAGTGGAAGTCGATGGTTTCAGCCGAAATGTGCGGCTGCAGTGCATCACGGGCGTAGGGCAGAGCAGGCAGTTCGATGGCCATTGAAGTGTCCTCGGGTCGGGGTGGGCGGAAGGCGGCATGCCGCAGGGCGGGCGCGCCTGTGGGAAAATGGTACCAATCCCGCGACGTTCAGGTGTCGCGACTGCATGATCCTCTCTTTCCCCCGGCGTCGCGGCCAGCTGGCCGCGCGGAGTTCATATGACCATCAGCGACCGTATCCGCAACCTTGTCGAATCTTCACCCATCGTTCTCTTCATGAAGGGCACGCCGCAGTTTCCCATGTGCGGTTTTTCCAGCCGCGCCTCGCAGGCGCTGAAGGAATGTCGCGCGCAGTTCAGTCACGTGAATGTGCTGGAGGACCCGGAGATCCGCGCCAACCTGCCACGTTTCTCCAACTGGCCGACCTTTCCACAGCTGTTCGTCAACGGCGAACTGATCGGCGGCTGCGACATCGTCGTCGAACTGCATGCGCAAGGCGAGCTGCAGAGGATCGTGGCTGAGGCGCAGAAGGTCGCCTGAGTGAGCCCGACCGAAGACTTCCGCCCGGCAGAACAGGCCCTGGCGGAACGGGTGGTGCTGGTCAGCGGTGCCCACGGCGGACTTGGCGACGCGGCGGCGCGCGAGTGCGCCAAGGCTGGCGCGAGCGTGGTGCTGCTTGGTCGCCGAGTGCCCAAGCTGAATCGCCTCTACGATGCCATCGTTGCCGACGGCGGTCCGGAGCCGGCGCTGTACCCGCTGGATATGGAAGGCGCGACACCGGCGGACTATGCGCAGCTGGCCGAACGCATCGGCACTGACCTCGGTCGCCTCGACGGCATCCTGCACGCCACGGCCGGATTCAAGGCGCTGGGGTCGATAGCCAACGCCGCGCCAGAAGATTGGGTCCGCGGGCTGCATGTGAATCTTACCGCGCCGCTGCTGCTGACCCAGGCGTGTCTGCCGCTGCTCAGTGCGGCAGCGGACAGCGCGGTGGTCTTCACCGTCAACAGCGCCGCCGCCACGTCGCGCGCCTACTGGGGCGCCTATGGCGTTGCCCAGCAGGGTCTGCGGTCGTTGATTGCGATTCTGGCCGACGAGCTGTCCAGCGGGCCGGTCCGCGTGCATGGACTGCAGCCCGGACCGATGCGGACGGCGCTGCGCGCGCGCGCGTGGGCAGCGGAGAACGCCGCCCAGTGGCCGCTGCCTGCCGCCTACGGCAAGGCCTGCGTCTGGCTGCTGAGCGCGTCGGCGCGCGCGCGCCACGGCGAGTTGCTGGACGGCGAGCTGCTGGTCGCCGAACTGCTGCAGGCCCAGGCATGACCACGCTGTCGGCCGCGATCCTGCTGTTCATGATTCTCGACCCGCTGGGCAACGTGCCGGTGTTCCTGAGCCTGCTCAATCCGCTGACCCCGGCCCGCCGGCGCATCGTCCTGGCGCGTGAACTGCTGATTGCCCTCGGCGTGTTGTTCGCCTTCCTGTGGGCGGGTCAATACATCCTGGCAGCCATGCACCTGCGCCAGGAGTCGGTCTCGATTGCCGGCGGCATCGTGCTGTTCCTGATTGGTCTGCGGATGATCTTTCCGTCGTCAGAAAACATGTTTGGCGACAGCGGCGACGGCGAGCCATTCATTGTGCCGCTGGCCATCCCGATGGTCGCCGGCCCGTCGGGAATGGCAGCGGTGATGCTGCTGGGCACCCAGGAGCCGCTGCGGATGGCCGACTGGAGCCTGGCCCTGCTGCTGGCCTGGCTGGCCACGGCGGTGATCCTGTTCAGCGCCACATGGCTGTACCGCCTGCTGGGTCGCCGTGCCCTGATGGCCGTCGAGCGGCTGATGGGCATGCTGCTGGTGGCGCTGTCGGTGCAGATGTTTCTGGACGGCGTCGCTGCCTACCTCAAGCTCGGCGTCGCGAACTGATGTCGGAGCGCCTGCAGCTGGTCGCACCGTTCCGACCCTCGGGCGACCAGCCGGCGGCGATCCGGCGTCTGGTCGCCGGCTTCGAGGACGGCCTCGCGCACCAGACTCTGCTCGGCGTCACCGGCTCAGGCAAAACCTACACGATCGCCAACGTGATCCAGGCGATCCAGAAGCCCACCATCGTGCTGGCACCCAACAAGACGCTGGCGGCGCAGCTGTATGGCGAGTTTCGCGAATTTTTCCCGGCCAATGCGGTTGAGTACTTCGTCAGCTACTACGACTACTACCAGCCGGAAGCCTACATTCCGTCTTCGGACACCTTCATCGAAAAAGACAGCTCGATCAACGAGCACATCGAACAGATGCGGCTGTCGGCGACCAAGGCGCTGCTGGAAAGGCGCGACGCCATCATCGTCGCCAGCGTTTCGGCCATCTATGGCCTCGGTGATCCCAACGAATACTTCCGCATGGTGCTGCACATGGTGCGCGGCGAGCGGATTGACCAGCGCGAGCTGATCCGCCGGCTGACCGAACTGCAGTACGCGCGCAACGAGTTCGAGCTGCGCCGCGGCACCTACCGGGTGCGCGGCGAGGTGATCGACATCCATCCGGCGGAAAGCGAGATCGAAGCGCTGCGGATCGAGCTGTTCGACGGCGAAATCGAGAACCTGGCCATCTTCGATCCGTTGACCGGCGAGGTGCTGCGACGCATTCCGCGCTACACGATCTTCCCCAAGACCCACTACGTCACCACCCGACGTACCGTGCTCGAGGCCATCGAGGCGATCAAGATCGAGCTGGCCGACCGCCTCGAACAGCTGTACGCGGCCAACAAGCTGGTCGAGGCGCAGCGGCTGCAGCAGCGCACCACCTTCGACCTCGAGATGCTGGCCGAGATCGGCTACTGCCAGGGCGTCGAGAACTACTCGCGCCTGCTGACCGGCCGCATGCCGGGCGAGCCGCCGCCGTGCCTGTTCGACTATCTGCCGCCCGACGCGCTGCTGGTGGTCGACGAATCGCATGTGACCGTTCCGCAGATCGGCGGCATGTACAAGGGCGACCGCTCGCGCAAGGAAAATCTGGTCGAGTTCGGCTTCCGCCTGCCCTCGGCGCTGGACAACCGGCCGCTGAAGTTTGACGAATGGGAGCGGCGCGCGCCGCGCACCATCTTCGTCTCCGCCACGCCGGCCAAGTACGAGCTGGAGAAGTCGGTCGGCAACGTGGTGGAACTGCTGGTGCGACCAACCGGGCTGCTCGATCCCGAAGTCGAGATCCGCCCCGTTGCGACCCAGGTTGATGACCTGCTGTCTGAAGTCACGCTGCGCACCGCGATGGGCGACCGCGTACTGGTCACCACCCTGACCAAGCGAATGGCTGAGAACCTGACCGAGTATCTGACCGAACACGACGTTCGCGTGCGCTATCTGCATTCCGACATCGAAACCGTCGAACGGGTCGAGATCATTCGCGACCTGCGGCTGGGCAAGTTCGACGTGCTGGTCGGGATCAACCTGCTGCGCGAGGGTCTGGATATGCCCGAGGTGTCGCTGGTGGCGATCCTCGACGCCGACAAGGAGGGCTTCCTGCGCTCGACATCGTCACTCATCCAGACCATTGGCCGCGCTGCCCGCAACGTTCGCGGCAAGGCGATCCTGTACGCCGACCGGATCACCGGCTCGATGCAGGCAGCAATCGAGGAAACCGACCGCCGCCGCCAGAAGCAGGTCGACTACAACGCCGCCAATGGCATCGTGCCAACCACCATCGTCCGGCCGGTCATGGACATCATGGAAGGCGCTCGCGCCGCGGCCAATGAGGAACGCGGCCGCGGCAAAGGCAAGCGGGTCGCCGAACCGCCGACCGACTACTCGGCAATGGACCCGCAGCAAGCCAGCCAGAAGATCAAGAAGCTGGAACAGCAGATGTTCAAGCACGCCAAGGACCTGGAATTCGAGGACGCCGCCCGCATCCGCGACCAGATCCACAAGATTCGCCAGCAGGCGTTTGTTGGCTGAACGCATGCTTGCCGGGCTCGTATTGACCCGCACGGCGGCGTGTCAGAGCACGTGCGTGTGGGGTTCTAAGGCACGCGCAATGCTTGCTGACCCTGACGCCTTGGGCTATTCTTTGGGGCTCCGCAACGGCGCATGCCCGCGCGCGACGGGCGGTTAGCTCAGCGGTAGAGCACTACCTTGACATGGTAGGGGTCACAGGTTCGATCCCTGTACCGCCCACCAGAGATGCGACGCACGCAACGCTCTGGATCATCCCTGAAACCCGGCCTCGCGCCGGGTTTTCTGTTTCTGGACCTGCGACCAGCCGGTTTACGGGTCGGGCCCGAGCCGCACGCAGCGGGCGCGCTCCGGCCAATCTCGCCAGTGGTTGATGGCGACCGGCCTCCTGCTGTGGCGACAGGCGCAGCGCTTTGGCTTGATTGCGGGGACTCATCGCGACCCGGGGCGAGTGCCCTCAAGCACGTGACCAGGTGCTGCTGACCTCATTTGGTTATAGACTTGCGCGCTCTGACGTCCATGGATGCCCTGATGAAGCGTGCTCGAAACACCTGGTTTGGCGCGACCTGCGCCGCGCTGTTGCTGGCTGCCTGCTCCCCTTCCGAAGCGCCGACAGCGGCCGCTGAAACGGCTGCGTCCGAGCCTGCGAAGGCGGCGCCAACAGCGCCGGCGCCGCTGATCTCTCGCAAGGTGATTTTCGACAATCCAGAGCGCACTGCCGGACAGATCAGTCCGGATGGCAACTGGCTGGGCTACATTGCCCCGCGCGACGGTGTTCTGAACGTCTGGGTCGCGCCGTCGGCAACCCCGGACCAGGCGAAACCGATCACCAACGACCGCGTCCGCGGCATTCGCGGATTCGGCTTCGCGTTCACTGGCAACCACGTGCTGTATGCGCAGGACGAAGGTGGCGACGAGAATTTCCAGGTGTTTGCGGTTGATCTGACCAGCGGTGAGAGCAAGGCGCTGACGCCCAAGGGACCGCGCGCCAGCGTCGCCGGCAGCAGCCGCGAGATTCCCGGCAAGGTGCTGATCAGCATCAACGACCGCGATCCGAAGTTCTTCGACCTGATCGAAGTCGACATCGCCAGCGGCGAGGTCAAGCGGGTGGTCGAGAACGATGGCTACGACGCATTTGTCACCGACGACGCCTTCGCCCTTCGCTACGCCACCAAGCCGCGCGCTGACGGCGGTTACGACTGGTTGGTTCGCGACGGCAAGGCGTGGAAGGCGTGGACCCGCGTTGATCAGGCCGATGCCCTGACCACGCAAATGGCTGGCATCACCCGCGACGGCAAGACGCTGTATGTGCTCGACAGCCGCTCGCGCAATACGGCGGCCCTGTTCGCCCTGGACACCACCAGCGGCGAGTCGACCCTGGTCCATGCGGACGAGCGCGCCGACACCGGCCGCGTCTTGACCGATCCGGCCACCGGCCGCGTGCAGGCAGTTGAAGTGAACTATCTGCAGGCGACCTGGGCGGTGCTGGACCCGGCTATCGGCCCGGACCTCGCGGAGCTGCAGTCGACGCTGGGTGAGGGCGAAGTGGCAATCAGCTCACGTACCGATGATGACCGCCGCTGGGTGGTGCTGCATACGCGCTCGGATGCGGCGGCGACCTACCACCTGTTTGACCGCGACAGCGGCGCCGTGACCCTGTGGTTCAGCACCCGACCGGCGCTGGCCGACGTGACGCTGGCCAAAATGCAGGCGCTGGAGTTGAAGAGCCGGGATGGTTTGTCGCTGGTCAGCTATCTGACTCTCCCGCCCGGCAGCGACAGCAACGGGGACGGCCGACCGGAGTCGGCACTGCCGCTGGTTCTGCTGGTCCATGGCGGCCCGTGGGCGCGAGATCAGTACGGACTGAACGGCACTCACCAGTGGCTCGCCAACCGCGGCTATGCGGTGCTCAGCGTCAACTTCCGCGGCTCGACAGGGTTTGGCAAGGCGTTCACCAACGCCGGTGACCTGCAGTGGGGAAGGGCCATGCATGATGACCTGATTGACGCCGTCGAGTGGGCGGTGAGCAACGGCGTCGCCGCGCGCGACAAGGTCGCCATCATGGGCGGCAGCTACGGCGGCTACGCCACTCTGGTCGGCTTGACCATGACCCCAACCACCTTTGCGTGCGGCGTCGACATCGTCGGACCGTCCAACCTCAACACGCTGCTTGCCTCGATCCCGCCCTACTGGGAATCGTTCAAGCGTGTCTTCGCCAGCCGCGTAGGCGATCCGGACACCGAGCAGGGCCGCGCCCTGCTGACCGAGCGGTCGCCGCTCACGTTTGTCGACCAGATCGAGCGGCCGCTGCTGATTGGACAGGGCGCCAACGACCCGCGCGTGAAGCAGGCGGAATCGGACCAGATTGTCGCGGCGATGCGGGCCAAGGGTATTCCCGTCACTTACGCCCTTTATCCGGACGAGGGCCACGGCTTTGCGCGGCCGCCCAACCGGCTGTCCTTCAATGCGGTTACGGAGGGCTTTTTGGGAACCTGTCTGGGCGGTCGAGTTGAGCCAATTGGCAGCGATCTGGAAGGCTCCACGCTGCAGGTGCCGTCCGGCGCTGAGCTGGTTGCTGGTCTGACCGATGCGCTGAAGGCTGTAGCACCGGCACCGGCACCGGCACCGGCACCGGCACCGGCACCGGCACCGGCCACACCGTAAGGTGCCACATCGACCGCCCGCGTCGCCAACAGCGCGGGCGGCCCAACCGCAGCGTGCCGACGTCTGACTGTCCGCCGCTGACCGGCGTCGTGCTGGCCGGTGGCCAGTCGCGCCGCATGGGCAGCGACAAAGCACTGCTGAGCTACCGCGGTCGCTCGCTGCTTGACCACATGCTGGACCTGCTGGGTCAAGCTGGACTCACCGACTGTCTGGTCAGCGGCGTTCGGGATGGCTATCCCTGCGTGCCCGACAGGGTGACGGCAGCCGGCCCGCTTGGCGCCCTTTATTCGCTGGCCGACACGCTGTCGGACCGCACTCTGGTGATCGTCGCGGTGGACATGCCGCAGCTGACGCCGCAGTGGCTGCGTCAGCTGATGGCAGCTCCGGCCGATCTTCGCTGCGTGCATTTCCGTAGCGCGCCGCTGCCGCTGCGCCTGCGGACCGACGCCGTGACCCGCGCCTGCCTGCGAGCGTGCCTGGATCACCCGGAACCGGGCCAACGTTCGCTGCGCGCGGCGCTGCTGGCGCTCCACGCAACTCCCCTGCCCTGGCCTGCGGGCGCGGAAGGGCGCGAACTGGAGAGTGCCAACACGCCGGCCGATTGGTGGTCTCTGATCCAACCGTCAGACCCGTCTGAGACCTGAGCCAAGCGGCGCGGATTTGGCTACACTATGCGCCGCGCAGCGGTCCGCTTTTTGATTCGACGGACCGGATGCATATCGATTCCACCGACAGGAGGGCGACGGGTAACCGGCGCCGCAGCGTGCGACATGAGCACTCGCAGGACACCGCACTGACCAGCAACATCGAGCGCTCGACCCGCAGACGGTTTTTTGATTGGGCGCCCGGCGCCCTTTTTATTGCCTGCAGGATTCTCACCCATGATCACGATTACCCTCCCGGACGGCAGCCAGCGACCGTTCGAAAATCCGCTTAGCGTTGCGGACGTCGCGGCCTCCATCGGCGCGGGCCTCGCCAAGGCGGCGCTGGCCGGCAAGGTCGACGGCCAGCTGGTTGATACCAGCCACCGGATCGACAGTGACGCCACGCTCGAAATCGTTACCGACCGCCACCCCGATGCGCTGGAAATCCTTCGTCACTCGACGGCGCATCTGCTCGCTCAGGCCGTGCAGCGGCTGTTTCCCGGCGCCCAGGTGACCATTGGCCCGGTTATCGACAACGGCTTTTATTACGACTTCGCCTACGAGCGGCAGTTCACCACCGACGATCTGCCAAAAATTGAAGCGGAGATGCTGAAGATCGTGGGCGAGAAGCTGTCGGTCGGGCGATCAGAGAAGTCGCGCGACGAGGCGGTCGGCTTTTTCCGAAGCCTGGGTGAGCACTTCAAGGCCGAGATCATCGAGTCGATCCCGGCCGAGCAGACGCTTTCGCTGTATTCGCAGGGTGAGTTCACCGACCTGTGTCGTGGCCCGCACGTACCGGGCACCGATAAGCTCCGCGCCTTCAAGCTGATGAAAGTGGCCGGCGCCTATTGGCGCGGCGACTCCAACAATCGGATGCTCAGCCGCATCTACGGCACGGCATGGCTCAACGACATGGACCTGAAGGCCCACTTGCACCAGCTGGAGGAGGCTGAGAAACGCGACCATCGCAAAATCGGCCGCGCGCTGCATCTGTTCCACCAGCAGGAGGAGGCGCCAGGCATGGTCTTCTGGCACCCCAAGGGCTGGGCGCTGTGGCAAGTGATCGAGCAATACATGCGCACGGTCTACCTGCATTCCGGCTATCAGGAGGTACGCTGCCCGCAGATTCTGGACGTCGCGCTGTGGAAGAAGTCGGGGCACTGGGACAACTACCAGGAGAACATGTTCTTCACCGAGTCCGAGAAGCGCAGCTACGCGGTCAAGCCGATGAACTGCCCCGGTCACGTGCAGATCTACAACGCCGGCCTGCACAGCTACCGTGACCTGCCGATCCGGTTCGGCGAATTCGGCGGCTGTCATCGCAACGAGCCCTCCGGTGCGCTGCACGGAATCATGCGGGTGCGTGCCTTCACCCAGGACGATGGCCACATCTTCTGTACCCCTGACCAGATCGAGTCGGAGGTCACCGCCTTCCATCGCCAGGCCATGCGCGTCTACGGCGACTTTGGCTTCACCGACATCGCGCTCAAGATAGCCCTGCGTCCAGACAAGCGGCTCGGCAGCGACGCGGTCTGGGACAAGGCTGAAAGCGCCCTGCGGGCAGCGCTGCGGACGGCCGGCGTCGAGTGGGAAGAACTGCCCGGCGAGGGCGCCTTTTACGGCCCGAAGATCGAGTACCACATGCGTGACTCGATCGGCCGCGGCTGGCAGGTCGGGACCATGCAGGTCGACTTCATGATGCCCGAGCGACTCGGGGCAGAATATGTCGACGAGCACTCGCAGCGGCAGCACCCGGTGATGCTGCATCGGGCGATTGTCGGCTCGATGGAACGCTTCATCGGCATTCTGATCGAGCATCACGCCGGTCTGCTGCCCGCGTGGCTGGCGCCGGTGCAGGCGGTCGTCATGAATATCACCGACGCCCAGGCCGACTACGTTCGTGCGGTGCGGAAAGCCCTTTCAAATCAAGGTTTCAGGATCGAGTCCGACTTGAGAAACGAAAAGATCGGGTATAAGATTCGCGAGCACACGCTGCAGCGCGTTCCGTATCTTCTGGTGGTCGGTGACCGCGAGAAGGAAAATGGGCTGGTCGCGGTGCGCGCAAGGTCGGGGGAAGACCTGGGAAGCATGACGCTTGATCAGTTCGTCGCCCGCCTGCGCTCAGAGAGCGGCCCAGGTCTGAAGCCGGCGTGACCAACGCCTGCTGCAGCCTTGCCGAGAGCAACTTCCCTGCATGAGGACTGGCGAATCAACACCGAAAAACTGAACCGGAAAAACGAGGAAATCCGCGTGCCGCAGGTGCGTGTGATCGGGGCCGATGGCGAAATGATCGGTATCCTTTCCCGCGACGCTGCGCTGCAGATGGCTGGCGATTCGGAACTCGACCTGGTCGAAATCCAGCCCAACGCTGATCCGCCAGTTTGCCGCATCATGGACTTCGGCAAGTTTCGGTTTGAGCTGCAGAAGAAGGCTTCCGCTGCCAAAAAGAAGCAAAAGCAGGTCGAGATCAAGGAGGTCAAGTTCCGTCCGACCACCGACGATGGCGACTACCAGATCAAGCTGCGCAACATGCGGCGTTTTCTGGAGGAAGGCGACAAGATCAAGCTCACGATCCGCTTCAAGGGTCGCGAAATGGCCCACACCGAACTCGGCGTGGCCATGATCAAGCGGATCGAAACCGATCTGCTTGAGGACATCGTCATCGAATCCCGCCCGCGGCTGGAAGGCCGGCAGATGGTGATGATGATGGCGCCAAAGAAGAAATAGCCTCCTCAACGGGGCAACAGCGGCGTCGTTTCAGCTATACTTTTCGACCTTCGCGCTTTCGAGCGCGATGGGTTTCGAGGTGGCTCGTTCTTTTTGCGGGTCGGCTTCGCCTCCACGGACGGAGGACAACGCACCTGCGCGAGCGGGGCGACAAGCGGGATCGAGCTTCATTCCAAGTGTGGCCACAACCACCGCTCGGTCCGGTGACATAAACAACAAAGGAAATTCACATGCCCAAGATGAAGACAAATCGGGCGGCGGCCAAGCGCTTCCGGAAGACCGCTTCCGGCAGGTTCAAGTGCGGCCACGCCTTCAAGAGCCACATCCTGACCAAGAAGAGCACCAAGCGTAAGCGCGGTCTGCGTGCCACCAACCACGTACGTGCGGAGGACGCCGGTCGCGTTCAGCGCATGCTGCCTTACCTGTGAGGGGCTAGTCATGGCACGAGTCAAACGTGGTGTTACCGCCCGCGCGCGGCACAAGAAGCTGCTGAAGTCGGCGAAGGGTTACTACAACGCCCGCAGCAAGGTCTACCGGGTTGCCAAGCAGGCCGTTACCAAGGCCCTGCAGTACGCCTATATCGGACGCAAGCAGCGCAAGCGGCAGTTCCGTGCGCTGTGGATCGTCCGCATCAACGCGGCGGCGCGCATGTACGGCCTGTCCTACAGCCGCTTCATGAATGGCCTCAAGAAGGCGGGTATCGAGCTTGATCGCAAGGCGCTGGCGGATATCGCGGTGCACGACATCAACGCTTTCGCTGCCATCGCCGAAAAGGCCAAGGGCGCGCTCGCCGCCTGAGGCAGAACAGCCCGGATCTGCCGCCGTGCAGTTCGGGATCGATGTTGATGTGGGGAAGGGCCGAGCTCTTCCCCACAGTCGTTTCTGGGGTTGCCATTGGCGGTCGACGGTCGCGATGGCACCTCTTCGGAGCCGCTACCGGATCGACCCATGACCGACCTGGACACCCTCTCATCCCGCGCCTTGGCCGATGTCGCCGGCGCAGATTCCCTTGATGCGCTGGATGCACTGCGCGTGCGTCTGGTTGGCAAGCAGGGCGAGGTCACCGCCTTGCTGAAGCAGTTGGGCAGCCTGCCGGTCGACCAGCGCAAGGCGCAGGGCGAACAGATCAACCGGCTGCGCGACACGCTTGGCGAGTCGCTGGCGTTGCGCAAGTCGACGCTGGAGGGTCGCGCTTTCGACCTGCGCATCGCCACCGAGCGGATCGACGTCTCCCTGCCCGGCCGCGACGCGGAGCGTGGCGCAGTCCATCCGGTCAGCCGCGCGCTGGAGCGGATCTGCTCGATCTTTGCCAGTCTCGGCTACGCCGTTGCCGATGGTCCGGAAATCGAGGACGACTGGCACAACTTCGAGGCGCTCAACTTTCCGCCGCACCATCCGGCGCGCGCCATGCACGACACCTTCTACTTTGGCGACGGCCGGCTGCTGCGCACGCATACCTCGCCAGTACAGATTCGCGCCATGAACGGCCAGCAGCCGCCGATCAGGATCATCGCGCCCGGCAAGGTCTACCGCAGCGACTCCGATCAGACCCACACGCCCATGTTCCACCAGGTCGAAGGGCTACTGGTGGACGAAACGTCCAGCTTTGCCGATCTCAAAGGCACACTGAAGCAGTTTGTGGATGCCTTCTTCGAGCGCGACTTCGCCATGCGCTTTCGGCCCAGCTACTTTCCGTTCACCGAGCCGTCTGCCGAGGTCGACATCCAGTGGGACCGCGGCGACGGCAAGCCGCCCGGCTGGCTGGAGGTGCTGGGCTGCGGCATGGTGCATCCCAACGTGCTGCGCCATTGCGGTATCGATTCGGAGCGCTACACCGGTTTTGCGTTTGGCCTGGGCGTCGAGCGCTTCGCGATGCTGCGCTATGGCGTCAACGACCTGCGCAGCTTCTTCGACAACGATCTGCGTTTTTTGAAGCAGTTTGCGTGACTCGCTGTGAGCAGGGGTCAGGGGTCAGGGCTCAGAGGTTGGGGCTCAGGGTGCAGAGGTCAGGGCTCAGAGGTCAGGGCTCAGGAGCATCGCTCTGCTGCCGCGTCCCGGCCATCACTGGTTGCTTTTCTTTGCACCTGCACCTGCATCTGAGCCCTGCCCCCTGAGCCCTGAGCCCTGAGCCCTGATACTGAGCCCCAAGCCCCAAGCCCCGACACCGAGCCCCGCCACCGAGCCCTAGAAGATGAAATTCCCCGAATCCTGGCTGCGCGAGCACGTCGATGTTGCCGCTGATCGCGCTGCACTTGCCGCTACCCTTACCGCGATCGGCCTGGAGGTCGAAGCGCTGGACGTTATCGGCGACGGGCTTGACGGCGTGGTGGTCGGCGAGATCGTCGCGGCGCAGCGGCACCCGGAAGCCGATCGGCTGCAGGTCTGCCAGGTCGCCATTGGCGCCGCCCAGCCGCTGCAGATCGTTTGTGGCGCCCCCAATGCGCGGGTTGGCCTCAAGGCGCCGCTGGCGCGGGTGGGCGCGCGCTTGCCGGGGGGCATGGCGATCACCTCGGCCAACCTTCGCGGCGTGGATTCACATGGAATGCTGTGCTCGGCCAAGGAGCTTGGTCTGGATGCCGACGCCAGCGGCCTGCTGGAGCTGCCGTCCAACGCGCTGCCCGGCACTTTGCTGGCCGATTGCCTAGCGCTGCCGGACGCGCGGTTCGAGCTCAAGCTGACTCCCAACCGGGCTGACTGTTTCTCCATACGCGGCATCGCCTTTGACGTGGCGGCGGCGCTCGGGAGCACGGTCCGGCCGTTTCCGATCGCCCCGATGGAATCCGGCTCCGCCGCGCGGATGGACATCCGACTCGAAGCCGGCGGCGACTGCCCGCGCTATGTCGGGCGGGTCATCGAGGGCGTGGACGCCAGCGCGCCCACGCCGGTCTGGATGAGCGAGCGGCTGCGACGCAGCGGCATTCGTCCGATCAGCCTGCTGGTCGACATCACCCAGTACGTCATGCTCGAGATGGGGCAGCCGATGCATGCCTTCGACGCTGACCTTCTGTCTGGCCCGATATCCGTAAGGCATGCCCGCAGCGGCGAGGCACTGACCCTGCTTGACGGCCGCAGCGTGACGCTCGACGAGGGATTCCTGCTGATCACCGACGCCGACCGTCCGATCGCGCTGGCCGGCGTAATGGGTGGCATGGATACGCGGGTCACGACCGGCAGCCGGCGGGTATTTCTGGAGGCGGCGCATTTCGCCCCAAGCGCCATCATCGGCCGGTCGCGCAAGCTCGGCATGCACACCGATGCATCGCACCGATTCGAGCGCGGCGTCGATCCGCTGCTGCCCACACAGGCAGTGGAGCGAGCCACCCGCCTGATCATCGATTTGGCGGGCGGAACGCCAGGACCGACGGTTGAGGTGCAGGCAACGCCTGCCGCCGTCGCACCCGGATCCGTCAGCCTGCGTCGCGCGCGACTAACCCGCGTGCTGGGAGTCCAGATCACCGATACCGAGGTCGTCCGCATCCTGAGCGCGCTGGACATGGCGGTCGAGGCAACCGCAGATGGATGGCAGGTGACGCCGCCGAGCCGCCGCTTTGACATCGCGATCGAGGAAGACCTGATCGAGGAAATTGCCCGTATCCACGGCTACGATCGGATTCCTCTCAGCGCCCCGACCGGCGAAATCCGGCTGCCGCTCCATCCTGAGAACGTCATCAGCGCGACCCAAGCGCGCCAGCAGCTCGCCGCACGCGGCTACTTCGAGGCGATCAACTTCGCGTTTCTGGACAGCCGTACGCTTGCCGCCTGGTCACTGAATGATGGCGCGGTTTTACTGGCGAATCCGCTCTCCAGTGAGCTGGGCGCCATGCGCACGGCGCTGGCGCCCGGCCTGATCGAAGCCGCACGGCGCAACCTTGCGCGGCAGCAGACCCGTGTTCGGCTGTTCGAGCTTGGGCGGGTGTTTGCCAGCGACACGGATGCGCCCAGGGAAACGCCGCGGGTGGCCGCAATCGCCATCGGCACGGCGCGCTCCGAGCAGTGGTCCGCAGAGCGGCGGGAAGTTGATTTCTTCGACCTGAAAGGCGACCTGCAGTCGCTGCGGGCGCTGGCTGGAACCGACGATCTGCAGTTTGCCGCCGCCTCCGCCCTGCCCTGGCTGCACCCCGGCCGATCGGCTCAGGTGCTGATCAATGGCAACGCCATCGGCTGGATTGGCCACCTGCATCCGCGCCTGCTCAACGTGCTCGACCTTGCGCATGACGTGGTCGCCTTCGAAGTTGATTTGGCGCCACTGACGCAGCGATCAATTCCGCAGGCGGCCGAACGCTCGCGCTTCCCGTCCGTGCGCCGCGACCTGGCGGTGGTGGTGGCAGAGGCGATTGCCTGGTCGCAGATCGAGCGCTGTCTGCGGCTGACGCTCGGGGGCCGCCTGCAGCAGCTGACGGTGTTCGATCAGTACGCGGGTCCCGGCTTGGAATCTGGTTTCAAGAGCCTCGCTATAGGCTTGATTTTGCAGGACGTATCGCGCACGCTTACTGACGACGACGCCGACCAGGCGGTGACCGCAGCGCTCGACGCCCTGTCCCGCAGCTGTAACGCCAGACTACGTGGGTAAGTGCCGCCACAGCGGCCGACGCAGGGGGATCGATGGCAATGACCAAGGCCGAAATGGCCGAAAAGCTATTTGAGGACGTGGGCCTCAACAAGCGCGAGGCGAAGGAGTTCGTCGATGCGTTCTTTGACACGCTGCGCGGCGCGCTTGAGCGGGGCCAACAGGTCAAACTGTCCGGCTTTGGCAACTTCGACCTGCGTCGCAAGAACCAGCGCCCCGGCCGCAACCCGAAAACCGGCAAGGAAATCCCGATTTCTGCCCGCACGGTGGTGACCTTTCGCCCCGGTCAGAAACTGAAGGAGCGCGTGGAGGCCTATGCTGGACCCGGGAAGTAATTCCGAGCTTCCGGCGATCCCGGCCAAGCGCTACTTCACCATTGGTGAGGTCAGTGAGCTGTGCGAGGTCAAACCGCACGTGCTGCGCTACTGGGAAACCGAATTTCCGAGCCTCAAGCCGGTCAAGCGGCGCGGCAACCGGCGCTACTACCAGCGGCACGATGTGCTGACCATCCGGCAGATTCGCTCGTTGCTCTACGAGCAGGGCTTTACAATCACCGGCGCCCGCCAGCGGCTCGAAGGCGAGCACGGCAAGGTCGAGGCCACGCTGAGCCTGCAAATTATTCGTCAGGTCCGCCAGGAGCTTGAGGAAGTGCTGCAGTTGCTGCGTCGCTGAGCAGCTTTTTTGAGATGCCTGCATGGGCAGGCATGCGACACCTGTCGGCAGCTTGGTACGTTGCGGTGAACGCGCAGGACATTCGCGCCACTCAGCAAAGCCGACCAACCCAACGGCGACCACCCGGCATTCGCTTCCCAGCCAAGCTGCCCTTGACCGGTGCTATCTGAGACACTCCTGCGCTCAGCTGGCCATTGCGCTACCCCGCAGCGCCGCTGCAAAGTACAAACTCTTCCCGGATTGCAAACGTCTGTGACTACCGAGATCCCAGTCTGGCGGCGGGCCGTGCTGAAAATCGGCAGCAGCCTGATCGCGCCGGGTGGCGATGCGCTGTCGACCCGCCATCTCCTCGATATCGCCCGCTTCATCGAACGCGCGCGAAGCAGCAAGCGCGAGGTGATCGTGGTTTCCAGCGGCGCGGTAGCCGCCGGCCGCGCCGCGCTCCGGGCCCGCGGACAGCCTGCACCGGAGGGCATCGGCGGACGCCAGGCGCTGGCAGCGATCGGGCAGGCCGAGCTGATGCGCTTCTGGGCGCGGTTCTTCGATTTTCCGGTCGCTCAGCTGCTGCTGACGCTGGACGACGTGTCGGATCGTCGACGCTTTCTAAACGCCCGCAACACTCTGCGCGGCCTGCGAACCGCCAATGTCCTGCCGATCATCAACGAGAACGATTCGGTGGCGGTCGAAGAGCTGAAACTTGGTGACAACGACACGCTCGCAGCACATGTGGCCGTGCTGGTCGAGGCCGACCTTCTGTTCCTGTGTACCGATGTCGACGGCGTCTACGACCGCGACCCGCGGCTGCACCCGGATGCCCATCGGCTGCGGCGGATCGAGGCCATCGATGAGACCGTGATGTCGCTGGCCGGCGACGCCGGCAGCGCCTTGGGGACGGGCGGCATGCGTACCAAGCTGATCGCCGCCAGACGGGCTGCCGAAGCCGGCATCGGAACGGTGATACTCGATGGTCGCGGTGATGCCGCACTTAGCGACCTGCTGCAGGCACGCAACCCAGGCACCTTCATATTGCCGTCGCAGCAACGCCGGGCGGCGCGCAAGCACTGGATGCTGCACGCGCTGCCAACGGCCGGCGTGCTGCACGTCGATGCGGGCGCGGCGACTGCCATTTCCGGCGCCGGCGCATCCTTGCTGCCGCGCGGAATTGTCAACAGCGACGGCCAGTTCGAGGTGGGCGACGCGGTGGAGATACACAGCGAGGGCCGCAGCATCGGAAAGGGCATCGTTCAGTACCGCGCGGCCGAACTGGCGCGCATCAAGGGGCGCCACAGTCGCGAGATTGTCGAGATCCTGGGCGAGTGTCCATCCGAATCGGTGGTGCATCGCGATGATCTGGTGCTGCTGTGAGCGACTCGGCATTGGTAGCTGGCCTGCGCGCCGCCAAGGCGACCCTGCCGCAGCTGGTGGCGCTGGCTGCCGCCCGCCGTAACCGGGCGGTGCAAGCCATGGCCACCGCGCTTCGCAGGCACGATCAGCGTCTGCATGAAGCCAACCTGGTGGACCTCGACGGCGGCATTGCAACCGGCCTGTCCGGCGCCCTGCTGGACCGACTCACGCTTGATGCGCCGCGCCGTGCAGCGCTGGCTGCTGCGCTCGACGCGGTGGCCGCCCTGCCCGACCCGCTGGACGACAGCAGCGCGCCGGAGGTTGCACGCAACGGCCTGCGCTTGCGCCAGAAGCCGGCGCCGCTCGGTGTTGTCGCCATGATCTACGAGTCGCGACCGAACGTGACGGCGGAGGCAGCTGCGCTGTGCTTCAAGGCGGGCAACGCCTGCGTGCTGCGCGGCGGCCGCGAGGCGCGCCACAGCAATCTCGCGCTCGCCGGCATCCTGCGCGATGCGCTTGCCGATGAAGGTATCGATCCGAACTGCCTGCTGCTGCTCGACGATCCGGACCGCAGCCAGATGGCCGAGCTGCTGACTCGTGACGATCTGGTTGACCTGGTGATTCCGCGCGGTGGCGAAGCGTTGATTCGTCATGTTGTCGCCACCAGTCGGATCCCGGTAATCCGTCACTACAAAGGTGTCTGCCATCTGTACGTCGACGCCAGCGCCGACCTCGACATGGCGCTGCGCCTGCTGCTGGATGGCAAAGCCTCCCGGCCCGGCGTCTGCAATGCGCTGGAATGCCTGCTGATTCACCGCTCGGTGGCGGCAGCATTCCTCCCTGCGGCAGCGCATGCGCTGCTGCAGCGCGGCGTGGAAGTGCGCGCCTGCTCCGAGTCCCGCGAGCTGCTGCCTGGCCTTCTCGAGGCAACGGCAGACGACTGGGGCCAGGAGTTTCTGGCGCCGATCCTCGCGATCCGCATCGTCGACGATATCGATGTTGCACTGGCGCATATTCGCCGCTACGGCTCCAACCACACTGAAGTCATCTGCAGCCGTGACGCCGGCGCGTGCGCGCGCTTTGTCAATGAAGTGGACGCCTCCGCGGTGGCGGTCAACGCGTCGAGTCGTTTCAATGACGGTGGCGAGTTGGGATTGGGCGCCGAGATCGGCATCTCGACCACGAAACTCCACGCCTACGGACCGATGGGGCTGGCATCGCTGACCACCCGCAAATGGGTGATCGAGGGTGATGGCCAGATTCGCCACCCGGATCTGCAGATCAACCACGCGAAACCAGGCGCCGCTCGCGAGCGGCAGTAGCGGACGAGCGCGCAAGGGCGTAACGTTCCCGCGCAATCCGCCAGCCGGCGCGCGTCGCGATTCGACAGCGCCGGTGATCGCGGGATCCACGTGGACGACGCCAGACCGATCAATTTGCCTCTGCCCAGTCAGGCCGTTGCTGGGTGTGTTTCGAATGCTGCGCGTCGCCCTCGACGCTCAAACCGGCTGCCGCGTTGGCGCCGTGCTGATGGTTTGGCCTACCTGTTGATCGGAACGGCGCTGGCGCCACGATCAGCCCTGACCCTGCTGCTGATTTCTTCATGTGCCGCGTAAGGCACCCCAATCAACAAGGAACCCCCGTGTCGAATCAGGATCTCCGCTCGCTGCGCTTGAACGCCCTGAGCGTCGTTGTATCCGCTCTGCTGGCAACCGGCGCAGCAGTCGCGCAGACGCTTCCGTTTGCGGTGGCACCGACCCAACCGGGCATGGATGAACTTGCCGCTGCCCAGGATCCCGGCCTGCTGCTTACCCGCGCGGGCATTTTTGATCCGCTCGCCGAGCAGCTCGACGCCGGGCGACTCGGCCTGCCCGAAACAACCGGCGGTCGTTACGCCCTGCTGCAGTTCCATCCGGACGCCAAGCAGCCGCTGACCTGGCTGCGCCAGCAGGGAATCGACGTGCTTGAGTACCTGCCGCATCACGCCTGGCGGGTGCGGCTCAATGGTGTGGGACTCGACCTGCTGCGTGCGTTGCCCGAGGTCCGCCACGCCGGTCCCGTGCCAAACCTGCTGCGGATGGATCCCGAGCTGTGGCCGCAATCGCGCGCCAGCACGCTACAACGCAACGATGTGGAGCACGTGCTTCAGCTCAGCCTGTATCCAGGTGAAAACGCCCTCGACGTGCTGGCTGCCGTCGCCAAGCTGGCGCCGTCGTTGGCGGCGGTCGACTATCTGGACCGCGGCACGCAGCCGTGGGTGCGCCTGACTGCCGCCGACGCCGATCAGGGCGCCATCGAAGCGCTGCTTGGCATTGAGGCCATCGCCTGGATAGCCCCCTATCAGCGTCCCGAACTGCGCAACCAGAGCGCGCTCGGGCCGATGCAGAACAACGCCCTTACGTCTGGCGGCGTGCCGATATTCGACCGCGGCCTGACCGGCGCCGGGCAGATCATCGCGGTGGCTGACTCTGGCCTTGATCGCAACGAAGACTGGTTTGTCGACATCGATTTCGGTGCCGGCCCGCTGCGCTTCATCACCCCGGCCGACAGCCCGGTGCCGCCGCTGACCGGCGCCACCCACCCGCAGGCCAAGGTCTTCGGCTACTGGGTGCAGCCTGGCGCCACCGCCTATGACAACAACCTGCGCTGCACGCCGACCAGTGCGTTCACCGGCTTTCACGGAACGCACGTGAACGGCACGGTGGCGGGCGACCGCGGCAGCATCGCGACGCCGCAGCTGCCGGCGCGCGACCCCGGCGACGGCATGGCTCCGAACGCCCAGATCCTGTTCCAGGACATCGGCAATGACACCTCCGGCTGCCTGTCCATCGCCGACTTCAGCGGCACGCTGGCGCAGGCCTCGGCCGGCGGCGCACGGGTCCACAACAACAGCTGGGGCTCGAACTCGGCCGGCGCCTACGGTGGCTCCGACATCGCGGCAGATGCCAGCAGCCGTGAATTGCGCAACATCCTGGTGGTGGTCGCCGCTGGCAACAGTGGCGCGGGAGGGGCAACCACCATCGGCTCCCCGGCCAACGCCAAGAACGCGCTGTCGGTAGGCGCACTGGGCAATGGCAATGCGCTGACCATTGCCAGCTTCAGCAGTCGCGGGCCAACGCGCGACGGCCGCATCAAGCCCGACATCGTGGCGCCAGGATCGAGCACGGTTTCAGCCGCCGGTGACACCAACAATGGCAACACCGTCGAAGCCGGGCTGACCTCGAGCAAGTCGGGCACCTCGATGGCGTCCCCCACCATTACCGGCTCGGCGGCGCTTGCGCGCCAATACTTCACCGACGGCTTCTATCCCAGCGGCATCCGCACGCCGGAAGACGCGCACCAGCCGAGCGCGCAGGTCCTGAAAGCCGTCCTGCTGAACAGCACGCGGGCCATCGAGCTGTCGGGCGCGTGGCCCAACAACACCTATGGCTGGGGTCGGCTGTGGCTGGAGCACAGCCTGTACTTCAGCGGCCTGCTGCCGGGCGGCACGCCCGAGGCGCGCCGTCTGCGGGTGTTCGAGCGCACTGACGATACCGGCCTTGCCACCGGCGACAGCCACGCGTATTCGCTCGCCAATGTCGCCGCCGGCCAGGAGCTGCGCTTCACCCTGACCTGGTTTGACCCGGCGGCGGCACCGGCGGCGGCAGTGACCCTGATCAACGACCTGGATCTGGAGGTTGTCGGTCCGGATTCCACCCTGTACTTCGGCAATGTGTTCACTGCCGGCGTTTCGACCGCCGGTGGCCAGGCGGATCGCCGCAACACCGTTGAACAGGTGCGCTTCACCGCACCCGCTGCCGGCAGCTACACCGTGCGGGTGCGCGGCTTCAACGTGCCGGGCAGCGCGCTGGATGGGAGCACCCGGCAGGGCTACGGACTCGTCGCCAGCGGCGCATTTGGTCTGCCGGAGACCCAGCCCCTCGCGGCCACCGGTCAATTGGCCGTTGGAAACAACGATCTTGACGGCGTCGCCGTGACCTTTGCCGCGGTCCCGACTGCCCAAACCTACCAGCTGTATCGGGCCAGCGGCAGCTGCAGCAGCGCCAATCCGGCCCAGTTCCACATGGTGGCGCACGGGCCTGCCTCACCGCTGGTGGATACGAGCACCATCGGTGGCTACGGCTACGCGTATCAGCTGCGCGCCGTCGGTGGAGACGTCGAGGGGCTGGCATCGACCTGCGTGGATGTGATCTCAGCGGCCGCCTGCACCCTGACGCCCAGCTTCTCGATGGCCTCCGCCAGCGTCGACGCCAGTAACAAGATCTGCGGCGTCAGCCTCACCTGGGATGCCGGAGCCAGCCGCTGCCCGCTGGCTACCGACATGAGCTATCGGATCGAGCGCGCTACCCGACCGGATTTCAACGGTGCGGTCGTCCTGTCCGAGGCGCTGACGACGCCGACCTTCAGCGATGGCAGCGTCTTGCCCAACCAGCCCTACTTTTACCGGGTGAGCGCTGCCGATGCCGCGGGCAATCGGCGCACCGATCCACGCGTATTGAACGCCACACCCGCCTCGGCCGCCGGGCCGTCGGGCGTCGACTTCCTCGATGACGTGGACACCCGCAGCTACGCCCAGCTGCAGCAGCCGTGGCAGTTCTCTACCCAGGCCAGCGCCGGCAGCTTCAGCTACCACAATGCCCCAGACGGCCAGAACTACGCCGCCAACGTCTGTGCCAGCCTGACCCTGCCGCCGCTGCAGCTGAATACCGATGCGCGTCTGGATTACAAGGCGCGATTCGATATCGAGGTCAACTGGGACGGCGTGGTGGCGCAGATCTCCAGCGATGGCGGCCAGACCTGGGCCAGCCTGCCGCCCGATGCCGGCTTCCCGGGCAGCTTCGCCGACACCGGCAACCCACCGGCCAACGCCTGCGGGTTCCCGGCATCGCAGACCGCTTTCAGCGGCAGCAGCGGCGGCCAATTCCGCGATTACAGCAGCAATCTGGCCGCGTTTGTCGGGCAAACCGTGCAGATCCGCTGGCTGTTTTCGTCCGATTCCTCCGCCGAGGAGGCGGGCTTTTACGTCGACGCGATCCGGGTCACCGGCGACGCCACCTCGATCTTCGCCAGCAGCTTCGAAAGCGCTGAGGTGGCGCTACCGCCCTACGTCGGCCCAAGCCAGTGCAGTCTTCCCAACTGAGCGCAGTAACTGCCTGGCCTGAGTGAGCCGAGCCGTCGACGGGCATCCTGGCCCGTCGGCGTGGATGAAAGGCGCGATGGCCCGATCCCGTCGTGGGTCGGCGCGGCCGCCAATCGACAGCCGTCGGATTGGCGGCGGGGGCCGATCTGGGACACACTCAGCGCCTGTTGCCGCAACGCTGTGCCGCTGGACCACGCCCGCATGTTTCGTGAATTCGCGCGATGATCGCGCAGGATAGTGTTTGCACACGGGATTTTCCGAAGGAGCGTCGTATCGGGACCTACGACCGACTGAGGAAAATTCCGTGCGCGGTCAAGAGGCAAGCGAGGGCATGTGAGAGTCATGAAACATGCCGGCGGGGATCAGGGTGACTTCCGACCCGCGGACTTCCGAAAGCTCTGACGACGCAGCAAACCGCACAGCGGTGATGCCGTCTGACAATTCCCCGCGGCCGACGCCGATGCCGGCGGTCGCTACGGCACCCGATCAGCCCGGCATCGCCATCGGCGCCTATCGGCTGCTGCGGCTGCTCGGCAGCGGTGGCATGGGCGCCGTCTGGCTGGCTGAGCGTCAGGACGGGCAGTTCACCAAGCAGGTCGCGCTCAAACTCCTGCACGTTGGCCTGGCGGACGCCGAACTGCGCGCACGTTTTGTGCAGGAGCGGCAGATTCTGGCCAGCCTGCAGCATCCCAACATTGCCGCGCTGTTTGACGGTGGCATGAGTGCCGATGGACGGCCGTTCTTCGCGATGGAGTTTGTCGACGGCCGTGCGATCACGCACTACTGCGATCAGGAACATCTCGACGTCCGCGACCGTGTCCGGCTGTTTCTGCAGGTACTCAAGGCCGCCGCGCACGCTCACCAGCGGCTGATTGTGCATCGCGACCTCAAGCCTTCGAATGTGATGGTCAGCGGTGAGCGGGTGGTCAAGCTGCTCGACTTTGGCATTGCCAAACTGTTGCTCCATCCAAGCCACGCCGTTGTCACCCAGATCGGTGAGCGCGCCATGACCCCGCGCTACGCTGCGCCCGAGCAGGTTCGCGGTGAGCCGGTCACCGTCGCCACCGACGTCTATGCGCTGGGTGTGACCCTGTTCGAAATGTTGACCGGGCGCACCCCCTACCAGTCGCGCAGCGGTCGCACGCACACCGTTGAGGAGGCCATCCTTACCGTGGAGCCATGCCGACCGGGTCTGTCGCTGAGCCCGGGGTCCGAACCGCAGCAGCTGGACCCGGCGCGCGAGGCATTCGAACTCGGCATCGACCTGCAGCGCCTGCGCCGCGAGCTGTCGGGCGATCTGGAACTGATCGTGCTGAAGGCACTGCGCAAGGACGCCGAACAGCGCTATCCGTCGGCCGAGGCATTCTCCGCCGATCTGCAGCGCTACCTTGACGGCCGTCCGATCCAGGCACGGCCGCCGAGCTGGCGCTATCGCAGCGGCAAATGGCTGCGCCGCAATGCGCTGGCCGCCGCGCTCGGCTCAGTCTCAATCGTGCTGCTGGTCAGTGGATTGCTGTTCGTCAACGCGCAGCGCGAGCACGTGACGGCCGCGGCGGCGCGCGCCGAGGCCACCCAGGACTTCCTGATCGATCTGTTCGAAGAGGCCGGCCCCGACCGGGGCGGCAGCGTCAACGCCAGCGTGCGCGAGATCCTCGCCAGCGGCGCCGCGCGGGCCGAGCAGGGGTTGTCGCAGCAGGATGAACTGCGCCACCATCTGGCTGGCCTGATTGGCCGCTTGATGAATGATGTCGGCGATTTTGACCGTGCCGAGCCGGTCCTGCGTCGCGCGGTTGCCGGGATGACCGGGCAGGCGCTGAACCACCCAGACCGGCTGTCGGCCCACGCCCAGCTGGCTGTGGCGCTGGGCCGAACCGGCAGGCACGACGAGGCGCAGCTGCACTGGCAGACCGTGCTGGCCGCCGCACCGGCGCTGAGCACAGAGCGCGCTGATGGCCATAGCGGGCTGGGTGGCCTGCTGGCGATGCTGAACCGTTTTGACGAGGCCAACCGCCAGCATGATGCGGCGATTGCGATCTGGCGTCAGCTTGGCGCGGATCAGGTCACCGGTCTGGCCAGCGCGCTGATCGGCTCGGCGTTTGCGCTGGACTACTCCGATCAGCCGGAGGTCGCAGCAAGGCGTCTGCAGGAAGCCGTGGGGCTGCTGCAGGCGCTCCCGGCGCAGCCGACCACCACGCTGGGCCGGGCGCTCTACCAGCTGGGCATGACCGAGCGCACGCTGGGCCACCTGGTCGACGCGCGTGGTCATCTGGAGGATGCGATCACGCTGCTCGGAGGAAGCCTCGGCAACGACCACGCCGACACCCTGCAGGCCCGACGGCTGCTGGGCGATGTGCTGGAAGAAGTGGGTGATCAGACGGCGTCGCACGCGCTGCTGACGCAGGTACTGCAGGACGCGATCCGCCGCTACGGTGATCAGTCGATGATCAGCGCCGAGGTTGCGAACTCGCTGGCGTCGATCGACCTGGCGCGCGGCCGCTACGTGGCTGCCGAACGGGGCTTCAGGCTGGTGGCCGAAGTACTTGCGCGGGAGTACGGTGAACAGCATGCCGAGACCTCGGTCGCGTTGGCCAATCTCGCCAACGCGCTGTTCGAGCAGGGCCGCCTCGAGGAGTCGACACAGGCGTCGCAGCGTTCGCTGGATGCCTTGTTGGCATCTGGAGTCGACACTTCAGACTACGCCCTCACTCTGATCGCTTTGTCTCGCACCCATCGCGCGATGGGCAATCTGGAAACCGCCCTGAGCCAGGCGGAACAGGCGAGTGCCATTCTTTCAGCGGTCTACGGCGAAACACATGGCCAGACCCTGCGAGCCACCCATTATATCGCCGCCATCATGCTCGATCATGAGGCGGCCGGCTCCAGGGACGTCGCGATGGTCGAGACGCTGCTCGCGCATGTCGAGCAACATCTCGAACTGGAGTCACGACGCGGACGCCGGCTGCGTATGGAAGTGCTCACTGATCAAGGGCGGCTGCTGGTCCTGCAGGGCCAGCAGGCTGCAGCGCAGACCAAGCTGCTGGAGGCACTGGCGATTGGTGCCAGCGAGTATCCCGAGGGCGATCGGGCGATCAGCGCCGCCGCGCTGGAGCTTGCTGACCTGCAGCTACGTCGCGGCCAGCAGCGGGCGGCACGGGCCAGCCTGGAGCGGGCGGAAACCAGCAATCCGAACCGCCAGCCGCTGTCGGCCCACAGTCGCGCGCTGCGCGACCGGCTGAACTTGGCGCTGCGCCCGTCGGCAGCCCGCTGAAGCGACGCCGGCACAGAGGCGCGCCTGCCCTCGGGCAACCTGCAGGAATCGCTCCTCCGGATCATGCAACTCGCCCACTGTGAGGCGACCGGAGACCGTGACACTCCCATCACGCAAGGCACCAGTCGTCAATACATACAGCATGTTGCGTGCGGCGTTCGGGTTGGCACAGGGCTTGCTGGACGCTTGGGTGTGTTTTACCCAACAGGAGTACTTCCATGAAGACTGCATTGCTCACCGCCGCCGTCATGGCGATTGGCCTCAGTGGCTGTACCACGGGCAGCAACTACCAGCGCGGCTACGGCTCGCCCAATCAGTACGCATCCAACTACAGCTCCCGCTGCAACACCTGTGGCGTAGTGGAAAGAATTGATCTCGCCAGCCGCGGTAGCGCCAGCAACTCCGGCGCTGGCGCCATTGCCGGCGCCATCATCGGCGGCGTGCTGGGCAACCAGGTCGGTTCGGGTGACGGCAGGAAGGTCGCCACCGTAGCCGGGGCCGTCGCCGGTGGCGTTGCCGGCAGCCGGATCGAAAGCAACACCCGTGACCGCGAGGTTTTCCATGTTCAGGTCCGCATGGACGATGGTCGCCTGGTGGTCGTCGAACAGGGCAACCTGAGCGGCATTCGCGAGGGATCGCGCGTGCAGATCAGCGGCGGAAGCGTGCGCTTGATCTGATTGCACGACTCACACTGATCGGGCGTCCGCCTGAATCGACCCGGCGCCACGCTGCCCAGGAGACTGGCGCAGCGCGACGTCGGGCATCGGCATGCTCACGTCCTGATCAACGCCTCGCGTTGATCAGGGCGGTGCAAGTGACCACATCCAGCGCCGCCGACCTG
>JBBRBN010000020.1:0-51986 GCA_038205755.1 Lysobacterales bacterium | reverse complement strand
TAGCCATCCACCAGCAGCGCGTCGTAGCGGCCGCGGTGCCGGCGCACGAACTGCGCGCCGTCATCCAGGTGAATGCGGAAGCGCTGGTCGTCGGGCGGAATCCGGAAGGTCGCGCGCAGCGCAATCACCTGCGGGTTGATCTCCACCACATCGATCAAGGTGCTCGGCAGGTGCCGATGACAGTACTTGGCCAGCGAACCGCCGCCCAGGCCGATCATGGCGATCCGCTCCGGCTGCGGCACCAGCCGCACGAAACCCATCATGGTGCGGGTGTAGCCGATCAGCAGCGCCTGTGGGCGGAACGTCCACATCCGACTTTGCGCCTCGGTAGTGGTGAACTGCAGCGAGGTTTGCAGCCATCCACGGCGAACGATGGGCGTGCGCGAAGCGCCGCTGCCGGGCTCTGCGGGGTCGCTCGCTGGCGCCGCCGCAAGCCCGCGCAGCAGCGCAACGCGCTGGCGCAGACGGGCAAAGCGTTGGCTGATCCAGTTTTGCAGCATGCCGGGATGATCCCAAAAAACAGTGCCGTCCGTAGCCCGCTTTTTTGGGGGGGTGATCTGCTGCGCCTGGCGCGCAGCGCGCCAGGCGGCGGCAAATCGCCTCAGAGGCTAAACTTCCCTCCCCCGGCCGGACCCCGACATGAACGAACAAGACTCCGCTGCGCTGGAAGCGCGCGCGCTCGCCAAAACCTGGTTCTATCCGTTCCGGCTGGCGTCCGGACAGGCCACGCCCACCTATGATGGCGGTGCGCTGGACCTGATTCACCGGACCCGCACGCAGATGCTGGATGCGGTGGTCGAAGCGACCTTCGGTACCGACCTGTCGGCGCTGAGCGCGATCGATCTGGCCTGCCATCAGGGCTGGTTTTCGGCCCACCTGGCACAGCGCGGAATAGGCCGGGTGACCGGCATCGACGCGCGCGCCGAGCACATCAAGGACGCCACGCTGATCCGCGATTGTCTGGCCTTGGATCGCTGGTCGCTGCGGCACAGCGATGTCCACGATCCGGCGCTGCTGGATCTCGGCGCGCACGATCTGGTGCTGTGCCTGGGGCTGATCTACCACCTCGAAAATCCGGTTGGCGCGCTGCGCGTTGCGCGCAGCCTGACCCGGCGCCTGTGCCTGGTCGAGACCCAGATCGTCCCCGGCATGACCGGCTGGGTCGACTACGGCAGCTACCGCTTTGTGCGCCCGCTCAAGGGCAGCTTTGGAATCATCGACGAAACCGGCGAAACGCACGGGCCGGAGGCCTCGACCACCGGCATTTGTCTGGTGCCCAGCATCGAGGCGCTGATCTGGATCATGCAGCGAATCGGGTTCTCGCGGGTCGAGGTACTGCCGGTGCCTGCCGACGGCTACGAACAGCTGGTGCACCACAAACGGGTGATGGTCGCCGGCTGGATCGACTGAGGTTAATTCGACAAGTGGCGAATCGCAGCGGCCTGGGCGTCCCAGTCGCCGCGGCCCTCGAACGGCGTCACGACCAGTTCGGCGATGGTCTCCTGATCAAGACAGCGGACATTGACGTCGAAGCCGTCCGGATTTGAGCGCGGCACGTAGAAACTTTTCACTCCGCAGTGGCGACAGAACAGATGGCGCGCCGCACCGGTGCCCCAGCGGTACTCGCTCAGATCATCCTGGCCCGACAGCAGGCGAAAAGCCGTGGCGGGCACGATCAGGTGCAGGAAGCCGGCTTTGGCGCAGATCGAGCAGTTGCAGTCGAGTGCCTCGATGCGAGCGGGTGCGTCAACCTGAAAGCGCACCCGTCCGCAGTGACAGCCGCCGCGATGAACGACCGCGCGACCAACGTCGCCGTGATGAGTTACGGCAGGCCACTCACTCACGCGGTGGCCACTGGCGCTGGCGGCGGCAGGGCTGCCGGCACCCGCGCCGGCGTGCTGCTGCCGGCACGCACGATCAGCCATACCAGCCCCGCCACCAGCGCGACGGGAACCAACAGCGGCAGCAGACCAAGCAGCAGCGCCAGCAGGACGCCGATCAGCGCGACCGGCACCGCCACAACGGCGGCCAGCAGGCCCAGCAGCAGCGCCGATCCAGCGCTGGCCAGGCCGGTGAACACGCCAACCACGCCGGCGCCCAGCCCGAACAGCCCCGAGGCCATACCGGCGGTGACGCCGGCCGCCGCTTCAACCGCCCACCAGGGCGTCAGCACCGCGCCGACCAGCATCAGGGCAAGCACGCAGAACACGAGAATCAGCAGGAAGGTGAACATGGTCGGACTCCGGAGCAGTGACGGTTGCCCAGCAGGGCACCGATTTGACGCGCCTGCGAGCGACTTTGTGACGGACTCCCTGAGCGTCAGTTGAACCTGCTGTCAGACAGACGATTCATTCGGCGCCGACGCCTCGCTGATGGCAGCCGCGTACAGCGCCTGGCGCGGCGCGCCGCTCAGTTCGGCCGCCAGTCGTGCCGCGCGGGATGGCGGCAGCTCCTGCACCAGTCGGGCGTACAGCCGCCGGCCGTTGGCCAGTCTCGCGGCGACATCATCGGCGGCACCGCCGAGCACCAGCACAAACTCGCCGCGGCGCTGATCGGGGTCGGCCGCAAGCGTCTCCCGCAGCGCTGCCAGGTCGCCATCCAGCACGGTCTCGAAGCGCTTGGTCAGTTCCCGCGCAAGCACCGCACGACGGGCCGGCCCAAGTTCGGTGATCAGATCATCCAGCGCCTCCTCGATCCGATGCGAGCTCTCGTACAGCACCAAGGTGCGCGGCTCGTTGGCCAGCTCGGCGATCCGCGCCCGCCGCGCGGCGGACTTGGCCGGCAGAAACCCCTCGAAGCAGAAGCGGTCGCTGGGCAGCCCGGCCACCGACAGTGCGGCGATGATGGCGCAGGGGCCGGGCACCGGGCTGACCCGGATGCCTGCCGCGCGTGCCGCCGCGACCAGCCTGAAACCGGGGTCGCTGACCAGCGGCGTCCCGGCGTCACTCACCAGCGCCAGCGAGTCACCGGCCAACAGCCGCGCCACCAGCCCGGTCGACTGCGACTCCTCGTTGTGCTCGTGCAGCGCCAAGAGCGGTCGTTCGATGCCCGCCTGCTGCAGCAGCGGTCGCGTGTGGCGGGTGTCTTCAGCGCAGATCGCGTCCACCGAACGCAGCGTCTGCACCGCACGCGGCGACAGATCGCCGAGGTTGCCGATTGGCGTGGCGACGATATGCAGCGTGCCCGGCACGCGCGGCGGCAACTGGCTCACCGGAGCTCCTCACTGCGACCTGCCGGCGGCGGGCCTTCCGCTATGATCATGCCATTCGTGGACATTGATGACCCTGCATGAAACTGACCCTGCGTCGTGGCCTGCTGTGCGCCTTGCTCCTGACCAGCGGGCTGCTCAGCGGCTGCGTGACCATGCCGAGCGGCGGCGGCACCGCTTCCGCCAGCGCCGAAGCCATGTTCCGGGAGGGCGATCTGCGCGGCGCCGCGGTGGCGTTTGTCGACGCCGCCAACAGCAGCCGGCGCGACCGCCACCGGCTGCTGCTGCGCGCCGCCGAGGCGTGGCGGGAGAACGGTGATCGCGACGCCGTGCAAAGCGTGCTGCCGCAGATCGACGCGCGCCGGCTGAGCGGCGACGAGCCCCTGCGGCTGGCGCTGCTGCGCGCGGAGCTGGCGCTGGACAGCGGCGACGTCGACCGCGCGCTGGCGCTGCTGCCGCTCGAGCTGGGTCGCGGCGCCAGCAACCAGCGTGCGCGCTTCCACGAGCTGCGCGGGCGGGCGTTGGAAGGACGTGACCCGTCCGCCGCCGCCGCCGAGTTCGCCCGGCTCGATGGCCTGCTCGAAGGCACCGAGCGGCGCACCAATGCGCGCCGCGTGCGCATCACCTTGGCCAAGCTCGGCGACGCTCCGCTGCAGCGCATGGCCGCGAGCCTGGCGCCGGGCGATCCGCTGCGGCCGTTCGCCGCGCGGGCGCTGGCGTCGCGTGGGCTGGCGCTGCCGGCCGGTCTGCGCGACGCGGCAGCGGCTCGGATCAGCCGCGTCCGCCTGCCTGGCGAAGCCACCCGGATCGCTCTGCTGCTGCCGCTCAGCGGCCCACTGCGCGCGGTCGCTGTGCCGGTCCGTGATGGCTTCATGGCCGGCCGCTTCGCCAGCGGCGACAACATCGCGACGATCCAGCTGATCGACTCTGGCGACAGCGCCGAGTCCGCGGTTGAAGCGTATCGGCGGGCAGTTGCCGATGGCGTCGACCAGGTGGTCGGACCGCTGACCCGCGACGCGGTGAGCGCGGTGTTCGCCGAGACCGACCTGCGGGTGCCGGTGCTGGCGCTCAATCGCAGCAGCGGCCCGCTGCCGCCCGGCCAGCTGAGCTTTGCGCTGGCGCCAGAGGACGAAGCAGCAGCGGTGGCCAGGCTGATGCAGCAGCGCGGGCTGCGCCGCGTCCTCGCCGTCGCCGGCGCCGATGAACTGGCGCAGCGCACGGTGGAGGCGTTCCGGGTCCGTCATCTGCAGTCGGACGGAGAGCTGCTGGCGACCGCCGTACTGCCAGCGACCGGCGTCGACTACCGCAGCGAACTGCGCACGGCACAGAGCGGCGCCGGCCTGCCGACCAGCGCACCGGTAGACCTGAGTGTTCCGCACGACCCCGGCGTTGACGCGGTCTTCCTTGCCGTCCGGCCAGAGCAGGCGCGGCTGCTGATCCCGCAACTCAAGCTTGCCGGGCTGGTCGGGCTGCCGATGATCGGCACCTCGATGCTGCATGCGCTCGACGACGCCAGCCGGCAGGATCGCGAGCTGGATGGGGTCGAGTTCAGCGAGCTGCCGTGGCTGGTCGAGGATGTCCCGGGCTTGCCGCCGCGCAGCGGCCTGCGAACTCACCTTGACAGCGCCAGCGGCTCTGCCGCCCGCCTGTTCGCTTTCGGCCTGGACGCCTGGCGCCTGCTGCTCGCCCAGCACGCGCTGATGGATGCCGACCTGCCGCTGGCTGCCGCCACCGGCGATCTCAGCCTGGACGCGTTTGGCGAAGCGCGCAGCCAGCCGACCATCGTCCATTTCCGCGGCGGCAAGGCACGTCGGCTGGCCTCCGGCGGGCTGCTGCCCGAATAACCGACCATGGATCGCCAGGCCGAAGGCACTGCCCGCGAAGCCCAGGCTCGCCAGGCTCTGGAGCGCGCCGGCCTGCGCTTTCGCGCCGCCAATGTGCGCTTCCGGGTGGGCGAGCTGGACCTGATCATGGACGACGCCGATTGTCTGGTGTTTGTCGAAGTCCGCTATCGCGAGTCGCGCGCCTTTGGCGGCGCGGCGGCCTCGATCACAGCCAGCAAGCAGCGTCGGCTGATCCGGGCTGCCTCCGCCTGGCTTGCGGCCAATCCCAGCCTGTCACAGCGGCCGTGCCGGTTTGATGTGGTGGCGCTGGGCGGCGGTCCACCGGAGTGGATTCGCGACGCTTTCCGCGTCGACGATGTCGCATGAGCGGGCGACCGGAAGCCCCCGCAGCGCTGCTGGCGGAATTGGCCGACCTGCTGGCCGCTGACGCGCTGCTTACCGATGCCGCCAGCCTGCTCGCCTACGGCGTTGACAACTCGGCCTACAGCGGTGCCGCCCAGGCGGTTGCGCTGCCGCAGTCGCATGAGCAGGTCGAAGCGATTGTCGGCGCCTGTCACGCCCACGCGGTACCGGTGGTGGCGCGCGGACGTGGCAGCAACACCACCGGCGCCAGCGTGCCAAGTGCCGGCGGCGTGGTGGTGTCGTTTGAGCGGATGAACCGCATTCTCTCCATTGACGGCGGCAATCGGGTCGCCCAGGTCGAGCCTGGCGTGCTCAACGGCGACCTGCAGCTGGCGTTGGCGCCGCTGGGGTTTTTCTGGGCGCCCGACCCGACATCCGCAGCGTGGTCGACGATCGGCGGCAACCTGGCCTGCAACGCCGGCGGCCCCCGCGCGGTCAAGTACGGCGCCTGCCGCGACAACCTGCTGGCGCTGCGCGCCGTGGACGGTCGGGGACGCGGCTTTCGCAGTGGCGCGGCGGTGACCAAGAACGCCAGCGGTCTGGATCTGGCGCGACTGCTGGTCGGCAGCGAGGGCACGCTGGCCCTGATCACCGAGGCCACCTTGCTGCTGCGGCCGCTGCCGCAGGCGCGCGCCGGCCTGCGCGCGCTGTACGCCGATGTCGCGTCCGCCGCCGCCGCAGTGGCGCGGATCATGGCCCAGCCGGTCGCGGTCAGCGCGCTGGAGTTCATGGATGGCGCGGCGCTGGAACTGGTCCGCGGCCGCGGCGTCAGTCTGCCCGCTGCCGCCGGCGCGATGCTGCTGCTGGAGGTCGACGGCCAAACGGCAGCAATCGCCGACGCCCTGCGGGCCATCCATGCCGCGGCCGCCGGCGACGGGCTGGTCGCGCTGGAGAGCGCTGATGACACCGGGCAACTGGCTGCGCTGTGGGCGGCGCGCAAGGCGCTGTCGCCCGCGCTTAAGCTGCTGGCTCCGGACAAGGTCAACGAGGACGTGGTGGTTCCGGTCGGTCAGCTGCCAGCGCTGGTCGACGCGATGCGCACGCTGGAGCGGCAGCATCCGTTGCGCATCGTCTGCTTCGGCCACGCCGGTAACGGCAATCTGCATGTCAACCTGCTGTTCGACCGCCGCGTGGCGGCGCAGGCGCAGGCCGCCGAGATCTGTCTGGACGCACTTTTCAGCCGTGTCCTGGCGCTGGGTGGCACGCTGTCGGGCGAGCACGGCATCGGGCTCGCCAAGCGCGACTTCATGCAGCGCGCGCTGGATCCGGTCACGTTGGAGCTGATGCGCGGCATCAAGCGGCAGTTCGATCCCGCTGGTATTCTCAATCCGGGCAAACTGTTGCCATGAGTCTGGACGGACTGCTGCGCGAAATCCGCGCCTGCCGGCTGTGCGAGGCGCATCTGCCGCTGGGCCCGCGGCCGGTGCTGCGTGCCGCCAGCTCGGCGCGCCTGCTGATTGTCGGACAGGCGCCTGGCATCCGTGTGCACGTCAGCGGAATCCCCTGGAACGATGCCAGCGGGATCCGCCTGCGGCACTGGCTTGGGATCGAGCGCGAGCGCTTCTACGACGAGTCGCAGATCGCCATCGTGCCGATGGGCTTTTGCTATCCCGGCAGCGGAACCTCCGGCGACCTGCCGCCACGGCCGGAGTGCGCCGCCACCTGGCATCCACGCCTGCTGCCGCACCTCAACCAGCGTCGCCTGACCCTGTTGATCGGTCGCTATGCGCAGGCCTGGTTTCTGCGCGAGCGTCAGTGCGGCACGCTCACCGACACGGTACGGGCCTACGCCGGCTACCTTCCGGAGTTCATCCCGCTGCCGCATCCCAGCCCGCGCAACCAGCTCTGGCTGAAGGCTAATCCGTGGTTCGAAGAGTCGCTGGTGCCGGTGCTGCGCGAGCACGTCAGCGACGCGCTTGGAGACCGCTGAGCAACGCGGCGCGGCGGTCGGCGACGACCTCCGGGGCCGCCTCGCTTGTTGCGGGAGGGTCGACGGCGTAGCCTCGGAGCCGCGCTGCTGACGACCTGGCAACTGTCCACCCCGAATCGCGAACGTCCTGGCCGCCACGGCCGTTGGAAAGCGTGCATTGCCCGACCCCAGCCCTTCCCGACCATCGGCGAGGGAACAGCCGCGGGACCTGAATGATTGTCACGTCTACTCCTTGCGAGGTTGCACCCATGTCCGCTTTCCGGTTGCTCCTTCTGACGGCAGCAGCCGTCCTGTCGCTGGCCTCTGCACCCGCACGCGGGGTCGGCCTGCCGCCGCTCGACAACATCGTCCAGGTGGTGGCCGGCGAAGCGCATAGCTGTGCGCTGACGCGCGGCGGCGGGGTCGCCTGCTGGGGCAGCAACGAGCACGGCGAGCTCGGCACCGGCAACGCCAATCTGGCCCGTCGCGCCACACCGGTGCCAGTGCGCGGCCTGACCAGCGGCGTGCGCAGGCTTGCGGCCGGCTACTTCCACACCTGCGCCGTACTCGACGCCGGTGGAGTGCGCTGCTGGGGCTGGAACATTTTTGGCCAGCTCGGCAACGGTGAGCGGAGCTTCGAAAGCGTCACCACCCCAGTGGCGGTGGTTGGCCTGGATGATGCGGTGGAAGTCACCGCCGGCGCGCTGCACACCTGCGCGCGGAATGCCGCCGGTGCGGTGCGCTGCTGGGGTCTGAACGAGCGCGGCCAGCTGGGTGATGGCAGTCAGGCCGAGTTCCGCGCGCTGCCAACCGCCGTTGCCGATCTTGGTGGCGCCGCGGCGTCGCTCGACGCAGGCGCGGAGCACAGCTGTGCGGTGCTGAGCAGCGGCCAGGCGCGCTGTTGGGGTGCCAACGACGTTGGGCAGCTGGGCGACGGCAGCCGCACGGATCGCCGCCTGCCGGCGACCGTGCAGAACCTGCAGGGCGTGCATCGGATAGGCGCTGCTGCGCGCCACAGCTGCGCCAGCACTGCCGCAGGCGCCGTGCACTGCTGGGGCGCGCTGATCTTCCCCAACGATGAGCAGACCGAGGGCTCGACCGTAGCGCGGCCTTTTCCTGGCCTGGAAAGCGGCTGGATAGCGGTGGATTCCGGCGTATTTCACAGCTGCGCGCTGCGCGACAGCGGCGAAATCCGCTGCCTCGGCACCAACAGTCTGGGCCAGTTCGGCAACGGCGAAATCGGCGACAGCTTTGCCGCCGAGCAAACCATCGGGCTGCAGGCCGGCAGCATGGGTATCGGCCTGGGCGGCGACCACAGCTGCGCGGTGGCCAGCAGCGGCGGCGTGCAGTGCTGGGGCCGCAACAACGATGGCCAGCTCGGAATTGATCGCACCAGCGAGCGGCTGGTGCCAACGCCGGTCGCCACGCTGAACAGCGATGCGCGGGCGGTGGGCGCCGGCAGCTTTCACGGCTGCGCTCTGACCACCGGCGGCATCGTCAAATGCTGGGGCGCCAACAACCAGGACCAGATCGGCGACGGCACCCAGCGCAACCGGCCAATCGCGGTCGAGGTGCAGGGCCTGGGCAGCGACGTGCGCCAACTTAGCGTTGGCCACGACCACGCCTGTGCCATCGTCGCCAATCGCAGCGTGCGCTGCTGGGGCGCCAACTTTGATGGCCGGCTTGGCGACGGCACCGAGCTGAACCGGGGCACCGCGGTGCCGGTGCTCGGCCTCGGCGGACCGGTCGCCGCCATCGCCCAAGGTCAGACCCACGGCTGCGCGCTGCTTGAGAGCGGCGCGGTGCGCTGCTGGGGTGTCAACGAGCATGGCCAGCTGGGCACCGGCAACAATGCGACCTCGCTGAGCGCCGTGGCGGTGAGCGGGTTGGGCAGCGTGCGCGCAATCAGCGCGGGTTTCTTCCACTCCTGCGCAGTCACCAGCGCCGGCGGCATGAAGTGCTGGGGGCTCAACGGCACGGGGCAGCTGGGCGATGGCACGACCACCAGCCGCAATCTGCCGGTCGATGTGGTCGGACTGGGCAGCGGCATCCGCGCGATCGGCACTGGCTTCTCACACAGCTGCGCGGTCAACGACGGCGGCGCCGTGTTCTGTTGGGGCGGCAGTTTTTTTGGCCTCCTGCTGGGCGATGGGTCGGCGACTGACCGCGCGTTGCCGGGGCCGGTGCCCAGCCTTGCCGGCGGAGTGATGGACATCTCGCTCGGCGGGTTCCACAGCTGTGTCCGGATGAACGATGCCAGCATGCGCTGCTGGGGTGAGAACACGGTGGGTGCGATTGGCGACAACTCGCGCCTGTCGCGCGGTGTGCCGACGCCGGTCGCCGGCCTCACTGGCGGCGTGACGCAGATTGATGTCGGCTTTGGCGGCCAGACTTGCGCGGTGATCGACGGCGGCGTCAAGTGCTGGGGTGAGAATACCTTTGGCCAGCTCGGCGACGGCAGCACCTACGGCGTTCCGCAGCCGCAGGTGGTGGTCGTGAACGCCGGTGCGCGCCGGGTGCAGCCGATCGCTGCTGACGCCAACGATGTCAGCAGCAGGTCGAAGAGTGACGCCACCGGCCGCTTCGTGGTGTTTGAGTCGCGCGCCAGCAATCTGGTCGGCAATGACAGCAACAGCGGCACCGACATCTTTCGCCGCGATCGCGAAAACGGACTGATCGAGCGCGTCAGCCTGGACGACGCTGACGGCCAGATCAGCGGGGATTCGATCGAGCCGGACCTGTCCGCTGACGGCCAGTTCGTGGTCTTCGTGGCGCCGACTGCCGCGGTAGGCAAACTACTCGGTGAAACCGCCAAACAGTCCGAACAGCGGCGCAAAAGCGGCGGCCACAGCATCCTGCTGCGCAACATGCTGACCGGCAGCACGCAGGCGGTCGCCCCTGCCCTTCCGGGCGGCAGCGGCACCCAGCCGCGGGTGGCCGCCGGTGGCGGCGCGCTCACCTACACAGCGCTGGCCGGCGATGCTGGCGATCCCACCCAGCCAAACGTCTTCCTGCTGCCGCTGGTGGCGCTCGGCGGCAACCTGCAGCCGGGCGTTCCGGTCTGCGTGTCCTGCAAGTCGGTGGCGGCCAGCGGGGCCAACACCGCGAGCAACAGCGACGGCGCTTCCGGGCAGCCACAGATCTCCGCCGATGGACTGCTGGTGGCGTATTCGACGGAAGCCAAGAACACTTTGGCGCAGACCCCCGCGGCGTGCCCGGAAGCCGCCAGCGCGGTGCTGTTGCGCAACATGCTGACCGGTGCAGCCACTCAGATCAGCCCGCCGCCCGGCACGCCCACCGCCGCCTGCGGCAGCGCCGGCAGCAGCAGCCCAACGCTGGCGCACGACGCTCAGACGCTGGCCTTCGCCAGCGACCAGGCGCTGGCAGACGGCGATGCCAACGGCGTTGTCGACGTCTATGTCTGGCAGGCGGGCGCGCCCGAACTGATGCGTGCCAGCAGCCCGACCGACGGTAGCGACAGCGTGGGGCCGTCATTCGCTCCGAGCCTGTCGGGCGACGGCAGCCAGCTGGCCTTTGTGTCCGCCGCTGGCAACCTTGATCTGAGCTTTGCCGACAGCAACGACAGCATTGATGTGCACGCGGTTGATCTTGCCAGCGGCACGCTGGCTCGGCTGTCACGCGGCGAGAGCGGCTCTGAGACCGCCGCCGACAGTCTCGCCCCGGCGCTCAATTTTGACGGCACCCGGATGGTGTTCGAAACCGCCGCCACGTCGCTACGCCAAAGTGGGCTCACGGGCATCGTGGAGCGGGTCAATCCGATCGCGCGGACCAACCGTTCAGCGACCTGGTGGATTGACGCCGAAAGCGGCTGGGGTCTGTCCATTTTCGATCAGGGCAGCCTGATCGTGCCAGCCTGGTTCACCTATGATGCCGACGGCGAGCCAACCTGGTTCTTCGTTCCCGGCGCGTTCCCGCAGGCCGATGGCAGCTACCGCGGCGACCTGCTGCGCCTGAGCGGCGTGCGCTTCGACCAGATCAGCGGCCCCGCGGCGCAGGCCGCGCAGCCGATCGGTTCAGCGACCTTCCGCTTCTTCGGCAATGACGTGCTGCAGTTCGACTATGTGGCCGATGGCGTCAGCCAGGGCAAGCGCATGACGCGCTTTCCGTTCGGAAATCGGACCTTCAGCTGCAGCGCGACACCCGATGCCAGCCGCCGCGGCGCCGGCAACGTCAGCGACCTGTGGACCGGCAGCGGCGACAGCCCCGGCTGGGGCCTGACGCTGTTCCAGATCGACAGCAACCTGTTCGGCGCCTGGTACACCTACGATGCCGACGGCGAGGCGGTGTTCTTCGTGCTGGCGACCAGCCTGCAGGCCGACGGCAGCTTCAGCGGCCAGCTGTTCCGGCAGCGCAATGGCGTGCCGTTCCCGCAGATCAACGGCCAGCCGCCGAGCCCGGGCAACGATGTCGTCGGCAGCGTGCGCCTGAGCTTCACTGACGGCGCGACCGGCACCTTCCGCTACGTGCTGGGCGGCGTCGACCAGACCAAACCTATCGTCCGTCTGCTGGTCGGCGATCAGCCCACCGAATGCGCCAGTGACGCGCTGAACGCGCAGCAGTAGTGCGGACTATCCGGCCGCCCCGACACTGGACCCGTCCGGTGTCGGCGGTCAGAAGCCCCAGCGCGGCAGCAGCCAGCCAAACGACTGCAGGATGAGGAAGGTGTAGACCCCAGCCAGCGCGTCGTCGAACATCGCGCCAAAGCCGCCATGCAGACGGCGATCCGCCCACGACACCGGCCACGGCTTGGCAACGTCAAACAGCCGGAACAGCAGCACGCCGGCCAGCAGCCAGGGCAAGCCACCCGGCAGCAGCGCCAGACCGATCCACAGCCCGACCCATTCGTCGATCACCACCACACCGGGATCCTCGACGCCGATCAGCGCGATTACCCGATGCGCAGCCCATACCCCGAGCGCAAACGTGCCCAACACGATCAGCAGGTATGGCAACAGCGGCAGGTCGCGCATCAGCAGCCAGGGGAACACGGCGATCAGCGTGCCCACTGTTCCGGGCGCCTTGGGTGCCAGCCCGGAGCCGAGGCCGGAGGCGATCCAGAAGGCCGGCGAACGGCTCATTGCCGGCGTCAGTTGGGTCATGGTTGATCTCCCTCGAAGTGCTGATAGCCGGGCCGCGCCCGCCGCCAGTGTCGACCATCCGGCGCCACCGAGCGCAGACCGGACTCCGCCTCGACCTGTCCGATCAGGGTTGCCGGCGTGGCGGTCTTTGCCAATGCCGCCTCGATCCGGGCGCGATGCTGAACGGGTGCACTGAAGCAAAGCTCATAGTCGTCGCCGCCGGCACACTGGTAGAGCCAGCGATCCGGCCCGCTGCACATGCGCGCCAGCGCATCCGAACACGGCAGCGCCGCCAGCTGCACGCTGGCGCCCACGCCGCTGGCGCGCAGCAGGTGACCAAGATCCGCGAACAGCCCGTCGGACACGTCGATGCAGGCGTGCGCCAGGCCACGCAGCGCCAGGCCGGCGGCCACCCGCGGCGTGGGTCGATAGAGTCTGGCCAGCAGATCTGGGCGGCTGGCGTCGGCCAGGCCGGCGGCGGCGTCGCCGAGCGTCCCGGTTACCCACAGGTCATCACCGACGCGCGCACCCGCGCGTCGCAGAGCCCGCTCAGCAGGCACGAATCCGTGCACCGTGACGCCAATCGACAGCGCACCGCGGGTGGTGTCACCGCCAACCAGCGCCACGCCGTGGCCGGTCGCCAGCGTCATGAATCCATCGATGAAGCGGTCCAGCCACGCCTCATCGGCCTCCGGCAAGGCCAGCGTCAACAGCGCCCAGGCGGGCTGCGCGCCCATCGCGGCCAGGTCACTGAGATTGACAGCGAGCGCTTTCCAGCCGATATCAAACGGCGAATCCGAGGCGCGAAAATGGACGCCCTCGTTGAGCACGTCGGTGCTGACTGCCAGCAGCTGGTCGGCCGGTGGCCGCAGCAGCGCGGCATCGTCACCAATGCCCAGCACCACGTCTTCACGCGCGCCGGCGCGGCGCCGGATGCGCTCGATCAGGTCGAACTCGGCCACTGCAGCGACCCCGTGTCAGCGCCGCCGTGCGGCTTCGACTTCGACACTGCGCCAAGCGACGCAGGCGCGGTCGAGCACACCATTGACGTAGCCGTGGCCATGATCAGCGCCGAACCGCTTGGCCGTCTCGATTGCCTCGTTGATCACCACCCGGTAGGGCACGTCCGGCCGGTACAGCAGCTCGTAGGCAGCCAGCCGCAGAACGCCACGCTCGATCGGATCGATCTGCTCGATGCCGCGATCAATGAAGCGCGCCAGTTCCGCATCGATCGTCGGCTTGTTGGTCTCCACACCGTTCAGCAGGTCCTCGAAGTAAGCCAGATCGGCGACTTCCATTTCCTGCTCGTGAGCGAACTGGGCGATCACCTTCTCCATCGATCCGCCGGCCATCTGCCAGGCATACATCGCCTGCAGCGCCCGCCGGCGCGAGCGCGAGCGGGCGACCGGATCAACGCCGTCGACGCGCCGCGGCCTCATGCCAGCACCCGCCGCAGACCCACCATCTCCAGCGCGGCCAGCGCCGCCTCCTCGCCCTTGTTGCCGAGCGCGCCGTCGGCGCGGGCAGCCGCATCCTCGTGCCGCTCGACCGCCAGCACGCCGTTGGTAACCGGCAGACCGGAGTCCAGCGCCACCCGCGCCAGCCCCTGCGCGCAGCCATCGGCAACCTGCTCGTAGTGCCGGGTGTCGCCGCGCACGACGCAGCCCAGCGCGATCAGTGCTGAGTGGCGTCCCGCCTGAGCCAGCCAGGCGCAGGCCAAGGGGAGCTCCCAGGCACCTGGCACCCGCACCACGTCGATCGCGTCGCCGGCAACGCCGTTGATTTCCAGCGTACGCCGGGCGCCCGCCACCAAGGCGTCAGTAATGCTTGGGTTCCAGCGACTGGCGACCACCGCAAAACGGGCCGCGGCGGGGGCGTGGAGATCACCTTCGTAAACTGGCATCGGCAGGGCGCGCTGGGTAAGAACCGGCAGTTTAGCCCGCCACGACCGGGTCGACGTACTCGACCACTTCCAGACCAAAGCCAGCCAGCGCGACCTGCCGTCTCGGCGTGCCGATAACCCGCAGGCGGCGGGCGCCGAGGTCGGCAAGAATCTGCGCGCCGGCGCCGTTGCGCCGCCACTGCGCCATCTGCCGTGCCGGCGCCATCGCTCCGGTCTCGGGTCCCGTCAGACGGGCCAGCAGGGCATCGGCTTCACTGGGTTCCGACAGCACCACCACGGCGCCGCGGCCGCTTGCCGCCACCTGCCGCAGCGCATCGGCCAGGGTCGGCAGCAGGTCGGGCCGACGCAGGCCAAGTACGTCCGAGAGGAGGTTCTTCACATGCACCCGGACCAGCAGCGGCGTTTCCTGATCGGGCTGCCCGAGGAGCAGCGCAAAGTGCAGCTCGCGGGCAATGTGATCGCGATAGGTGACCAGCCGGAACGGGCCATGCTCAGTGAGCACCTCACGCTCATCGACCCGCTCGACCGTGTGCTCGGTTTGCAGCCGATGCTGGATCAGGTCGGCGATGCTGCCCATCCGCAGTCCGTGCTGCGCTGCAAACGGCTCAAGCTCAGGCCGTCGCGCCATGCTGCCATCGGCGTTGAGAATTTCCACCAGCACGCCCGCCGGCTCAAGTCCAGCCAGCCGGGCAAGATCACTCGCGGCCTCGGTATGGCCGGCGCGCACCAGCACGCCGCCGTCCTGCGCCTGCAGCGGGAAGATGTGACCGGGCTGCGACAGGTCCGCAGCACGCGCCTCCGGCTGCACCGCGGTGCGAATGGTGTGCGCCCGGTCAAACGCCGAAATACCGGTTGTGACGCCTTGCGCGGCTTCGATCGAGACGGTGAAGTTGGTCCGGTGCGGCGACGTGTTGTCGACCACCATCGGCGGCAGCCGCAGCTGCTCGCAGCGCGCCCGCGTCAGCGCCAGGCAAACCAGCCCACGGGCATGGGTAACCATGAAGTTGACGTCCTGCGGCCGCACGCACTGTGCCGCCATGATCAGGTCGCCTTCGTTCTCGCGGTCTTCGTCATCGACGATAACGACCATTCGACCAGCGCGGATTTCCTCGATCAACTCGGAGACGGGGGCGAAGGGCATAGTCAGCGCGGGTTCGGAGCGGGCCGCAAGTTTACTCGCCGGGCGCGTGAACGAGCCTGAAGGGCGGGCTGCCGCTGCCGCGACCAGGTCACTCGCTGGCGTTCCGACGCCCGCCTGCCGCGACGCCGGCCCCGCGCGGCTGGCCCAGCGGCACGCGCTCATCGAGCAGGTGCAGCGCCAGCAAGCCGAGCCCACCGAGCGAGCTCAGGGCGGTACACGTCCAGGCGAAGTCAGCCGCTGGCGGTCAGCATCATGGCGCCGCCTGGAACACGTAAGGACAGGACTGGATGAGCGTCGGATCGGCCACCCGCGCAGCCACCTGGTTGAACACGGCGGTGAAACTGAGCGGATTGTTTTCCGGCGCAAAGGCCGCGGGAAGTGCCAACGACGGACTGCCCGGCTGTGACCACCAGCTCTGCACCACGACGTTGTCGAGTCGGCCACCGGCGCCGACATAGCAGTCGTGATAGGCCTGCACGTCAAAGGCGAACTGGGCATCAGGCGTCGACGTCCATGGTCCGTTGGTGAGGAGGATGCCAAAGCGCAAGCCGCGGCCGCGGATCATGCCTTCGACGCGCCGCAGCTTGGCCAGCGGGTCGGTCGGGTAGTTCAGGATGCCACCCAGCGGCGCGTCAACATGAAAGAAGTCCAGAGGCAGGCCGCGCGTCCAGGCCTCATTGAGGGTCGCCTCGATCACCGGCTTCAGATCAAACTGGCCCTGCCCGCCGAGCCCCGGAAGACCTTCGAAACCGTAGATGTTGAGCGACTCGATCCAGCCGAACCGCACCTGCGGAAAGCGCTGCCGCAGCGCCTGCATGTAGTTCGACAGCTCCGCCGCGAAGGTCGCTGCGCCATGCGCGCAGGCCGGCTGCCCGCCGTTGGGGCAGCTCGCTGGCGGCGCGTACACCGATGGCGAACCAACAAAGCTCCAGACGTTGTCCATCACCACCAGGAAATCGTCGATGCCGGCCTGCTCGACCTTCTCGAGCATGGGAATCTCCGCCGCCGCCATCGCCGCGCCGCTGCACAGGCAGGGTCGCAACCCGCCGGCCTCGACCACCACCCGCAGCCCGTGCTGCTGCGCCAGTCCGAGTACCGGACCGAGCTGCGCCGGCGTAGCGATCTGCAGCGCACCGACGTAAAGCCCCAGCACGTCGGTCGCCGCCAGCGCCGCGGGCCATCCCGATGGGTCGGCAAAAAACGCCTCGTCGCCCGGCCGCAGGTTGGGGAACAACCAGCGGGTCTGCGGCGGCGGCGGCTCAAAGCCATTGCCCCAGTGCGGAGCAGCGACAGAAGGCGTCGCCAACAGCATCCAGCACAGCACGCCAAGAAACGCTGAGACACGAGCGGACATCCGGGCAGTTCCTTATCCGGTCCTGGGTCCAGTCTAGCAGCCCGTCGAACCTAGCCTCCAGCATGCTTCATTATTGATCCCGCACGCTCTCGCTTGACCAGTGTCCGGGCTAGGAATTCTCCTCGGCGCGCCACCGGGTCACCGGCTGCGCCGCCGCCGCTGGCACGTCCGCGCGATCTGGTGCAGGATGCCGTCAGCGGTCCTCGGGGGTTCAACGCCGGCCGACGGCCGTCCCGACGAGCGCAGCCCGAGCGGTTTGCGCTGCCGGGTCCGGGGCCATTGACGGAGAGCGAATATGGGCTGGTATCTGCAGGTCCTGCGGCAGTACGCGGTGTTCAGCGGCCGCGCCCGGCGGCAGGAGTTCTGGGTCTTCACCCTGTTCAACATCCTGATCAGCGTGGCGCTGGCGGCGCTCGACGCGCTGATGGGTACCTACGATTCCGAGGTCGGACTGGGCCTGCTCGGCATCGTCTACGGACTGGCCGTGCTGTTGCCCGCGCTGGGCGTGGCGATCCGTCGGCTGCACGACGTAAACCGCAGCGGCTGGTGGCTGCTGATCGCGTTCATTCCATTTCTCGGCGCGCTGGTCCTGCTGCTGTTCATGGTCACGGACAGCAGTCCCGGCAGCAACCGCTTCGGCGAGAATCCCAAGTTCAACTAGCGCGTGTCCGCCGCGTTCGAACCCGACCCTCAGCGCAGCCCTTCCAGGCCATCACGAAACACGAAGTCGCGCGGGATCGGCTGCTCACCCTTGACGTCACCCTCGGCGCCCTGCGCGATCCAGTCGTAGATCAACCCCTGCTGGTCAACCGTCAGCGGGCTCTGTACGAACGGCATGCGCAGACCGCCGAAACCGGGCTGGTCGCAGTTGACCTTGTCAAACAGCGGGCTTTCGAACGGCTGACCCGGTATCACATAGCCCGCCGGCAGCAGCTTGTAGATGGCGTCGATGCCAAGGTCGGTGAGGTCGAGATTGCCGTCGAACTGGCCAGGGTTGTGGCAGCTGGTGCAGCGGCCGGTTTCGAACGTCTCGTTGATGATCGGCTTGATCTGGGTTTGCCACTTGACGTCGAGGTTGATCGGCAGCCCGGCCAGCGGCGTGCAGCCGGTGCCCGGCGGCAGGTCCAGCGCGCCTGCCTGTGCGGGCAGCAGGATCAACAGCGCAGCGAGGCTACGCCACGCCATTCATCAGTCCCGGAATGATGCGGCTGAAGTTGGCGAAGGTCGGCGACGACACCGGATTGGCAAACGGACCGGTGACGAAGTTGTCGATGTTCGGAAAGATCGTCGGTATATCGGCGTTCGATACGCCCATCCAGCGCGCCAGCGTGGCGGCGACCTGATCCACCGCGGTGGTCGGAATGAATTGCCCGCGCTGGAAGCACTCGCCTTGGTTGGCGCCATCGCTGACGCTGCCGGTCAGCGAGTTGTTCAGCACCATGGTCGGATAGCGTCCGTAGACGTTGCCGCCATTCACCGCGCCGCCGAGCACGAACTGCACGCTGCCCCAGGCGTGGTCGCTGCCGTTGCCGTTGGAGTTGATGGTGCGGGCAAACTCGCTGGTGCTGAACAGGGTGACGTCGTGGTCCCGACCAATGGCGACCATGGCCTTGTAAAAGGCATCGGCCGCCTGCGAAATGCGCTGCAGCAGCAGGTGGTGGGCGGTGGCGCCGAGCGAGGTGATCTGCGCGTCATGGGTGTCGAAGCCGCCGATGCGGACAAAGAACACCTGCCGATTGGCGCCAATTGGCGAGCCAAAGCCCGCGTTGTCGGGCTGGCTGGTGCTGATCCGCACCATCCTGGCCACCTGCCGCAGCTGGTCGGCCAACGAGTTGCCAGTCGGCCAAACAAAGCCGGTGCCGCCGCCGCCGTTGACCGGATCGTCCGCTGGAATGCCAGCGATGGCCGGGTTGATGACGAAATCGGCCAGGTCCAGTGAGCGCTCCACAATGCTGCGGTATTCGTTGGTGAAAGCCTGCGGGCTGGCGGCGGCCAGCAGCTCTTCGAGCTTGGCCCGGCGCGCCTGCTGGAACTGGTTGGCCGCGGTGTTGGTGCTGCTGTAGTTGCTCAGGGTGGTCGCCGGCGAAGTCGCCGCGGTCGACAGCGAAAACGAAAACAGCGGCGTTCCTCCGGCTTCCACGCCGGACAGAAAACGGGTCTGGCCGGCCAGCGTGATCGTTGGCGGCAGGCGATTGGTGGCGGCGGCTGGCAGTGCGACCTGGCCGGCCACCCGGCCACCCCAGCCGTCGGTGATCTGTGTCGAAGAGCCTGACCCGATATGCCACAGATTGGTCTGGTCGTTGTGCGAGTAGAGCTGCGGCGGGCGGCGCCGGTTGTTGAACGCCGCCACGGTGGTCGGCTCGACCAGCGGCCCTACGTTGGGCAGGAACGCCAGCCGGCCCTGGGTGTAGAGCGTCGCCAGTTCGGGACAGAACGGGTTGACGCCATACTGGCCGCCGGCGATGGACAGGGTTGCCGGTGGCGTCTGGCCGCCGATGAATCCGCCGCCGTTCCAGCGCGGCAGCGCGAGTCCACCGCCGTTGCCGGCGGTCGGGTTGTAGATGCCGTTGCGGGCGACGACATATTTGTCATGCGCGGCGGCACCGCCCGGTATGAGCAGATTCCACGCGTCGTTGCCGCCGTCAAGATAGAGGCAGACCAGCGCGCGATAGCCGCCCGGCACGGTGCCGGCCATGGCGCTGGGGATCAGCTGCAGCTGCGGAAACAGCGCCTGCGCCCCGCCGCAGGCCAGCAGGCCGCAGCCAGCCTGCAAAAAAGTGCGTCGGGAGGAACGATAGGTCGTCATGGTCGCCTGCCCTCAGCGCTGGATGGCGGCCTCGGGCGAAATCGCCGCGAGGTGCAGGAGGTAGAGGATCTCGCGGCGCCGCGTGTTCTGCGCCAAGGCCTCACCGAACGTGCCGGTCAGCTCGACCCGCAGCAGCCGGTAAAGGGTGCCGCGGGTACCGGTGTTCTGGGCCAGATTGCCAGGGTTGTTGAGGTCGCCCAATGCACCGGACATGCTGCCGCCAAACAGCCGTACGTTGATCACTTCAATCAGCGCGGCGTCGTTGGCCGCGGTGCAGCTGACCCCGCAGTTGCCGCCGGGCAGTCCGTCCAGCGCCGCATCCGGGAACCAGCCGTGATCGGTCGGCAGCGGCGTGCGCAGCGGGCCGTGGCAATTGTGACTGGTGCCGCTGCCGCGACCGGCACAGATCTGGTTGTAGATGTCGTTGGCGCTGAGAACGGCGGTACTTTCGTTGATGATCTGCAGTTCGGGTGAGACCAGCCCCAGATCACTCACGGCTCCGGGCACGCGGAAATCCGGGTCATAGAAATTGAACACCGACGGCGCCCCGAGCGGCCGCTGCTGATAGGCGCACTGCGGCCAGCTGAACGAGCTGCAGCCGCTGGCGAAGCGCGCCCAGCGCGGATACGGCGCGGTCGCGGCGACGGCGCCAAAGCTGCGCCAGAGCTGGATCATCTTCAGCAGCGGCTCGCGCGGCTTGCCGGCGTTGATGGCATTGGCCGGATCACCTAGAGGCCGCCGCGCCTCAATGTCCAGCAAGATCGTCTTGACCACCGCACGCAGGTCACCGCGCACCCCGAGACCGTTGTTGGCGAAGACGCTGGCGACGCGCTGGATGTACTGCGGCGACGGGTTGCTGCTGACCAGTCGCTGGATCAGCTGACGGGCGATCATGGTCGGCGTGTTGGGGTGGTTGAACAGCAGATCAACGACGGCGGTCAGGCCACTGTTGCAGTAGGTAAGGCACTGGGTCTTGTCGGCCGCCGGCGACGCCGCGCTCAGCGTGTCGCAGTTCACTGCGGCGCCAACCGCCAAGCCCGGATTGATCTCAGCGAGGCTCAGCGGCGCGGCGCCGCCAAGCTCGACCAGCTTGACCCGACCCGGCGTACCGCCCGGAATGCTCTGCCCCGCGGCCAGCTCGATGGTTGCACCCACCGGGTTGGTGGGCAGCGTTCCCGGCAGCTGCAGGCCGGTGCGGTCGCGGCCGGTGTCGTGGTAGCGCGGGTAGCAGATCATCGGCTCGTAGCGGTCCGGATGGACCAGGCCGGACTGCTCGTTGATGGTCAGCGACGGCGGCGTCGAGAAGAAATTGCCGGTGACGAAGCTGCAGTCGGTACCGGTGCAGCCGCAGGTGCGCGCGATGGCGCGGCCGGCCACGGTGCGGTTGCCGCTGCAGGCGTAGCCCAACCCGGTCAGCACCCGCGACATGACGGTGACCGTGGTCTGGCTGTAGGTCGGCGCACCGAGCCCGGTCTCGGGATCGATAATCGGATCGAAGTCAGCGTCGCGCCGAATCAACCCGATCGTGAAGAGCTGCATCAGCTCGCGGGCAAAGTTCTCATCGGGCGCGATCAGGCCGCCGCTCGGCAGGTTGTAGCGGGCAATCCGCACCGCCAGCGCGCCGCTGTTGGTGGCGTCGCCGCTGGTGCAGCTGTGGTACTCGAGACCAGGCTGACTGGTATCAGTGTCATCGTTGAGCGGCAGTCGCTGATCGTAGCAGCGCGGCGTGATCTCGAATTTGCGGTTGCGCAGATGGGTGAGATAGCGACCCATCATCGGACTGCGCAGGGCTTCGTGCAGCAGCGTCCGGTAGTTGTCGAAGGCGTTGCGCACCAGCAGGTCGTTCCATTCGGCGACCATGATCGGATCGCCGGACAGCACGTCGTTCTGGTCGGAAATGACCACGATCTGGCCCAGCGCCCAGGCCATCCGCTGGCGCAGCTGATCGTTGGCAGTGACCGCAGTGTTGACCCATCGATGGATGCGGTGGCTCTGGCCCAGGCTGACACCCGCGGTGTTCTGCGCCACGGTGAGCGTTTCGAGATTCGGCCGACTCAAGGTGCCTGGCAGGGCGATCTGCTGGTCGATCCAGGTCGGCAGGCCCGACGACCGCACCTGGGAAATGGTGGACGCAGTGGCGCCAAAGGTGGCCTGGTTCAGGAAGCGCGCGGCCTCCGAGTCACTGGCCGGCGTGCCGAACTGCAGCTCGAAGCCATCACCAAAGAACGGCGCAGCGGAGGCGCCTGTCGAAAGCCCGGCGAGGACAGCACACACGATGGCGGCGGCGAAACGTCTGGACAGCCCTGACATGGCGACACCCTGCGTAAAGTGACGTGGCCTGCGAGTCAGGCCAAAGCGCGAGCCAGCCTGACGACAATTTTTCAGCGTGATAGTGACGCCGGTCGCAGTAACGCTATGCCATCTTGCTTAGCGCGAATTCATGAAACATGCGGGTTAGTCGCGTGCCGCGCTCAGCAGCCGTTCGACGTAGCGCGCCACCAGGTCGATCTCGAGGTTTACCGACGCACCCACCGGCGTTTTCCCGAATGCGGTGTGCGCCAGCGTATGCGGGATCAACGCCACTTCAAACGCAGTCGCGTCAACGTCGTTGACAGTGAGGCTGACACCATCGACGCAGATGCTGCCCTTCTCGGCGATGTAGCGGGTCAGCGCCGGCGGCGCGGCAAACCGCCAGCGCTGGGCGCGACCGTCCGGCGTGATCGCCACGACCCGGCCGACGCCATCGACATGTCCCGCGACGATGTGACCGCCAAATCGCGTGCTCGGCAGCATCGCCCGCTCCAAATTGACGGCAGCACCGACCCCCAGACCACCCAGAGTGGTGCGCTGCAGGGATTCGTTTGACACATCCGCCGAGAACTGCCGAGCATCGAACTCGACCACCGTCAGGCAGCAGCCGGACACCGCGATGCTTTCACCCAGCGTCAGGCCCTCCACCGGCAGCGCGCCAAACGCCAGCGACAGCCGCACGTCACCGCCACGCGGCTGCACGGCGACGACGCTGCCAACGGCTTCAATCAGGCCTGTGAACATTCGGGTACTCACGGTGGTTGGTCATCAGGAGGCCGCTGGCATTCCCCACGAGGAGATTGGTGGCATCCCGGCCCGCCGCAGCAGCAGGCGCAGATCGGCCCCGACGGCGCGCGCATCAAGCAAGGATAGATCAAGCCGCTGCGCCATGCCGGCGAACTCAAGCCCGGCAAACAGTGCGCGCCCGCGGTCACCAAGCAGCACCGGCGCCTGATACAGCAGCAGTTCGTCAACCCAGCCGGTGCGCAGCAGCGCCCCGCACAGCGTCGCACCGGCCTCGACCTGGATCTCGCCAATCCCGCGCGCCGCCAGAGCGGTCAGCAGCGCCTGCAGGTCGACACCTTCGGCTCCTGATGGAAGCAGCAGCGATTCGATCCCTGCCGGCGGTCGCTGTGACCAATCCTCCGAGTGGACCAGCAGCACCTCAGCCAATCCATCGTTGAACAGCTGCGCAGATGGCGGCACTGGGCCGCTGCCGGCCAGCACTACCCGCAGTGGCGCCGACACTGGCTCATCGACCCGCGCGGTCAAGGCCGGATCGTCGGCGCGCAGCGTGCCGGCGCCGGTCAGGATGGCATCGCTGCGGGCGCGCCAGCGCTGCACGTCGGCACGCGCGGCGGCGCCGGTAATCCACTTCGATTCGCCCGAGGCCAGCGCAGTGCGTCCATCCATGCTCATCGCCAGCTTGATCCGCAGCCACGGCCGGCCGCGCTCGATGCGCGACCGGAAGCCGCGAATCTGCTCGCGCGCCGCGTCCTGCATCAGGCCGACATCAACGTCGATTCCGGCCGCGCGCAGGCGCTCGATGCCGCGACCGTCGACCTGCTCGAATGGATCGCGCTGGGCGACCACGACGCGCGCCACGCCAGCGGCGATCAGCGCATCGGCGCACGGCGGCGTGCGGCCGGTGTGGGCGCAGGGTTCCAGGGTGACATAGGCAGTCGCGCCGCGCGCCGCGGCCGCGGCCTCGCGCAACGCGAATACCTCGGCATGCGGTCCACCAGCGCGCTGATGCCAGCCGCTGCCCAGCACCTGACTGCGGTTGGCAATGACGCAGCCCACTTGCGGATTGGGCCGCGTGGTGAAGGCGCCGCGCGCGGCCAGCCGCAGCGCCTGCGCCATATGCGCGTGATCGGCCGCGCTGAACGGCGGATCGACGCTCATGCGGTGCGGCTGCAGTCGATCCGCATCAGGGTCGCCTGCACGCCATCGAAGCAGCGTCCGCCCAGCGACTGCCAGCCCAGCCTGGCGTAGAAGTCGGCGTGCGCGGGCGTCCACAGGTGCAGCTCGGGCAGGCCCAGCGCGCTGGCCTCCGCGACTGCCGCCCCGACCAGCGCCGCGCCCAGCCCGCGCCCGCGCGCTTCCGGTCGCACGAAGAGGGTCGCCAGCCAGGGCGCATGCTGATCGGGTGCCGGGAGATCACTGTCGAGCAGGCTGACCGAGCCGGCCAGCTGGTCGTCGGCAAACGCGACCAGCGTGGTCGGCACGGCCCGTCGGCCAAGGTGTCCGCGCAGTTCGAAGGCGGCATCGTCCACCTGCCACGCGGCCAGCACATCGGCGAACGCGGCGACGTGCCAGCGGGCCAGCTGCGGAATGCAGTCCGCGCACTCACCGATCCAGCGGATGTTCATCCACGCCGACCGCGCGGCGGCTCCGCCAGCAGCGGCAGCTGGATGCCTTCCAGCCCCGGCAGGTCGCGCTCGAGTCGCTCGATTTCCTCGCGGAACGCCTGCACGTCTTCGAAGCGCCGGTATACCGACGCAAATCGGACGTACGCGACCTGATCGAGCTGCTTGAGTTCGGCCATCACCATCTCTCCCAGCCGCAAGGCGGCGATCTCGCGCTCGCCGGTCAAGCGCAGCGCCCGCATCACGGCGCGCACCGCGTCCTCGGTCTGGCCAGCCGACACCGGACGCTTCTGCAGCGCCCGATTAAAGCTGGTGAGCAGCTTGCGTTCGTCGAACGCCTCGCGTCGACCATCGTTCTTGACGATGGTCGGCAGCTTCAGCTCAGCCGTCTCGAAGGTCGAAAAGCGCTCGCCGCAGGACTCGCACTCGCGCCGCCGACGGATGCTGGCGCCCTCGTCTGCAACGCGGGAATCGATCACCCGGGTGTTTTCGTGCTGGCAGAACGGGCAGTGCATTTACTGCGTCGGGATTTTGGACTCGGGACTCGGGACTCGGGGCAGCCGAGGGAGTTCCCGGTTCAACGCATTCGCGGCAGAGCAGAGTTCGCGCAAGGCGCCAACGCCCGCCACGCCATCGAGTCCCGAGTCCCGAATCCCGAGTCCCGGTTTCATCCGTACACCGGAAACGCCCGGCACTGCGCAGTCACCGCCTCGCGCACGCGGGCGATGACCGCGGCGTCCTTGGGCGCATCGAGGACATCAGCAATCCAGCCGGCCAAGGCAATGCAGTCGGACTCCAGATAGCCGCGGGTAGTGACCGCCGGCGTGCCGATGCGCAGGCCCGAGGTCACGAACGGCGAGCGTGGATCGTTCGGCACGGCATTCTTGTTCACCGTGATGTGGGCCTCGCCGAGCGCCGCCTCGGCGTCCTTGCCGGTGACATCGCGACCGATCAGATCGATCAGCATCAGGTGGTTTTCGGTGCCGCCTGAGACGATCCGGTAAGCGCGCCCGCTCAGTGCGGTCGCCATCGCCTGGGCGTTCTTCACCACCTGCTGCTGGTAAGTCTTGAACTCGGGCTCCAGCGCTTCCTTGAATGCCACCGCCTTGGCGGCAATCACGTGCATCAGCGGTCCGCCCTGGGTGCCGGGAAACACCAGCGACTGGAACTTCTTCTCCAGCGTCTCGTTGGCGCGCGCCAGGATAATGCCGCCGCGCGGCCCGCGCAGGGTCTTGTGGGTGGTTGAGGTCACCACGTCGGCGTGCGGCAGCGGATTCGGGTAGACGCCAGCGGCCACCAGCCCGGCCACGTGCGCCATGTCGACAAAGAAGTACGCGTCCACCGATTTGGCAATGGCCGCCATCCGCTCCCAGTCGATCTTCTGGGAGTACGCGGAAAAGCCGCCGATCAGCATTTTCGGGCGGTGCTCCTGTGCCAGCCGCTCGATCTGCGCCCAGTCAAGCACGCCGTCGGCATCGACGCCGTACTGCACCGCGTTGAACAGCTTGCCGCTGAAGTTGACTTTGGCGCCGTGGGTCAGATGACCGCCGTGGGCGAGACTCATGCCGAGGATGGTGTCGCCCGGCTGCAGCAGCGCCAGGTAGACCGCCGCATTCGCCTGTGAGCCCGAGTGCGGCTGGACGTTGGCGTAATCGGCGCCGAACAGCTGCTTGACCCGCTTGATCGCCAGCTTTTCGGCGATGTCGACAAACTCGCAGCCGCCGTAGTAGCGCTTGCCGGGATAGCCCTCGGCGTATTTGTTGGTCAGCACCGACCCCTGCGCCTCCAGCACCCGCGGGCTGGCGTAGTTCTCCGAGGCGATCAGTTCGACGTGATCCTCCTGCCGCTGCAGCTCGGCGGCCATGGCGGCGGCCAGTTCGGGATCGAAGTCAGCGATGGTTAGCGAGCTGGGGAACATGCGGGGTGTCCGGTCGAAGTCCAGTGCGTATGATAAAGGGCTACCCGACGCCCTGCTCGTTGCACGATCTTCACGCATGACCAATGCCCTGCTTGCGATCCGCGACCCGTTGCTGCGCGGCGACTTCCAGGCTGCGGCAGTCGGTATCGAGGGTCACCTCGCGACCTGTCCGGGCGATGCCCGCGCCTGGGGACTGCTTGGCAAGTGCCGGCGCGAACTGCACCTGCATGACGCGGCTGAGCAAGCCTTGGCTGAGTCGCTGCGTCTGGAGCCAGGCCTGATCGCCAGCCGACGCGAACTGGCCCTTCTGCGCCGTGACCAGGGCGACCACAGCGCCGCGCTTCAAGCCCTGCTGCCGCTGTTGGCGCAGGCGCCGCGAGACCTCAGCCTGCTGTGGGAAATCGCCACCCTGCAGGCGCTGCTGGCACCGGCTGCCGCCCTGGAAACCCTGCAGCGTCTGCGACTTCTGCGTCAGGATGACGTTGAACCAGCCCTGCTGCAGGCCCAGCTGCTGCTGCGCTGCGAGCGCTATCCAGAGGCCGAAGCGGCGGCAAACCAAGTGCTGGCGCAGCAGCCTGACCGCATCGAAGCGCTCAACACTTCGTTCCTCGCACTGGTCTCACAGAGCATCCAGACGCCCCGCCGGGTCGAGCTCAAGCGCCGTATCGCGGAGCTCGCTGCCAGCGGTGAAAACCTGCTGGAGCTTGCCCACGAGCACATCGGCGTAGGCGATTTCGCGGCCGGCCGGCTGGCGGTGGAGCGCGCCATACTGCGCGACCCGGACTTTTTGCCGGCACGCTGGGCGTCCTTTCAGCTGCCGGCTTCGCCAGCGCCCGCCAGCATTGAGGCCGCGGATGCCTTTCGCCGCCAGTGGAGCGCCGGACTGGCCTTGTTCGAGTCCATCGACTTCAGCGCAGCGGAGCACCGACGCCACGCCTGGGCCTGCGTCGGCCAGCTGACCGCGTTCTATCGCCACTATCTGGATGACGCCCTCGACGAGCAGCGCCGCTACGGCCAATTGGTGGCGCGCATGATGGCCGCTCTGGATGCCGGCATCGACCCGCGGCCGCTGCGGCAAACGCGGCGCCGGATCGGTTTTTTCGGCACCAATTTCTGGCTGCATACCGTCACCCGGCTGTTCGGCCCGCTGATCGAGGCCATGGCGGGCCACGACTTCGAACTCGAGGTGTTCTCACTGGATCCCCCTCGCGACGGCTGGCACCAGCGCCTGAGCGCCGTGGCCACCCTGCACAGCGGCCCGCTGTCGGCACCCGAGTGGCGCCGCCTGATCGCCGAGCGCGAGCTGGACGTGCTGGTGTATCTGGAGATTGGCATGCACCCGATGTCGGCCGCCCTGGCGGCGTTGCGACTGGCGCCAGTGCAGGCTTCACTGTGGGGCCATCCGGTCAGCAGTGGCCTGCCCACTCTCGACGTACTGCTGGCGCCCGACGCGATGGAGCCAGCCGATGCGCAGCGCTACTACAGCGAGCGGCTGGTGCGGCTGCCGGGCCTCGGTCACGGCCTGCGCGCGGAGGATCTGCCGACGCCACAGCCGGTGCAGCTGGATGCGCCGGATCCGAACCGGATCGATCTGCTCTGCGCGCAGACCATATACAAGCTGCTGCCCGAGCAGGACCCGCTGTTCGCGCGGATTCTCGCTCGTCTGCCCTCGGCCTGCCTGCATCTGCTGGCCGACGACCGGGAAGCCGTTCGCCAATGGCTGCGCGAGCGCATGGCGCCCGTGCTGCGCGCCCACGGCGCCGATCCTGATCGGCAGCTGCGCATCCATGGCTTCTTCCCGCTGCCCAAGTTCCTGGGTCTGGCCGGCGTCTGCCGGCTCAACCTCGACAGCATCGGCTGGTCGGGCGGCATGAGTGCGCTGGATCTTCTCGGCCAAGGTCTGCCGACGCTGACCATCGAGGGCCCAACCATGCGCAGCCGGCAGACAGCGGCGCTGCTGCAGCGCCTCGACGTGCCGGAACTGATCGCCCGCGACGCCGATGACTACGTGGAGCGCGCGGTCACGCTGGCCGCCGACTCCACACAACTGGCCGAATTGCGCCAGCGCATCCTTGCGCACCGCGAGCGATTGTTCGCCGATCCTGCGACCAGCCACGCGTTGGCGCGCTTCTTCCGCGAAGTCGCTTAGCCGGCGTCGGCTAGCGGCTGCCGCCGCCCGGCAGCGCCAGCTGGAACCAGTCCAGTCGGCGAGTCGCCAGCATCACCGCGGCGAGCAGCGCGAACAGCGCCAGGGCACCCGTCAGCAGCGCGTAGTCTTCCGACTGCAGTATTCCGTACAGCAGGGCGTACAGTCCTGCGACCAGGCCGCCGAAAGCCGCGCCACGCCGCCTGTCTCCGAGCACCGCGCGCATGTAAAAGGTGATCAGCCCAACGCAGCCCAGCGCCGAAACGAGGTAGGCCAGAGCGAATCCGATGTGCTCCGACAGCGCCAGCAGCAGCAGGTAGAACACCGCCATCGCCAGCCCGGTCAGGCCGTACTGGATGAGATGCACTTCGACCTGCCGCAGCGCCTCGACGAAGAACACCGCGCCAAACACCAGGGCCAGAAACAGCAGGGCGTATTTGAGCGCGCGCTCAGTCAGCAGGTAGCGATCCACCGGATCGACAAAGCGCACGCTGAGCGCGGTCTGAGCCAGGTCATGACACGGCGGCTCGGCTGCTCCGCAGGTGGCGAGCGCGGCCTGCGCGCGGCTGGCCAGCCGCGAGATCTGCCAGTCAGCGCTGAACCCGTCTTCGCGGATATCGCGTCGGGTTGGCAGGTGTTCGCCGGCAAAGCCCGGATGTGGCCAGTCGCTGGTCATCTGCAGCGTGGTCTCGCCGCCCAGCGGCAGCACTGAGAACGTGTCGGTGCCGCTGAGCTGCAGCGTCATGGCGCTGGTCAGCAGCGGCACAGCCCACAGCGATGACGGCAGGTCGACATGCACACCCTGCGGCTGCCAGACGATGCCGGCGGCGCCGGGCTCGACCTCCAGCGTCTGCCCATTGACCGTGATCGCAACGGCGCCAATACCACGGCTGTCGCCCAGCCCGAGCAGCAGGCGCACGGCGTCAATCCGATAGGCCAGCAGATCGCCTTCGATCAGCGGCGCCGGCGGCGGCTCGAACTCCGCCGCGATCTGCAGGTCGGCGTGATACAGCAGGCTGGTGAATACGCCGCGCCCGCGCCGCTCGCTGCGTGTGCCGGCAATGATCCGCAGCCGGCTGGGTGGCAGCAGCCGCTGCTCGCTGATCCGTCTCGACTCCACCACGCTGCGCATCACGCCGTTCTCGGTGACCACCCGCTCGTGCCGCAGGGTGCGGGTGGCCTCGACCAGCAGCAGCGGGCCGACCAGCTGCTGGGATCGACTGCTGGACGCGGCAATGCCCTCGGCAACCTCGAGCCCGCGCGACTGGCGCTCTTCGAGCAGCTCACGCAGTGCCGACATCGGTAGCAGCAAGAGCAGCATCAGCGCCCCGATCGTCAGCAGCTTCAGTATCCAGCGTTTGCCCATGACCCACCCCTCGTTCGCGCCGGCGGCGCGATCGGTGGCCATTGAAGCGGGTGAATCGGGCGCAGCGCGGGCAGCGCTGGGGCAGCCGGCGGGCAACGTTGCGCTTACGCCGACCTCGTCGATGACCGATAATGGCGGGCTTCGCGACCGGCTCGCCGGTCGCGCTCCCTTTTTATCGAGAGCTCGCCACGCCATGCAGTACATCTACACGATGAACGGGGTCAGCAAGATCGTTCCCCCGAAGCGGCAGATCATCAAGGACATCTCGCTGTCGTTCTTTCCCGGCGCCAAGATCGGCCTGCTCGGGCTGAACGGCTCGGGCAAGTCGACCGTGCTGCGGATCATGGCCGGCGTCGACAAGGATTTTGTCGGTGAGGCGAGGCCGCAGGCGGGCATCAAGGTCGGCTACTTGGAACAGGAGCCGCGCCTCGACCCCAGCCACACCGTCCGCCAAGCGGTCGAGGAAGGCGTCGGCGAGGTGCTGCAGGCGCAGGCCGAGCTGGACAAAGTGTATGCCGCCTACGCCGAGGAAGACGCCGACTTCGACAAGCTGGCGGCGCAGCAGGCACGGCTGGAGGCGATTCTCGCGTCCGGCGACGCCCATCTGCTGGAACAGCAGCTGGAGGTGGCCGCCGATGCGCTGCGCCTGCCGCCCTGGGACGCCGAAGTCAGCAAGCTCTCAGGCGGCGAGAAGCGCCGCGTCGCGCTGTGCCGGCTGCTGCTGTCGAAGCCCGACATGCTGCTGCTCGACGAACCGACCAACCACCTCGACGCCGAGTCGGTGGAGTGGCTGGAACAGTTCCTGGCCCGCTATCCGGGCACCGTGGTGGCGGTCACTCACGACCGCTACTTCCTCGACAACGCCGCCGAGTGGATTCTCGAACTCGACCGCGGCCGCGGCATCCCCTGGAAGGGCAATTACACCGACTGGCTGACCCAGAAGGAAGAGCGCCTGAAGCAGGAGGACTCGTCCGAGAAGGCGCGCCAGAAGGCGATCCACAAAGAGCTCGAGTGGGCGCGTCAGAACGCCAAGGGTGGCCGCAGCAAGGGCAAAGCGCGGCTGGCGAAGATCGAGGAACTGCAGTCGATCGACTACCAGCGCCGCAACGAGACCAACGAGATCTTCATTCCGCCCGGCGAACGCCTGGGCAACAACGTCATCGAGTTCAAGAATGTCAGCAAGCGCTTTGGTGACCGCCTGCTGATCGACGACCTCAGCTTCATCGTGCCCAATGGTGGCATCGTCGGCATCATCGGCCCGAACGGCGCCGGCAAGTCGACACTGTTTCGCATGGTGATCGGCCAGGAGACGCCGGACACTGGCGAGGTCGTGCTCGGGCCAACCGCCAAGCTGGCCTATGTCGACCAGAGCCGTGACTCGCTGCAGGGCAACCATAACGTCTGGCAGGAGATTTCCGGCGGCTCCGATATCCTCACCATCAACGGCGTCGAGATCCAGTCGCGTGCTTACCTCGGTCGCTTCAATTTCAAGGGCCAGGATCAGCAGAAGCTGGTCGGCACCCTGCCTGGCGGTGAGCGCGGACGCCTGCACTTGGCCAAGACCCTGCTGCAGGGCGGCAACGTGCTGCTGCTCGATGAGCCGAGCAACGACCTCGACATTGAAACCCTGCGCGCGCTGGAAGACGCGATCCTCGAATTTCCCGGCTGCGTGCTGGTGATTTCGCATGACCGCTGGTTCCTCGACCGCATCGCGACCCACATCCTGGCGTTCGAAGGCGACAGTCACGTCGAGTTCTTCCAGGGCAACTACCGTGAGTACGAGGAAGACAAGAAGCGCCGCCTGGGCGAGGAAGGCGCCAAGCCGCATCGGCTGCGCTTCAAGGCACTCAAGTAGCGGTCAGGCCGGGCGGTTCGACACCGCCCTGTGGGCGCCGCCGCTGTTCGCCCGGCGCCACTCAATGGATAGGGCAGTTCGCCCGCATGTTTCATGAATTCGCGCGATGATCGCGCAGGATGGTGTTCGCACAGGGGACTACCGAAGGAGCGGCGTAGCGAGCCATACGACCGAACTGAGGCAGTCTCCTGTGCGGTCAAGAGACAAGCGAGGGCGCGCGAGATTGATGAAACATGCGGGTTAGGGCGCTACGGGCGCTGTTGTCTACCGGTATGGTCGCGACGCCGCGCCCGCCACCAGGCGCGCGCGGCGGCCAGCGGATAGCGCAGAGCGATGCCGATCGGCACCGCCAGGCGCAGCCACCAGGGAGCGCTGGCAGCATCAAACGTGCGGAAGTAGCGCAGCATGCCGCGGTGCTTCTGCCACTCCACCCACAGCGGCCGGGTCTGGCTCGACCCGCCTTTGAGATGGACGACGCGCACGCCAGACGCCACCGCGACGCTGAGGCCGGCAGCGCGCAATCGACGGCACAGGTCGAGGTCTTCGCAGTGCAGGCGATAGCCCGCGTCGAACCCGCCAACCTGCTCGAATGCGCTTCGTGGCATCAGCATCAAAGCGCCGGAAATGGCTTCCACCGGCTCCGGCAGCGGCGCCCTTGCGGACGCCTCCGCGCCGCTCGGCGCCACCGCCGCGGCGCGCCCGAACAGCGCTGCCGGCGTCGGCGCGCGACGCCGTGAGGCGGGATCGACCCGGCCCGCAAGATCGACCAGCTCGGCACCGAGCGCGCCCAGCGACGGCACCTGTCGCGCCTGCTCCAGCAGACGCTGCAGCGTGTCAGATTCTACAAAGCAGTCAGGATTGATGAACAACAGCCAAGGAGAGTGGCAGAGCCCGGCGCCCTGATTGCAGGCCACGGCGAATCCCGGGTTGTCTTCGTTCGCAATGCAGTGCACCCGCGCATCAGCCGGCAGCAGCGGGCGCCATTGGTCCTGGGAGCCGTTGTCGACCAGCACCAGCTCCGACAGCGCGGGCTGCGTCAGCAGCGATTCCAGACAGCGCCGCAGCGTGGCGGCGCTGTTGTGCGTCACCACCACCGCGGCTACGCCCGACGGTTGGCCGTTCATGCGCGAAGTCGCGCGCGCTCCAGCCAGTTTTCCCGCTGCGACAGCGCAATGTCCCACGCCGCCGGCCAGGCCCGCAGGCCGGCGCTCAGGGTCAACAGCTCAGCGCGGAATCTGCTGGCGCAATCGTCTGCGCTGGCGTTGGCCGCCTCGTCGATGAAGCGCGGCACACCACGTTCAACCACCGCTCGCGCATTCAATTCGATCTGCGCCAGGATGTCCTGACGCAGCGCCGCCGGAGCGTCCTGAGCTGCCGGCAGCGCGTCCTGCAGCTGGCGCAGCAGCAGGCTGCGCTCGTAGACCAGGTACTCGCGCAGATAGGCCTGCAGGGACGCGCTGCTGCCACCCGCGAAGTCCTCAAGTCGACCGGCCACCGCGCGCAGGCGATCAGCTGGGAACTCGCTTTGCAGCTCCCCTGCCATGCTGCCAACCAGCTCGCCAATGCAAAAACCGAATGCTGCCGTGCGCGGCGCGCCCAGCTGCTGGCTGCGATCGCGGCCTGCTTCGGGGAGATGTCCGGCGGCGAAGGGCGTGAGCAGCTGCAGACTGCCGCCGTCACCCGCTGAAACCAGGGCCGTGTAAAGAAGATCCTCGACGCGGCCGCGCGAGCTGGTGCACGGCATGAGCTGACTGTTGTCAACCGCAAACGGCGATACGGTGGCCATGCGAGTGGCGTGCACGCGGTCATAGCCGGCCCACACCGAGGCGTCACCGCGACCCGCGAGGTAGCTGGCCTCAGTGGCGCAGAGGCCGGCGCGTGATTTCGCATCCAGCGACAGCAGCCAGTGCAGTGACGACGAGCACGAGCCGCCACGATGGCCATTGACGGTAAGCGCAACCCGCGCCGCACCGCTCAGCGCCGGAACACGGCTGGGAGCGAAGCCAAGCAGCTGGTGGCTTTCCAGGGCGAGTGCTTTGCCGGCCCCGACCAGCTCACCCAGCGACCGGCCGCACATCCGCAAATGCCAATCGATGGCGTCTTCGTCGGGTGTGCCGACGGCGAGTGCCTCAGCGTGACTGGCGTAGGTGCGCACGGTGGACGCCGCCGGCTGCGGATCAAAGCAATCACTGGCCGGCACGCGCTGGTTCAGAGGCAATAGATTGTCTTCGTCCAGGATCAGATAGCGGCAGCCGGCGGCCAGCAGCGTGATCAGATTGCGGCCGCTGCCGCCGCTGCCGCGCCGGTCGGCAGGGGTCAACAGGACACCGCTCAGTGCGCTGGCCTGGCTTGGCAGGTCGGCACACAGTGCGGCGAGGATCTCCCGCCAGAGCGCCGGAGTGACGTGATGCACCGGCTGTGGCCACGTTGCGGCGAACGCGCGCAGGTGCCTGCCATTGGCGGCCACGGCGTCCGGATCGGGCGAATCATCGACCACCACCAGCCGCTGCGCGCTGGCCAGCGATGGCGCGCGGCTAGCGAGGCTGTCCAGCAGCGCCGCCAGCTGCTGCGGGCGGTTGCAGGCGCGCACAAACAGGCCCGCCACGTTGGCCTGCGGGCGCGCCGCCACGTCTCCCAACCGCCGCAGCCAGGCATCGTCGCTGATCAGCAGACCGCGGCTCTGCAGCGACTCCAGCACTGGCTTGACCGCCGTCTGCTTGCCCTGCAGCCCCGGCAACCCAGCAGCGACGGCCTCGACGTGCTCGCTCAATGGTCGAAACGCGCGGCACAGGTCCAGCGCCTGCAGCACCTGCTGGGTCATCACGTGGCTGCGGCCGGTGGCGGGATCGAAGAACACCACCTCATCGCCCGCCAGCGGGCTGACCCGACCGTCGATGGCTGCCCATAGCGGCACCGCCGAGGGCGTTGCGGAGCTTGAGTGCACCGTGCCGTAGTCGAACTTGAATTCCATCAGCTTCCTCCCTGCAGTTCCGCCAACTGGCGCTCGAGCAGCGCTCGCGCGGCGCGCTCCTCGGTCAACGCCTGCTCCAGTGCAATCAACCGCTGCCCCGCCGCAATTCCTTTGCGAATCTCGTCCTCGTAGTGCCGATAGACGCTTTCGGCGGCGTCGCCAAACAGATGCAGCTCGGGCAGCTGATCGCTCGGCAGATCGTCCGGCCGCTGCGCGCACGCGGCCAGGTAGTACAGCGGTTCGTAGGCCAGACCTGCGGCGCTGATTCCGGCAGCATCAAGGGTGTTGGCCCCGGCACTGGCTGGCTCTGCGCTCGATGCAGCGGCTGCACTAGTCTTGTCCACGCGCCACAGCACGCCCTGGAACAGCAGCTTCTGTCCGTACAGTTGGACCTGCGCAAAGCGCGGCGTCAGCAGGGCCTCGAACTGGTCGCGATAAAGTTCGCGGACATGGTGCTCGTTCTGGAAACCAGGAAGGTCGCTGTAGGTGCGACGGTCCGGCGTGGACACCAGCAGCACGCCGCCGGGCGCCAGCAGGCGGGCGAAGCCGTCGAGCAGCGCTTCCTGGGCCGCCAGATGTTCGAGCGTCTCGAAACTGACGATCAGGTCGAAGCTCGCCGCTGGCAGTGACTGCAGCGATGCGACATCGGCCTGGTCAAAACGCAGCCGGGGGCGTTCGCCATAGCGGCTACGGGCATGGCTGATGGTCTCGGCAGAGATATCGAGGCCGACGACATCCGCCGCCGTCTGCGCCAGCAGCGCACTGCCATAGCCTTCGCCGCAGGCCGCGTCGAGCACGCGCCGGCCACCCGCGAGGCGCGCAGCAAACACATACCGATGCCAATGTTCGAGCCATATCTCGCGTACGCACTCGGGCGTGAAGCGTTCGCCGGTGAACGGCAGTTCGGGTGACGGGTTGGGCATGCGGGATGTCCGGGTTGACTGAGCGGTCGGTGGGTCGCGGCGGCGGCGTGACGTCCTCGGCATGTCGGCGCACACCGGACGTCGACCGGCCACCATCCGCGCTCAGCCGTCAAAAAAGTGAGCGCTGGACCGGCTTGGCCCGGTGCACGAGATGGCGCTGCGCCAGCTGATCGCGCAGCGGCGCCAGCGGGTCGCGCATGATGAAATCCGCTACTGCGGCATTGTAGCCGGGGTAACGGGCGCACAGCCGCTGCAGGTTCTCACCGCCGGGAGCAAGGCCAGCGGGACCAAACGAGGCGCCGCCACGGTGGGCGACAAACGCGTCATCGCACAGCACATTGCGCCAGCCGTGGGCGCTGGCGCGACAGCAGAAGTCATTCTCCTCGCCGTAGCCGCGTCCGAAGGTAGCGGCATCGAAGTTGCCCAACGCCTCCAGCGCCGCGCGCCGGATGAACATGCAGAACCCGACTCCGGTAGGCAAGTCGGGATAGGTTGGCGTCAGATCGCCCGCCGCCAGAGCCAGCGCGTCAAGATCGTCGGGTACCTCGTCAGGGCGACAGAAATGCGGGTAGGAGCAGATTTCCGCGTTGTTCGACCAGGGCGTGATGGTGGCGATGGCGGGGTTACTGCGCGCGCAGCTGTCGATTCGCTGCAGCCAGCCGTGGGAGGTGATGGTGTCGGCGTTGAGGATCACCACGTCGGCGGGAGAGGACTCGGCGAATGCGCGGTTCACGTTGCCGACAAAGCCGAGGTTTTCGCCGCGCCAGTGCATGGCAACCTCAAACGGCGCGCTGCGCGCGAAGCGCTTGATGACCGGCCCCACCCGTGGGTCCGGCGAGGCGTCATCGGCCAGCAGTACGCGTGCATCGCGTGGCAGGGTGTGCAGCAAACTTTCAAGGCAGCTGGCAAGGTCAGCCGCCGCGTTGTAAACCGGCACGATGACGGTAGGCAGCATGCCTACTTCCACCGGTGCGACAGGCGCACCAGCCCGAACTCGCGCGTCTGGCCGCGGATGATCAGGCCACGCTCAACGGTGTCAAACAGCCGCAGGCCTTCGGGGTCTGTTGCGTGCAGCTTGAGCGTATAGCCACCCGGCAGCAGCGGCAGGCTGTCGAAGGTCAGCTCATAGCGGATGTGTTGGCCGTCCGACTGCGAAGGCGTCGCGCCCTCGATCTCGCTGGTGGTGCCATATACCGGCGTCCCGTCGGCGCGCAGCAGTCCAACGCCAGCGTGCGGCGCTCGGCCGTCCGGCGTATAGATTTCAATTGCAATCGCGAGGCGGTCGCCGGGAACCAGCAGACGCGCGCTGGCATCCTCACTGCCGTCCAGCCAGACACGGCTGATTCGATAGTCGGCACCCCCGTAGCTGGCGTCGATATCGGGTCCGATTTCCCGCGCCGACTTGCGTTCGTGGTGGGCCAGATAATCCTGGGTCACATCGAACACGTCGCCGTAGGCGCGGGCGCGGCCCTCGTGCAGCCAGAGTGCGTGCCTGCACAGCTTCTGCACGTGGTACATCGAGTGACTGACCAGCAGCAGCGTACCGCCGCCCTCCAGGTAGTCCTCGATCCAGCGAATACACTTCTTCTGGAAGCTTTCATCGCCGACAGCAAGCACCTCGTCGGTGATCAGCAGCTGCGGGCGGACGGCTGCAATCACTGCAAAGCCCAAGCGCACGACCATACCGGAGGAATAGTGCTTCACCGGCTCGTCGAGGTAGCGGCCAATGTCGGCAAAGGCGATGATTTCCTCCTGCCGCTGCTTGATCTGCGCCGCGCTCCAGCCCATCAGTCCCGCGCTAAGCGCGATGTTGTCACGGCCGCTGCGCTCCAGGTCGAAGCCCGCCCCCAGCTCAAGCAGCGCACCCACCGTTCCGCTGCGGCTGACGCGCCCAGCGGTCGGACTGAGCACCCCGCACACCAGCTTCAGCAGGGTCGACTTGCCAGCGCCGTTCTCGCCGATGATGCCCAGCGATTCTCCAGGTTGCACCGCAAACGAGATGCCCTCGATGCAGGTATGCGATGCGTACGGCCGTCCCAGCAGGATGGCGCCCAATGCCCGCAAGCGGGCGCTGCCGTCGCTGCTGCGCGGATAGGCCTTGGCCAGATCGACCACCTCCAGCAGCGGCGGGGTGAGCTCAGCGGTGCTCACAGAAAGTCCACCAGGTGCGGCCGGAAACGCCGGTACAGCAACGCTGCCAGCAGCAGAAGCAGCAAGGCCGCAACGAGCGCAGTCAGCGGCAGGGCGTGGCTGAGGTCACCGCTCATCAGCGGATCGCGGATACCAGCGATCGCATCGGCAAACGGATTGAACTGCTGGGCATTGCGCAGCGTTTCTGGCCCCATCTGCGCTGAATACAGAATAGGCGTCATGAACATCACGGCGGTCAGCGCGTACTGCACGATCTGCTGCAGATCGCGGAAAAACACGTGGAAGATCGACAGCACGATAGCGAGTCCAAAGGCGACACCGGCCAGCGACAGCCAGGCCAACAGCGTCAGCGGCAGATACTGCGGCGACAGATTCGGGGTCAGCAACCACAGCAACAGCAGGATCAGCAGAAACCCTGCTCCGTGGAGGCCGAACCCGGTAATCACGCGGGCCGCCACCAGCTGCCACGGCGGGATGGCGACCTTGGCCAGCAGGCCCGCCTGATCCGTGTACGCGCTCGCGCCGCGCGCCACCGCATCGCTGAAAGCGAACCACGGCCACATGCCCATCGAGAGGTAAACGACGTAGCCCATGCTGTCCAAGCCTGGAATGCGCGCCTGGAATATCACCACGAAGACAAAGGAAAAGACCGCCAGCTGCAGCACGGGTGCCAGCAAGGCCCAAGCCAGCCCAAGCGTGTTGCCTGAGAAGCGCTGCGCGAGGTCTTGCCGGGCCAGGTAGGCAATCACGGGTGCATCCGCGGATGGTCGAAGGAAAAGCAGCGGTGCGTCTGGTTCAGGTGGCTAGCTGAACGACGTTGCAGCCAGCGGCGAAGGGTTCGCACGGGCGGACCTTGATTGTCTGAAGCATTCTTCTGCCGTTGGTTGGCGGGTGAGGCCAGCAATTGGCCTGCGAGTCGGCGGCGACCAAGCCAGCAGGGTACTCTTAACCTGGTGTCGCCCGCTCCCGCCGACCGCCGCAGTGACGACTGGCGCCGTCGCTGTCAGCGGGCTGACGCTTTGCGGATCTCGAGGGCCGGGCGCGGCTTGCGGCGCACCCGACTGGTGACGCCGGCAACTCAGGGGGAGGCGGCTGGCTCGATCTTCAGCGGCAGCCGCACATCCCCGGGCCCGCCTGGGACGTAGCGGACGCGTAGCGCTTCGATCACGGCGTCGTTGAGCTGCGGGTCGAGTTTGGAGAAGCTGCTCAGGAAATCGTTCTTGATCTTGTCCTTTGCCTTACTGCTCAGCTCAGCTACAAGCTGATCCTTGACCTTATCGAAAGGAGGCGTGGGGTAGTCCTGATACATATCCAGTCGAATCACGTGGTAACCGAATTGGGTTCGCACGGGGCCGGTGATATCGCCCGGCGAGTCCAACTCGCCCACCGCCAGTGAAAACTTCGGATCCATGCGGGAGAAGTCGACATTTTTAACGGTAGGAACACCGCCCTTGCCTTCGCCGTACTCCTCGGCCAACGCGAGAAAATCCTCACCGGCCTTGGCGCGTGCAAGCGCCTCGTCAGCCAGTTGCCGTGCCGCAGCTTCATCGCGGCCTTCCACGCTGACCAATATGTGACTGACATCGATTCGCGGAGATGGAGTGAACGACTTGGGATCGGCCAGGTAGCGTTCTTTCGACAGCGCCTCAACATTTGGCAGCGGCGCACCGTCGATGTGCCGCTCTATGAGATAGCGGGAAAGCAACTCGGTCTTCAGCAGCTCAAGCTCGGCTTTGAAGTCCGGACGCTGGTCCAGACCCTCCTTGATCGCGCGTGCCGCAAGCTGATTGGACAGCAGCAGCGAGTCGATCATCCGGATGGCGCGATCCGATTCGGCCATGTAGCCGGCGCGCATTTCGGGTGGGATGGTCCTGACCTTGACGTCGATGTCGGTCACGGTGAGATCCACGCCGCCACGCCGAGCCACAACGTTGTCAGGCAGCGACGGCGGCAGAAGCGCCTGGGCCGACAGGCCCGAGGCGCCAAACAGGGCCGCGATGGCCAGCAGCCGACAGCCGCTCAATTGTGTTGCACCACTGCGTCGATTCAACATCGGTCAAGGCAGCCGCATTGCCACACCACAGGTGCTGGTGCCCGAACAGGTGGAGGTGGTTGGTGGGGTTGCACGGAACATGTCATAGGTTGCAACGTTGATATACATCTGCTTGTCCTTCGGTGCCCGACAGCCGGACTGACCAAACACGCTGGTGGCGGAAAGCTGCGCTGAGATGCCCGCAGAAGCGCGGCACTGGAAGCTGAGGTAGATGTCCTGGCTGCCCGGGACCGGCGGACGGAAGTCGCCAGCGCAAGGACTGATGGTGACCGTCACGGCTCCCGTGGCGACGCCCGGCAGCTGCGACTCGACCCAACTCAGGTTCACTTGGGTTCCGGTACCGCTGTCACTCAGCAAGGTGAACGGAATAGCCAGATAGCGGCCGCTTGAGGGGTCAAGGAAGGTGCCCGGCACACCGGCGGTTATGCCTGCACTGAAACCCGGCTGGGCGCCCCAGATTCCGAAGAAGGACCCATCAGCACGGGTGAAATTGTGCGCGTTGAAGGCCGAACCGGTTGGCAGCCCGGTGGCATAGTATTCGGAACAGTAGTCGCCAGTCGGCGGAGTGACGCTCTGGTTGACTGTCACCGTTTGCGCGGCAACGCTGTTTGATCCGTTGGCGTTGTAGCAGCGCATCTGGAAGTTGTAGGTGCCCTGCGCCAATGTCAGCGCAAGCCCAGGTGCTCCGCGCGCCGGCGCCAGAACCTGACTGGACCAGCCGCTCACCCCGCTTGGCGCCAGGCCGAAGCAGGCGTCGGCATTGGTGCTTCCCCACTGCAGGTTGAATGGGTTTCCGGTATTGAGCGTTGTCGCCGAGGGCGTCAACGAGAGGCCGGTCGGCGCATTGCCCGGGGGAACTTGCGTACCGAGGTTCTGGGTTACGCAGTTCTCGCCCGTCTTGCGGCAGCGGATCTGAAGGTCACCGTTGGCACCAAACTCCACACTACTGCCGGTCTCGAGTCCGATCTCCGCCAGCGGTGAGGTGTTGCTGATCACCACCTTGGGTGACGCGACGGTCTGGGCGACTGCGGCGCTTGCGCCAACCAGTCCAGCAACCAGTCCGAGCAGCGTGTATGCGCGTTGCGTGTTGGACTTCACGGCAATCTCCTGCACTGTGAGAAAAACTTTGAAAGTATTGCGATGGCAGCCTGAACGCAGGCCCAAAACGGGAGCCAGGTTCGGGTAGGTCTTCCTCAACCCCATAAAGACATCGGGGCCCGAAGGCCCCGATGGTTACACACTTCGAGTGGTGACGGACATGCCGCTTTCCGTCAGCGCAGCTCGCTGTTGCCTCAGTTGCTGACCATGCCCACACCCTGCAGGGTCCAGCTACGCAGACCGGCCATCGGCAGCGGGGTACCGAACACCGGCACAGGCGTCGCGTCGAGCAGGTAGCCGTCACGGCCCAAGCGGTGCTTGTGGATCTGGCTGTAGTTGGCACGCACGCCAGCAGCCACGGCGCTGTTGCTGTAGTCAGCTGCCCAGAAACCGATCACCGGCAGACCAACGATCGCAACCGGGTTCACGTCCTGCGACACCAGATAGTTCTGGAAGCCAGGAACGCTCGGGTTGTCGAACTGGATGCGCGCCCAGCCGAACGGGCCAGACTGCAGACGGGAAGCCGGCAGGGTCAGACCATGCGCACCCTGCTTCGGCTCGGCGCCGAAGATCTGGGTCGGAGTATTCACACCCAGCGTCTGGTTGAACGCGATGATGTTGGACTCCCAGCACAGCTGCGGCGGTGCAGTCGGGGTGCCGGCCGGCGGCGGCGGCGACACGATCGGACCGACCGTAGCGGCAACGCCCGGCGACTCTTCGCGATCCCACACGGTGAAGGCGTAGACTTCGCACAGACCAAACAGGTCGAACGGGGTGTTACCCGGCGCCTCCGGGTTGGTGTTGACGTTGTCGCTGAACGGACGCACGTCAAGCGTCGAACGGCCGTAGGTGTGCGGGCGCTTGGTCGGGAAGGTGATGACCCACTCGGTCGCTGCGGCAATCGACGAGTCAAGGTTGAACTCGTTGTAGACGAAGCGCGACATGATGGCGGCCGACACGGCGTTCACGCCGCTCTGACCACCGGCGAAGGTGGCGCTGACAACCACACCCGACGGCTCGAAGATGCGGGCAATGGCGCTGCCGTCAGCTTGGGTACGGGCGCGGCGCAGGTCAGGCTGAACGTCGCCTGGCGGGGAGTGCAGGTCAGCCGTACCCGGTGCGTCGGTGGCCGGATCAACCAGGCCAGCCGGGCTGTAGAAGCCGGCGATGGCTTCCGCGTTGTAGGTCAGTGCGCGACCAAATTCGACGTCGACAATGGCACCCGAGCCGAACAGGCCGCCGGACGGGGCGTTGACGGCGGAGCCGTTCTGTGTGACCCAGCGACCGCCCGAGCTCCACGCCAATTCCAGCGCGCCGCAGTTAAGCGGACGGCGGGTGGTCGCGATGTGCGTGCTCCAGCTGGACGGAATGAACGCGCCGGCGTCAAACAGGTCGCCCATCTCGATGATTTCAACGTGACCCTGACGGACGCGCTCGGCGGCCGAGATGTTCACGGAGGTGCCGGCGCTACTGCCGTTCAGGCGCACGCGGCCTTCCTGGCCGGGGGCGTCCGGGTTGTTGCTCTCGAACTCGAACGGCACGAACGCGGTGCCGGCGGGACCCTTGCCGACGGAGTTCGGCACGGTGCAGGAGTTGTCAGAGGTGAACAGCGAGGCGCCGTCCGGGGTGGTGACAATGGCCGCAGTCCAGACGTCGAACTCGGACAGGTACAGGTTGAAGTCGAGGACTTCCGCGCTGTTCAGGGCTTCCAGGAAGCGGACCTTGACAGCCTTGTCGCGCTCAGTGGTGTTGACCACGGAGATCAGCGTGGCGTTGCCGCCGTTGACGGTGTAGTACGGGTACAGCAGAACCTGACCGAGACCGTCCGGATTGACGTTCACGGCGTTGGCAATGCCGGCCAGGCCAGCGACACCGGCGACGCCGGCGACGATTGCCATGGACAGTGAGTTCTTCTTCATCACAACACTCCTAAGAGGTAACAGGGCTTTGTTTCATAACCGCTTGTCCGGTCTGGGCTCAGGGGAGGGACCCTCCCACGGCCTGACGTCGGGTGTAGCGAGGCGGATTATAGGCGCGCCTCAATTCAATACGCAACGCTTCTTTACACCCCCTGATCGGGGGGAGGCATCCACTGGCCCCCACCGCGCCGCCACACGCTAGCGGCGTGGCAGGTGCTGCCAACTGCCGTCAATCAGCAGCCAGGTCTCTTGCACTGCCTGGGTGCTGGCCATGTTCGGCACGCCGGGCATGCCGCCAGTCAAGGCAAACTCGACTCGCACGCTGGCGACGCAGCGCTCGGCGGAGTCACAGGTCACGCCAGCCACCTCGAACGACTTCCATGTCACTGAGCTGCCGAGGAAATTCGCCTGAAATGCCTCCAGCGTGTTGGCCTCGCGATAGCCGGGCGTGAGGAGCGCATAGACATCCGCCCAGCGACCTTCCATTTTGGCCTGCCAGTGCAGAGCGGCGCGCTCGGCGACGATCTGTTCGGGCGTCCGGGCGTCCATTACCTTGGAGGTACCAGTGCCGGTGCAGGCAGATAGCAGCAGCGTCGCGAGGGCGGCAAGCAGCCAGGTGAGTCGGGCAGTCAGCGTGATCATGATAGTTGGATTCCTTTTCTGTGCGGTTCGATGCGGAGGGAGTGACCGGGTCACTCGGCGTTGGCGGCAGGCGTCTCGGGCGGCAGCAGCAGCGGCTTGAGGCCGACGAAGCGTCTTTGATACTCGCTGGTGACCTGTCGGGCATCCTCGGCGTTGCGGATCACCCGCGGCGTGATCAGGACAATCAGTTCGTCGCGCGTGCTGGCCGAGCTCTTGCCGCCAAACAGCGCACCCAATACGGGGATCCGATTCAGGAACGGCACGCCGCCGCTGCTGTTGTTTTCGTTCTGGGTGATCAAGCCGCCCAGCACCACGGTATTTCCGCTCTGCACCGCCACCTCGGTCTGAATGGTGCGGGTATCGATCGGCACGTTGCCTCCGATTGAGGGGCCGCTGCCAACGCCGCTGTCTTCCTGCTCGATTTCCAGGAACACCAGGCCACCGGGATTGACTCGCGGCGTCACGCTCAAGGTCAGGCCGGTCTGGCGGAACTGGACCGAGCTCGTTCCGACGTTACCGGGGTCGAGGCCGCCACCGATGTTGTTGTTGAAGAATGTGCTGACCACCGGAATCTGCGTGCCGACATTGATCGTGCCCTGCTTGTTGTTGAGCACGACCAGCGACGGCGCCGAGAGGACGGTGACGTCCGACACGCTGTCGATTGCCGAAATCAGCGCCTGGGCATTCCGGCCGAGGAAGCTCCAGGTCACACCGCCGATGTCGCCAGTCGAACCGACCGCGCCGATCGTGCCGGAGATGTCGTTCCAGCCGCGCTGGCTGGCGGCCTGCTCGCGCAGCCCTTGCGGGACCGCATTCTCGAAGAACCACTGGACGCCGTAGTTCAGCGAGTCGTTGAGCGCCACCCGCACGATCTGGGTTTCAATCACCACCTGCAATGGCACCTGATCAAGCCGCTGGATCACCCGCCGAATCGACTCCCACTGCGACGATGCGGCACGCACGATCAGCGAATTGCTCTCTTCGACGGCGGAAATGCGCACATCTTCGGCCGAGCCCAGGCTGACTCCATCGCCGCCAGCAGCGGCACCGGCACCGGCGACGTCGCGCGCGGCGCGGCGCTCGTCACGGCGGGCCTGCCGATCATCGTTGGTCGTCCGGCGCTGGGAGCCGTCAGCCCCCAGCGTGCGAATCTCGACCGGCTCAAGGCCAGGGGCGACGGCGCCCGAGCGCGCGCCCGACGAGCGGCCACCCGAGGTCTGGAAGATGTCCGACAGCGTGTCGGAGAGATCCAGCGCGTTGACGTTCTTCACCTCGTAGACGTACAGCCGCTGGCCAGCCTCGCCACTGCCGAGGTCGAAGCGCTGCAGCCATTCCTCGATGGTAGCCAGGTAGTTCGGCTGCGGGGTGATCACCAGCACGCCGTTGATGCCCTCCAGCGCCACGAAGCGGAACATGCCGGCCAAAGGCGTGTTGCCGCCCTCGCCGAAAATCTTCTCCATCTCGCTGATCACGGTGGCGGCTTCCGACTGCTGCAGGGTGAACACGCCCACCGACATCCCGGCCAGCCAGTCGACGTCGAACACCTCGATGGTCTGCAGGTAGTTCTCCAGCTCGGCGCGGGTGCCGGCCAGGGTGATCAGATTGCGCTGCGGATCGACGTTGACGACGCTCTCTGGCCGCGCATAGGGCTTCAGCAACTTCTCCATCTCGGTCGCCGAGATGAACTTCAGCGGCACTGCGCGCACTTCATAGCCGCGTGCGGTCTGCGCCGGACCCATGCGCGGGGTCAGGTTGCCCGGCAGCGCCTGGGCCACCGGCAGAACGGTGTAGCGGCCGTCTTCCCAGATCAGCGTGGCGTTGTTCCAGCGCAGCAGCATCTCGAGAATCGACAGCGCCTGGTCACCGCGCAGCGGGCGGGCGGTCGAGAACGTCACCGTGCCCTGCACGCCCGGAGCGATGACGTAGTTCTGCTGCAGGAACTCGCCGAGGATCAGCTTGACCACCGCGTGCAGCGACTCGCCCTCGAAGTTGAAGGTCACCTCGCCGGTTGCGCCCTCGGGCCGGTTGGGCCTGCGCGCAGCAGCCTCATTGATCATCTGTCCGCTGCCGCTGCGGTTGAGCCCGACATCGTTGGCGTCATCCGCCCGTGGCGCCTCGTCGCCTGAGAGATCTTCGCCGTAGGCCGTCGCCTGGCCGGCGCTGGTTTCGCTGGAGTAGTCAGAATAGATCCGGGCTGCAGGCGGTGAGGTTGTCGCGCAGCCGGCGAGAAACACGCCCAGCGCCAGGATCGGGATCAGCTTCAAACAATGGGTCACGCGATGCTCCTCAGCGGGCCGGCGGGATTGACGACAGCGACCTGCTGCGACGATGGGGGGATGCCTGCACTCATTGTTTCCGGTTCTCCGCGGCTCGCGCCGCCTCTTCGCGCATCTGTCGACGCCGTTCCTCGATCCGGCGCCGGATCATCTCGGCGCGCGATTCGGGGCTTTGCGCGCCATCTGCAGCGGGCGCGGCTGCGTCCTGCTGCTCGACTTGCTGGGGTTGCCCTGATTCAGCGGACGGGACAGCGGCGGCAACCGGCGGCGCAGTGGGCGGTTCGCCGCCTTGGCCATCGAACACCCGCAGCTCCGCGTTGACTCGCCCGGAAGGGCCCTCAAAGACCGCGCCACGTGGAGCGAGTTCAACCAGCTTCCAGGCCGACTGCTCGCCGGCCAGCGCATCGCCAATCTTGAGCGTCTGGGACACACCGCTGGTGCGGTCGGTGAACTGCGCCAACTGGGTTTCACCCCGCAACACGACGCTGGTAAGAAGCACATCCAGCGGCGCAGCGGCCACCTCAGGCGGTGGGGCAGCACCGTCGGCAGCCGCTGGCAGCGGCCGCCGGTCGGCATTGAACAGCGGCCGCTCGGCGATCACGGCATACGCATCCACGCCTTCGAGAGCACTCTGGGCGCGATTCAGGCGCAGCGACGGCGGCACGGCAATCTGCTCAGGATCCTCCGGATGCAGACTGTAACGGGCGCCAAGACCCGCCTCGACCACCAGCAGCACGACCACGCTCCAGCCGCAGATCACGGCCAGCGCCAGGGTCATCAGGCGCAGCGACGTGGCGCTCATTGAGCGGCTCCGCGCTGACGCAGATAGCCGAACAGTTCAAAGTTGACGTCGATGGCGCCGCGCTGCGTACCAAGGGCGGCCAGCTGCCCGGAGACCCGGCGCGTGAATACACCAAAGTCACTGACAAAAAGCTGCGGACTGCCCGACTCCAGCGCATGCAGCACCGGCAGCAGCCGCTCGGTTTCGCAGCGCATGCGCACCTGGATGGCGACCCTGACGAACGGCTCCTCTTCGCGAGACCGCACCGGCGTAGTGCTGACCAGCTGGCAATCGACGCCGGCGCCAAGGCCGTCAACCTGGTTGCGCAGTCGTTGGATCAGCGCCGAGGCGGCGAGGTCGAAATTGTCCTCGGGCAGGAAGCCCGGGTTGGCGGCCTCGAATTCCTGCACCTCCGCCAGCCGCTGCTCGATGGCCGGACGCTGCAGGGCGCTATGGCGGAACTTCGACTCCTGCTCGCGCAGGTCGATCAGTTCGGCTCGGGCCAACATCAGCGGCCCGGTGAACCACCAGTGCAGGGACAGCAGGTAGCCGGTCAGCAGCGCGATCAGCAGCAGCGCGAGCGCCAGTACCTGCCCACGCCTACCGTCGGGGAGCTGCGCCATTGGCGACCTCCGTGACCGGTTCGCCGACCTGGGCGGTGATGTTGAAGCGATCCTTGCCGCTGCGCGCATCCGGCTGGATGGCGCCCGAGAGCGCCGCTTCGCGGATGCCCTTGGCGTTGCGCAGCAGCTCGATCAGCTGCGCGGCCTGGGCACTTTGGCCGGTCAGCGAAAGCGTGGTGCCGGCCACGTTCAGGCGCTCGATGAAGGTGTCGTCAGGCAGGGTGGTGGTCAAGGTGCTGAGCAGCTCGATCATGCTCGGCGCGGACTGCTTGCGCACCGCCAGAAAATTGGCGCCCGCCACCGCGTCTTCCAGCGACTTGCGCAGACCGGCCACAACCCGGGCGGAGTCACGCTGCGCGTCGGATTCGGCGCGCAGCGACTCCACCGCCGCCAGCCGGTTGTCGACCAGATGGCTCATCGCCAGCAGCAGGAACAGCAGGCTGGCGCACAGCAGCGCCAGGTTGATCCACAGCACCCGATGAACGCGCCGGCGACGCTGCGCCGGCGGCAGAAAGTTGAAGCCCATCCGCGCGCCTGACGCCAGCGAGTCGATCACGTCGAGCTGTGCGGCCAGCGGACCCAGTGCGCTCAACGCGGCCTGCACCGGCTCGCGCGGCACCAGCCCGAGTTCGACCGGAATGGTCTTGGCTGCATTGGCGTGCGGCAGCAGTCGGCTGTCGAAGTAAACCTGCTCGGCCCGGAACGGCGTCTGCCGATCAAGCTCGAAGCCGAGCACGGTGGCCAGATTCTCGCGCGCCGCGGCCGGCAGCTGCAGGCGACGGCGCAACACCTGGTTGGCCGGCACCAGCAGAACCCGGCGGCGGTTGCGCAGGTCTTCCGACAGCGCGGCTTCGAACGCGACGTTCAGCTCATCCGCCACCGCCAGATCGAGATCGACCAGCGGTGCGACGGGCCCCACGGCGCCCGGCCGCACCTGCAGCCGGCCGTCGGCGATCTGCAGCCATAGCTCGGCGTCCTTGGTCTCCAGTGCCGCCCGCCAGCGGGCTGGGAGCAGGCTGCGCAGCTGTCCCAGCCACCAGTCGAAAAATACCGGGAGCGGGCTTTGCGTGTAGCGCAGCCGGAGGCGGGTGAACGTCGGCGACAGGGCGTCGTTGAGTGTCATCGGCAGCGAGGAGGCGCTCAAAGTGGCTCACCCTCCTGCCAACGCAGAACGGTGTAGGCGAGACCAGAGAGGGCGGCGCCGCCGAGGCGGACCGTAGTGTCGAGCTGGGTCCAGGCTCCGTTGGCCAAGGTCGCCCGGCTGCGCACAGTATATGTTCCGCTTCCGCCCTGCGCCACGAGGGGGCTGCCGTCGGGCAGGGTTGGCGGGGTGCCACCGAGATTCGGATCGAACGCCTGGCGCTGCTGCACCAGCGCTTCGATCAATCCGGGCTCCAGACCAGGCAGCGCCGCCAGGACTGCGGCTGGCGCAAATGCCGCGTTGGGCACGCTCATGCCCGAGTGTACGGTCAGCGATGGCGCCAGCCGCCGATACAGATCGTGATTCATTCCCAGCACCTGCTGCAGCTCCGACAGCGTATCGAACAGGGCGTTCTTGGGCAGATAGGTGAGTCCGGCGGCCTCGTACTCATTGTCCTCGGCGCCGTTCGGCAGCAGCAGATCGTCCGGATCACGCCAATCCACAATCGCCGCCGCCAGCGCCTGGGCGTCCAGCGCTTCCAGCCCGCTGCCACGCAGGAACGCCTCCAGCAGCGGCAGCTCGGCGGCGTTGATGTCGAGCTTGCCGGACTCGTCAATCACCTGAATATCCACAGTTGCTCCGGCAAACTCGAACGCATAGGAGCGCCCATCAGGAATCCAGCGCACCAGCGGATCGGGCGCCGCCAGTGCAAATACAGCGCGATTGACCCCCGCCTCGGCCGCGTAGCGACCTTGGGTGTTGTCCAGCAAATGCCGGGCCTGCAGACTTTCGCCACGCGCCAGCAGGGCAAAGCTGCCCAGCAGAATGGTGATCAGCGCCAGCAGCCAGAGCACCACGATGAAGGCCACGCCACGCTGCCTCATGGCCGCGACCCGCCCGGCCGACGGCCGGAATTGGGAATGCTCAGCCCGCGTGGCTGCCGGGAGTTCATGCCGACCGGCTGGGTACCGGCAGCGGCGGCCATCACGGTTACGTCGAATTCGGGCCAGCGGCGCGCATCTTCGCGGTCGAACTCCAATCGCAGCCGGACCATCAGGGGCAGCCGCTCGGTGGCATCCCAGTCGCTGCTCCAGTCCGCCAGCTCTCCGGTTTCGTCGAGCTGGCGGAACTCGAAGCGGCCACTGGCAATGCCATCGAGCAACACCACCGGATCCGGTGCAAACGCCGGGTCAAGCGGATCCAGTCCGTTGAGCTGTGCGTGATTGAACTCCAGCCGCTGGCCGCGACCACTGCCAACCAGGGTGAGCGTCTGCAGGTGAGCGCCGCCGCGCGACAGGTAGCCGGGCATCGGCGCGACGAAGCGGACGCTGTCGGCACTGCCCTCGAAACGCCGCTCGGTACCGCTATCCTCCATGCGTTCGTAGGCCAGGGGCATCGCCTGCGCCAGCTGCCTGCGCAGGAATGTCTGCACGGTGCGGGCCTGTTCAGTGCGGGCGATCAGGGCCTCGCCGGAGCGACTGGCCTGGACCGCTGCTCGCATGCTGGCCCAGGCAAGACTGAGCAACAGTGCAAGCAGCACCAACGCCATCAACACTTCCAGCAGCGTGAAGCCGTGCTCGCGATGCGTCCGGCGCGAGCCGCCAGGCCGGCGCGTCACAGCGACTCCGGGAGCATGGCGCGCAAACTTCGAAAGCGCGCTTCGCGGCGGTTGCCGCCATGCTCCCAGCTGACCACCAGGTCGAGTTCCACCAGCCGCACCGGCGAGGTCAGCGGATCGACGCCGGCCACGCCATCGGCCGCCTCCGGCTCGTAGGGAAGCACGTTCAGAGTCCAGCGGAAATCGCCCTCCCACTCGCCGCGCGTTTCGCCGAGCTCAAGCGGCTCGCCGACACCGACGGTGTCCAGCAGGCTCTGCGCCAGCAGCGCGGCCTCGGAGTAGTCGGCGGCCTGGCGAGCCTGGCGCATGCCGCCAACGGCGATCTGCATGGTCAGTGCCAACCCAAGGGCCAGAATGGCAAACGCCGCGACCACTTCGATCAACGTGAAGCCGCGCTGCTTCGGGGCGCTGCCCGACGCGCCGGGCCGCCTTGGCGTGCCACGATCAAGCGGCGTGGCCACACCGCGCTCAGCCGGCACGCTGCCAGCGTCGCGAGCAAGTGCAGAGCCGCTGGTTGCGGGGCGTTGGCTGGTCGGTTTGGTCATGGTGCATGAGGGACCGCGTGAGGCCGGCGCAAGTTCAGCGCCCGGCACCTTCGCGAAGCGTGACCTCGCCCGTCAACCAGGCGATGTCGATGCCCCAGACGGCTTGCTCGCGCTCGAGGTCGATATGGCCTCCGGTGGATGAGCCGTCGGCAAAAAAGCGGATCCTGCCCACGCCTTCGTCGACCTGCTCGGAGGCGGCGGTCAGCAGCTTCATGGTCATCTGCTTGGGCAGCTCGACCGCCGGCCGGCCGGGCGCGGTGTAGCTGCGTGCGTCGACGTTAAGGGTCAGCGCCTGCGACTCGCGTTTGACGATTGCCTGGGTCCGCGTATAGCGCAGGGCGGCTGCCAGATCACGGCTGGCGGCGCGGACCTTGGCCCCCTGCAGGCCGTCGCCGACAGATACGCTGATCACTGCGAACAGCAGGCCGATCAGCCCGATCACAACCACGATCTCGACCAACGTGAAACCGCGGGACCTGCTCATGGGAGGACGGCCGGCCCCGCACATGCTCACTCCCAGCTGTTGATGTCGCGCGCGTGCTTTTCGCCGCCGGGCTTCTTGTCGGCGCCGAGGCTGGTCAGATCAAACGCCCCATTGGTGCCTGGCGCGCGGTACACGAACGGGGTCTGCCACGGATCCTTCAGCTCGGACTCCTTGGCGTACGGCCCGTTCCACTGCGGTGCGTTGGCCGGCGCCTTGTTCAGATCCTCCAGGCGCTGCGGCGGGCTGCCGTTGTCCAGTTCAAACTGTTCGACCTTGGCGCCGAGCGTCTGGATCTGCGACTTGGCCAGACTCCAGCGCGCGCGCTGGGCGTTGTCGCCGATCTGGTTGACGGCAAACGCCACCACCATGCCAATCAGGGCCACCACGGCGAGAATCTCGATCAGGCTGAAGCCGCCCTGCCGATGCAGGCGGCGCGCGCTGATCTGCCGGCGATTGTGGGCGGAAGCGAAAGCAAAACCATTCATCTGCGTTATCCCATTGCACTGCTTAGACTGAAAATCGGAACCAGGATGGCCATCATGATCAGGGCCACCACCAGCGCCATGACAATGGTGATGACCGGCACCAGCGCGGCAAGCAGCCGATCCAGGGTGTTCTTCACCTCCATGTCGAAGGTGTCGGCGATCCGCATCAGCATGCCCTCCAGTTCGCCGGACTCCTCGCCGACCTGCACCATCTGCAGGGCCAGGCGGGGAAACAGTTTGCTGCGCCCCAGCGCCGTCGCCAAGCCGCCGCCGGTCTTGACCTCCTTGGCCGCCTCGTCGACCGCCTCGGCCAGCGCGCTGTTGCCAAGCACATTGCGCGCGATCGAGAGCGCGGTGAGCAATGGAACGCCGTTGTGCACCAAAGTTCCCAGCGTCCGTGCCAGACGCGCGGTATCGACGCGCGCAAACAGGGTGCCGATCAGGCCACGGCCGAGCAGCCAGCGATCGAAGGTGAGTCGTTTGCCCGGATCGCGCAGCTGGCGCGGCAGCACGATCACCGCGGTGACCAGCAGCGCCAGCATCAGCATCCACCACGACTGCACCATGTTGCCGGCCCACAGCACGGCGCGGGTCAGGAACGGCAGCTCGGCGCCCAGATCCTCGAACATCGGCAGGAACTGCGGCA
>JBBRBN010000019.1:0-52257 GCA_038205755.1 Lysobacterales bacterium | reverse complement strand
TGAGCCACTCCAGCGAGGTAGACAGCTCGGCCGCCGCGGTCATGGCTGGACCTTTCGGAATGGGGAGTGAACTCTGGGTGGGTTCAACATGGTTGCGAGATGGTGCGCTGCGTGGCGGTCGAGCGACTGATTATGCCTGTTCAGGCGCGCGTGCCTGCGATGCCTGCCAGCCGATTTACCAATCCATCGGCGGCGGCTTCCAACTGTCGGTAGACGGACTCGAAGTTGCTGGCATCGCCGTAGTAGGGATCAGGCACTTCGCCAGCAGCCTGCGTGCCGGTCCAATCCAGCAGCAGGGCCAGCTCGGCCCGACTGCCGGCCGGCTGCAGGCGCCTGAGTTCGATCAGATTGTTCCGATCAGCAGCCAGAATCAGATCGAAGCGGTCGAAATCCGCCACCACCACCTGGCGGGCGCGGAGATCATCGATGGGCGCGCCGCAGCGGCGCGCAACCGCGCGGGCCCGCGGATCCGGCGCTTCGCCGGCGTGGTAGCCGAGTGTGCCGGCCGAGTCGAATTCGATCACGAGCCCAGTGCGCTCGGCCGCGGCCCGCGCCACGCCCTCTGCGATCGGCGAACGGCAGATGTTTCCCATGCACACAAAAAGTATTTTATTCATATACTTGCGTAGCCTTTCTAAAGTGCTTTGGAAGACAACATTTCACGCACACGCTGCAGATCGGTAGGCGTGTCCACGCCCGCGGGGATCGCCACCGGGCTGATCGCCACTGCTATCCGCCAGCCTGCCTCCAGCACGCGCAGCTGTTCCAGCGACTCGATCTGCTCGAGCGTGCCGGCCGGCATGGCGGCAAACCGGCGCAGCGCCCCGACCCGGTAGGCGTACAGGCCCACGTGGCGCAGCCAATGCGATGCGCCCAGCCGCAGGCGATCGGTGCTGAAGCGGTCACGGTCCCAGGGTATCGGAGCGCGACTGAAATACATGGCGTCACCGGCGGCATTGCGGACCAGCTTGACGCAGGACGGGTCGAACAGCGTCTGGGCGTCGACCAAGGGGACGGCTAGCGTCGCCAGCGGCGCGCCGCTGGCGTGCAGGCATTCGGCCACGGCGCGAATGGCTGCGGGCGGCGCCAGCGGCTCGTCGCCCTGCAGGTTGACCACGATGCGATCATCCGACCAGCCCTGCAGCTGTGCGCATTCGGCCAGCCGGTCGGTGCCCGACAGGTGCTCGGGCCGTGTCATCTGCACCTGCAGTCCGAGACTCGCGACTGCGTCCGCGATGCGCCGGTCGTCGGTGGCAATCACGATCTCGGCGGCGCCGGCCTCCTGCGCGCGGCGGGCGACATGGACGATCATCGGCTCGCCGCAGATGTCTGCCAGCGGTTTGCCCGGTAGCCGCGATGATCCGAAGCGGGCCGGAATGGCGACCACAAAATCCAGCGAAACACTCATGGGGCGATGCTCCGGATGTCGAGCAGACGGGCGTGAACCGCGTCCAGAAACGCCGGATCGACGAGCGGCGCGGCCGGCACGCTGTACCAGTGGGGTCGGGCGAAGGCGCGGCACTTTACTGCGTCCTTCTCGGTCATCAGCAGCGGTCGGCCATCGTCGAAGCCAAAATCCGCCGGTGTAAACGGATGGTGATCCGGGAACGGGTGCAGCGAGGCCGTCAGTCCGGCGCCTGCGAGCGCGGCGAAAAAGCGCGCGGGATCGCTGATGCCGGCCATGGCGTTGATCGCCTGACCGCGAAACGTCTCCAGACTGCTTCGGCCCTGGCCGTCCAGCCGCACGGCGTGATCAAGCGCCAGCAGCATCGACCAGCAGCCCGCCTCGGGAGCCGGCACGGCGCCGTTCAGGACCCGGAAATCGCAGCGCGACGCGCGCACCGGCAGCTCGCGCAGGGGACCCGCGGGCAGCAGTCGACCATTGCCAAATCGTCGCCGAGCGTCGATCACCAGCACTTCGAGGTCGCGCGCGAGGGACAGGTGCTGCAGCGCATCGTCGGCGATCAGCAGATTGACGTCGGCGCTGGCGCGCAGCAGCCGCCCTGCATCCGCGCGGCGCCTCGCAACGGCTACCGGCACCCCGGTGCGCCGGGCCAGCAGGCACGGTTCGTCGCCGAACACGGCCGGGTCGGGATGTTCCGGAACGACCGCGGCATGCGTCGCGCTGCCGCCCACGCCACGGGAAACCACGCCCGGCCGCCAGCCGCGCTCGCGCAGTCCGTGCACCAGCGCTTCGGTCAACGGCGTCTTGCCGGCGCCGCCGACGGTCAGATTGCCGACCACCAGCACCGGGCAGTCGAGTCGCTCGACGCGCAGCAGTCGGTGCCGATAGAGCATGCGTCGAGTCGCGGCCAGCCCGCCAAACAGCAACGCCAGCACCCGCAGAACCGGCCCCGGCGGAACGCCGCCATACCAGCGCCGCTCAAGCCAGGCCGTCAGTCGCACCCGGTCCATCGACTCGGAGCCTGGGAAAGAATCGAACGGCGCAGACGGTCGCAGCAGGCGGGCGGCTTTTTCACCGGCTCTCAGGCCTCGCTGCCGGCCGCTGGCTCGTCACGGAACTGCATGCGGTGCAGCGTCGCGTACAGGCCACCGCGCGCCAGCAGTTCCCGGTGCGTGCCCTGCTCGACCAGCCGGCCCTGATCCATCACCAGCACCTGGTCAGCGTGCTCAACCGTCGACAGCCGGTGCGCGATCACCAGCGTGGTGCGATCCGGGATCAGCCGATCCAGTGCGGACTGGACCAGATGCTCGGATTCAGCGTCGAGTGCCGCGGTAGCCTCGTCAAGAATGAGGATCGGCGCATCCTTGAGCACCGCTCGGGCGATGGCCAGACGCTGCCGCTGGCCACCCGACAAGCGCCCGCCGTTCTCACCAATGCTGGACCGCATGCCGTCCGGCAGCCGCTCGATGAACTCCAGCGCGTTGGCAGCCTGGGCGGCGTCGCGCAACAGCGGATCGTCTGCATCGAGGGGACGCCCGAAGCCGATGTTGTCCGCCACACTGGCGTCAAACAACATCACCTTCTGCCCAACAAGGGCGATCTGACGGCGCAGATCGGCCAACGCGAAGTGTCCCAGCGGGCTGCCGTCGAGCTCGATGCGGCCGGCGTCGGGCTCGTAGAAGCGCGGAATCAGGCGGACCAGGCTGGTCTTGCCGGAGCCGGACCGACCCACAATGGCGGTCACCGTTCCCGGTCGCGCGGTAAAGCTGACCCGATCAAGCGCCGGCTGGCTCTGACCCGGATAGCGCAACGACACATCAACGAAGCACAGCTCACCGCGTGCGCGGGTCAGCGGCTGGCGGCCGGTATCGATCTCGTCTTCGAGATCCAGCACCGAGAACACCTTCTGCGCCGCTGCCAGACCACGGGCGATCTGGGTCTGCACTGTGGTGATGCGCTTGAGCGACGGCAGCAGGGCCATCATCGCGGTCATCAGCGAGACGAACTGGCCGGCGTCCAGTCGCGACGCCACCGCCTCGCGCCCGGCCACATATACGATCACCGCCAGCGCGATCGCTGCCAGCAGCTGGACGGTGGACGACGACAGGGCGCGCGTGGCCTCAACCTTGACCTGCAGCCGCAGCAGGCCGCCAGCCAGCCCGGCATAGCGCTGCAGTTCGGTCGCCTGGGCACCGTACACCTTCACCTCCTGCTGTCCGGCGAGCGCCTGTTCGGCGCCGTGCGCCATCTCCCCGACGCGATCCTGAATACCCCGGTTGAGCCGCCGGTAGCGCTTGCCAACCACCGCGACGATGCCGGCGATCAGCGGTCCAATGACGAACATGATGAGGGTCAGCTTGGGGCTTTGCCAAAGCATCACGCCGACCAGCCCGATGATCAGCAGGCTGTCGGTGACCAGCACCTTGATTGCATCGCTGGCGGCCTGTGCGACCTGCTCGGTGTCGTAGCTCAGCCGCGAGACCAGCACCGGCACCGGCTCGGCATCGAAGCGCTGGGTCGGCAGCCGCAGGTACTTGGCGAGCAGCGCCAGCCGCAGGTCGCGGACCACGCCGCGACCGGCGCGGGCCATGCCGTAGTCGGTCGCAAAGGTAGCCAGACCGCGGGCCAGGAACAGGCCAACGATGACCAGCGGCAGGATCACCGCCGCCGCAGGGTCCCGGTCAATGAAACCGTCGTTGATCAGAGGCTCCATGAGCAGCGTGAACGCCGCGCCCGCGAAGGCTTCGATCAGCATGCCGACGCCGGCAATCGTGAGCAGCGGCCAGTAGGCCCTGGCATAGCCGAGCAGCCGGCGATAGATCGGCCACGCCTGCTCCGCCTCGCCGCTCACGGATCGAGGCTACCTACCGTGGCGATCGACACCTTCTCGAAGCCGAGCTGGCCCAGCACATCCAGCGCGGTCACCACCGACTGGTGCGGCGTGCGCGCATCGGCCCGCAGGCTGACGCCGCGGCCGCTGCCGACGTTGGCGCCGACCAGCGCGACAATTGCCTCGCGCAGCGCCACGCCATCCTTGCGCAGCACTTCATTGCCGCCAATGAAGTAGCGACCCTCCGCATCCACCACCAGCACCAGCGGCTCACTGGCCTCGGCCGGCGGATTGCTTTCGGCGCTGGGCAGCTGCAGCTTGATTGCGCTGCGCTGGTCAAAGGTGGTGGTGACCACGAAAAAAATGATGAGGGTGAAGACCACATCGATCAACGAGGTCAGGCTGATTTCCGGCTCATCGCGCAATCGACCGCTGCTGAAGTTCATCGACCCGGGCTCACTTGGCCGCGCGCCGCCCGCGAGCGGCGGGCGCGCGCGGCGCACCGGCCTCGAGGGTGTCGAGCAGGGCCATCGCCTGCTTCTCCATGTCGATCACATACTCCGACACCAGGCCGCGGAAGTAGCGATAGAACATCAGTGCCGGAATGGCCACGCACAGGCCGGCGGCTGTGCTGACCAGGGCTTCGCCGATACCGCCGGCCAGCTGGCTGGCGTCGCCGACGCCGGACTCCAGGATCCCGAGAAACATCCGGATCATTCCAAATACCGTGCCCAGCAGCCCAAGCAGCGGCGAGATGCCGGCGATCGTTCCCAGCGTGTTGAGAAAGCGCTCCAGCTCGTGGGCCACGTGCCGACCGATATCTTCAACCCGCTCTTTGATCTGTTCGCGCGGTTTCGAGCGGACTTCCAGCGCAGCAGCCAGCAGCTCACCGAGCGCCGAGTTCTCCCGCAGCGCATCAAGATGCGCCGGCTCCAGTCGATGCTGATTGGCCCAGTCGCGAACCTCCGGGCCCAGAGTGGGTGGGATCACCTGACGCCGACGCAGGCTCCAGAAGCGCTCCAGGACAATCGCCACGCTCAGCGCAGCGCAGGCCATGATCGGCCACATCACCCAGCCACCCGCCTTGATCAGTTCCCACACGCCGTGCGCTCCGGATGCGGCCGGCGGCCGCGCTGCGAAATCTGCCGCATCTTACCGTGCCGGCTCCGGCTGCAAAGGCACCGAGGATGCCTCATGCCAGAAGCGGCGGTGGCTGTCACGCCGCCGGCGAATCTCGGTGCTGCCATCGCGACGCAAACGCAGATCGATCGCGCCAGCGTCCACCGTCCCGTCGATGGCGCTGCCAATGGCCGTGTAGCGCGCCAGCACGTCGGCGCGGGGATGACCGAAACGGTTGCGGTGGCCGGTCGCAAAAAGTGCGTGGCGCGGCGCCACCGCGGCGACGAACTCCGCACTCGATGACCCACTGCTGCCGTGATGTGGCACCAGCAGCACCGCCGCGGCGAGCCGCTGCGCCTGTTCGCCCAACAGGCGCCGCTCGATGATGTGTCCGATGTCGCCTGGCAGCAGCACACGACCGCCCTCGCCCTCGACGGTGAGCACGCACGACGACTCGTTGCCCAACTCAGGAAAGTCCGGTGGCGGATGCAGCACCGAGAAGCGCACGCCGTCCCACTGCCAAGCGGGCTGATCCGCGCAGTGCAGTCCATCGCCCAGCCGCACCGGCTCACCCGACAGCCGAAGCGCCGGCGCCATCGCGCGCCTGACTGCACCCGCGCCGCCAGCATGATCATTGTCGCCGTGGCTGATCAGCAACACATCCAGCGCAGCCACGCCACGCGCGCGCAGCACCGGCAACACGGCGGCTTCGCCCAGGTCCAGGCCACCCGAGAACGCCGACCCCGCGTCGTAGAGCAGCGCGTGCTGGCGCGTGCGAACCAGCACCGACAGGCCCTGTCCAACATCAACGACAGTCAGCGCCAGCTCGCCATCTTGCAACTGCTCAGCCGCGGGAAACAGCAGCGGCAGCAGCAGCAGCGCCGCCAGCGGCTTGGCCGGCAGTCCGCGTGGCAACAGCAGCCAACCGATGCCAACCAACGCCAGCAGCAGCGCTGGCACGCTGGGCTCAGGCAGAAACACCTGCGCCCACGGCCACGACTCAAGCCAGCCGGCAACGCGCCACAGCGCCTCCATCAACCAGGCGGCCGAGACGATGAACGGACTCGCCAGCGGGGTCCACGGCAGCAGTGCCGTTCCCAGCAGGGTAAGCGGGACGATGATCAGCGACACCAGCGGCACGGCCAGCAGATTGGCAACGGCCCCCGCCAGCGAAGCCTGGCCGAAAAACCATACCGTCAGCGGCAACAGCCCGACGCTGAGCACGCCCTGCGCGAGCAGCAGCGCTCCGGCGAATCCGCCGCGCGTCGGTTGCGCCGGCAGGCACAGCAGCAGCCAGGCCACGCCGAGGAATGACAGCCAGAAGCTGGCGCCCAGCAGCGCGAGAGGACTGACCAGCAGCACCGCGAATGCCGCCAGCGCCAACCCTTGCGCGGGCAGCAGCGCCCGCCGGCACAGCACGGCGCCCAGCACGCAGGCGATCATCAGCAGGCTGCGCTGCGCCGGCAAACCGAAACCGGCCAGCGCGGCGTAGCCAAAGGCGAACGGCAGCGCCGCGAGCGCCATCCCCTGCGGCCGTGGCAGGCGCAGGCCCAGCGTCGGAATCATCCAGTAGACGCCGCGCGCCAGCAGGGCGCCGAGTGCCGCGAGGAGGCCGATGTGGAGTCCGGAGATGGCCAGCAGGTGACTTAAGCCCGTGGCGCGCAGGCGCTCCCAGTCGGCGTCCTGCAGGCCGCGACGGTCGCCAACCGCCAACCCCTGCAGGAAGCGAACCGCTGGCGCATCGAACCCGTCTGCCAGCGCCGCGGAGATCTGCCAGCGCAGCGCGTCGATTCCGCCGGCGCCTTCAATCCGCTCTGGCGGCGGCGCATCGCGCAGGTAGCCGGTCGCAGCGATACCGCTTTCCAGCGCGAAGCGCTCGTAGTCGAACCCGCCCGGATTGAGTGAGCCACGCGGGCGCTTGAGCCGCACGACGCCGCGCCACACCTCGCCCGGCAGCAGGTCGGCCGCGCCGGCATCGAACCACGACAGCCGCAGCCGTGCGCCCGCCAGCCCCGGCGCCTGAGCAGGCGGGTCGACCACGCGCGCCTCGAAACGCTGCTGGCGCTCCCCGCGCTCGGGCAGCCCGACGATGCGCAACGTCAGCGCCAGATCCTCACCTTCAAGCGTCGCTGGCAGCCGCGCCTGCATTCCGCCGTGCGCGTGCAGCAGCATCCAGCTGGCCGCCAGCAGCGGCAGGGTCAGCAGGCGGGTGGCGGGTACGCGCCACGCCAGCAGTGCCGAGGTCGCGGCGGCCGCCAGCAGCGGCGGCGCAGGCGGAAGTTGGGAGAGCAGAAAGGCGGCGCAGGTTCCCGCGACCAGCAGCAGCACCGAGAGCGGCGACAGCAGGGACGGCCGTGGCCACCAGGCTGGCAGCGCGCCGGGCACGCGACTCACGCCGGCGAACTGGACGCCAGTTCGCGCAGCGCTCCGCCGGCCAGCTCCAGCGTCCGGTCCATGCGCCGAGCGAGGGCGCGGTCGTGGGTCACAACCACCAGACTGGTGCCGATTTCACGGTTGAGCTCGACCATCAGCCCATAGACGCCGGCAGCGGTTGTCTCATCAAGATTGCCGGTTGGTTCGTCGGCCAGCACACACGCGGGCCGCGTCACCAGGGCGCGGGCGACGGCGCAGCGCTGGCGCTCGCCTCCGGACAATTCGCCTGGCTTGTGCAGCAGGCGCTCGACGAGGCCAACCCGCTGCAGCAGTTCGCGAGCAGGCACGCTTGCCGCAGCCGGAGACTGGCCGGCAATCAGCAGCGGCATCATCACGTTCTCCAGCGCGGTGAACTCGGGCAGCAGATGGTGAAACTGGTAGATGAAGCCGAGCGCCCGATTGCGCAAACGCCCACGCGCGGCGTCGCCCAGCGCCGACATGCGCTCGCCGGCCACCCACACTTCGCCGGCGGTCGGGGCATCCAGCCCACCCAGCAGGTGCAGAAGCGTGCTCTTCCCGGCGCCTGAGGCGCCGACAATGGCGACCGTCTCGCCGCGGGCAATGGCGAAGTCCAAGCCATCGAAGATGCGCGCGCGCAGGCCACCTTCGTCGTAGGTCTTGCCGAGCCCTACGCAGCGCAGCACCGGCTGACTGGCGTCCATAGCGTCGATTGCCGCCCCTCCTACCCTGCTATTCATAGCGCAACGCCGCCGCCGGATCGGTGCGTGCCGCGCGCCAGGCGGGATACAGCGTCGCCAGCGTGCACAGTACGAATGCCAGCAGCGTGATCTGCAGCAGGTCGTCGGTGCGCAGCAGGGTGGGCACGCCAGTGATGTAGTAGACGTCGGCGGGCATCAACTCAAAGCCCAGCAGGGACTCCATGCCCGACACTACCCGCGACAGATTGAGCGTCAGTCCGACGCCGCCAGCCAAACCCAGCGCAATGCCGATCAATCCAATCAGCGTGCCTTGGACCATGAACGCGGCCATCACCGACGCCGGGCTCAGTCCAAGCGTGCGTAGGATCGCGATGTCGGCCTGCTTGTCGGTAACCAGCATCACCAGCGACGACACCAGGTTGAATGCGGCCACGGCCACGATCAGCGACAGGATGATGAACATCACGGTCTTCTCGGTGCGGATGGCGCGAAAGAAATTGGCGTGGTCGCGGGTCCAGTCGCGGATGCTGAAGGCCTCGCCCATGCCGTCGGCGAGGTCGCGCGCGACGCTCCACGACTGGAACATGTCAACCAGGCGCAGACGCACGCCGGTTACCGCATTGGACATCCGCAGCAATCGTTGTGCATCCTCAATGTGCACCACGGCCAGACCGAGGTCGTACTCCTGTGCACCGGCCTCGAAGATGCCGATCACGGTGAAGCGCTTCATCTGCGGCATCACGCCGACCGGCGTGGTCCGGAATTCCGGCACGAACACCGTCACCGCATCGCCCAGGCGCGCACCCAGCGAATGCGACAGATCGCGACCCAGAACGATGCCATACGTGCCGGGCTGCAGATCGGTCAACGCGCCCTCGACCATCTTCTCGGCCAGCTCAGACACCCGCGGCTCAAGGGCCGGCAGCACGCCGCGCAGCAGCACACCCTGGACCCGGCTGGTCTGCAGCATCGCCTCGCGCTCGACATACGGCGCCGCGCCAAGCACGCGCGAATCCGCTGATGCGACGTCCACGGCGCGCGACCAGTCGCGCAGCGTTCCGTCGACGCCGGACACCGTCGCGTGCGCCACCATTCCCAGGATTCGGGTGCGCAGCTCCTGCTCGAATCCGTTCATCACCGAGATGACGGTGATCAACGCCGTGATGCCAAGTGCGATACCGAGCATGGACACGGCGGAGATGAAGGAAATGAACTGGGTGCGCCGCTTGGCCCGGATGTAGCGCAGACCAATGGCAAATGGAAGGGGCTGGAACATGCTGTACGGAGTGGCCGGTCAGTGTTTGGCTGCCGCATGCCGGCGCGGGACGGCCGGGACGTTGGTCGGGTCGGCCGGCAGCTTACCTGCAATTGTTCCGGGGTATGCGCCCGGACCCACCCGACCGCTCAAACTGCCGTGGCGCTCAGTCCGTTCAGCCGGCGACGCAGGGCTTTGCGATCGGGCCTGGACAAGGCATCCGGCCACAGCACCAGGCGGCGGACGGACCTGCCTTCTGCAAGCCGCAGGACGGCCAAACTTCCGAGATGGCGGGCACCCAGCGCCTCGACCGCCGTCTCGGTGCCATCCGGCCAATCCAGCCAGACGCCGCCATCGGACTGCCAGCGCAAGCGGATCGGCTGCGGCCGGCGCAACGGGTGCCAGCTGGCGAGGGCAGCGGTCAGCCCGATGGCCGCCGCAAGCGGCGGTGACAGCCCGGACAGCGATAGCGAAAGCGCTGCCAAGGCGGCTATGAAGGCTGTCGCAACGCGACTCAGCCGCGAGGCGCGCAGCTCAAGGCGCAGTGGCGAGTATGCGTTGGAGGATGCCATCGAGCTCCCGATCCTCACAGACTTCGCGACCCATGCACCAGCGCCAGAGCTGATCGTCCTCGGTCTCCAGAAGGCGTTCGAAGTGCTGCCGCTGCGCTGCATCCGCGCTCAGCCAGAAGCGATCCAGATAGCGCAGCATCAGCTGATCGAGCTCACGCATGCCGCGCCGGCAGCGCCAGCGCAGGCGCCGCTGTTCTTCCGCTTCCGTGGCACTCACGACCAGAGCCGCACAGCGAGCACGATCCACAGCAGAATCAGCGCCAGCGCGCCGGCCATGAACACGGCAAAGCGATGCGTGACGCGGTTGTAGGTGCAGTGGATGGCGCTATGCACGCAGCGCAGCACAACAAACGTCCAGGCCAGCCCCACCACCAGGCCACCGGTCTGCCCGCTGCCATGGGCGACCAGAACGGCGGCGTAGAACAGCACCGGAAGCTCGAACAGATTGCGGAAATTGTCGGCTGCCCGGGTGTCAGCCACGGTCGCCGCCATCTGCACTGACGTTGCGACCCGTTGCGGATGGATGCGATCACGCCGCAGCTGGTTCACGCGCATGAAAGCCATGCGAAACATCACGACGAAGGCCAGCGCAACCATCACCAACAACGGCTGGAACAGCCCGAATCCGCTCACTCAGGCCGTCCCGGCAGGTCAGCCATGCGCGGCACCTTGTTGGCGAAGGTGGAGCGGCATGGCACCTGACCCAGCCCTTGCATGAATTCGCACGATGATCGCGCAGGAGACAAGCGAGGGCAGGCGCGGCTCATGAAGAGGCCGGGCTAGGCCGAACGCCGCTGGATCATCAGCTTCTTGATCTCGGCGATGGCCTTGGCCGGATTCAGGCCCTTCGGGCAGGTCCGCGTGCAGTTCATGATCGTGTGGCAGCGATAGAGCCGGAACGGATCTTCCAGATCATCGAGACGCTGCCCGGTGTCTTCGTCGCGCGAGTCGACAATCCAGCGGTAGGCCTGCAGCAGGATGGCGGGTCCGAGGTAGCGGTCTCCGTTCCACCAGTAGCTCGGGCAGGCGGTTGAGCAGCAGGCGCAGAGGATGCACTCGTACAGGCCGTCAAGCTTCTTGCGCTCGTCCGGTGACTGCAGCCGCTCGCGATCCGGCGGCGCAGCGGTCTGGGTTCGGATCCACGGCTTGATCGACGCGTACTGGGCGTAGAAGTGGGTCATGTCCGGCACCAGGTCCTTGATCACGGACATGTGCGGCAGCGGGTAAATCGGCACTTCGGCCTTGCCGCAGTCTTCAATCGACTTAGTGCAGGCCAGCGTATTGGTCCCGTCGATATTCATCGCGCAGGAACCGCAGATGCCCTCGCGACAGGAGCGACGGAAGGTCAGCGTGGGATCAATCTCGTTCTTGATCTTGATCAGCGCGTCGAGAACCATCGGCCCGCAGGTTCCGAGGTCTACCTCAAATGTATCGACCCGCGGATTGGCGCCGTCGTCGGGATTCCAGCGGTAGACCTTGAAGGTCCGCACCTTGCCCTTGGCGTCCTTGACCGGGAAATGCTTGCCCTTGCGGACTTTGGAGTTCTTCGGGAGCGTGAATTCGGCCATGGCTGGAACCCGGGGTTGAAGAGTGATGAATCAGGTAATCATGCGCGGTAGCGGTGGGGCTTTGGTTCTTGCTTCGGCAGGTCGGCGAGATTGACGATTCGTGGACGCGATCTGCGTAGTCGCCAGGGCGGTTGCTCTTGCGAATTTCGACTCCCGAATCCCGGCCGTCAGTACGTGCGCGCTTTCGGGGGTACCATTTCGACATCGGACGACAGGGTGTACATATGCACCGGCCGGTAGTCGATCTTCGTTTTGCCGGTGTCTTCCACCCAGCACAGGGTGTGCTTGTGCCATTCGTCGTCGCTGCGATCCGGGAAGTCCTCTCGCGCATGGGCGCCGCGCGACTCCTTGCGATTCTCGGCGGAGATCAGCGTCGCCAGCGCCTGGCCAAGCAGATTCTGCAGCTCCAAGGTCTCGATCAGGTCGGAGTTCCAGACCATGGAGCGATCAGAAATTCCGATGTCGGCAAAGCTTGCGTGCACATCGCTGATCTTGTTGACGCCTTCGATCAGGCTCTCGCCGGTGCGGAACACCGCTGCGTGACTCTGCATGGTGCGCTGCATCCGATCGCGGATCTTCGCGGTCGGCTCGCTGCCCTTGGCGTAGCGGATGCGGTCCAGATTTCCAAGCGACGCATCGCACGCCGACTTGGGCAGCGGCTTGTGGTTCGCGCTCGGGGTGATGGTGGCGGCGCAGCGATTGGCCACCGCCCGACCGAACACCACCAGATCCAGCAGTGAGTTCGAGCCCAGTCGGTTGGCGCCGTGCACCGATACGCAGGCAGCTTCGCCGATCGCGTAAAGCCCAGGCACCACGTGGTCCGGGTTGCCGTCCTTCAGGGTGACCACTTCGCCGTGGTAGTTGGTCTGCAGCCCACCCATGTTGTAGTGGACGGTGGGCAGCACCGGAATCGGCTGTTTGGACACGTCCACACCGGCAAAAATCTTGGCCGTTTCGGCAATGCCGGGAAGCTTCTCGTGGATGACGTCCGGCCCCAGGTGCTGCAGGTTGAGGTAGATATGGTCGGCTTGCGGGCCAACCCCGCGTCCCTCGCGGATCTCGATCGTCATCGCCCGGCTGACCACATCGCGCGAGGCCAGATCCTTGGCGTTCGGCGCGTAGCGCTCCATGAAGCGCTCGCCCTTGGAATTGGTGAGATAGCCACCCTCGCCGCGCACGCCTTCGGTGATCAGGCAACCGGCACCGTAGACGCCAGTGGGGTGGAACTGCACGAACTCCATGTCCTGCAGCGGGAGCCCCGCCCGCAGTGCCATTCCGCCACCGTCGCCGGTGCAGGTATGCGCGGAGGTGGCAGAAAAGTAGGCGCGCCCATAGCCGCCGGTCGCCAGCACGGTGCCGTGCGCACGAAACAGGTGCAACTCGCCAGTCGACATGTCGAGCGCCAGCACGCCGCGACAGGCGCCCTCGCTGTCCATGATCAGGTCCAGCGCAAAGTACTCGACGAAAAACCTCGCGTCGTGCGCCAGCGACTGCTGGTAGAGCGTATGCAGGATGGCGTGCCCGGTGCGGTCGGCCGCGGCGCAGGTGCGCTGCGCGGTGCCCTTGCCGTAGTGGGTGGTCATGCCGCCGAACGGGCGCTGGTAGATCTTGCCATCCTCGGTACGCGAGAACGGCACACCGTAATGTTCAAGCTCGATGATCGCCGGAATCGCCTCGCGGCACATGTATTCGATGGCGTCCTGGTCGCCGAGCCAGTCGGAGCCCTTGATCGTGTCATAGAAGTGGAAGCGCCAGTCATCCTCGCCCATGTTGCCAAGCGCAGCGGAAATACCACCCTGTGCGGCGACCGTATGCGAGCGGGTTGGAAAGACTTTGGTGATGCAGGCGGTCGTCAGCCCTTTTGCGGCGAGTCCGAAGGTGGCTCGCAGACCGGCCCCGCCGGCGCCGACAACGACCATGTCATAAAAGTGTTCGGTGATCTTGTATGCCGTTGACATGCGAGTTAGCCGGTGAATGCGATGCGGCCGATAGCCAGGAGGGCCACCAGGGTTGCCAGGAGCGTGGACAGCCGGACCAGGACCTGCAGGCTCAGCTCCTGCCAGCGCACGTGAATGTAGTCCTCGATAACCACCTGCAGGCCAAGCTGGGCGTGCCAGAACAGAGCAATCACAAAGGCCGCCAGCAGCGCAGCGTTGCGCGGCTTGGCGAGCAGCGCCTGGGCTTCAGACTGGTCCGCCCCGACCAGCGTCAGCAGCAGCCACAGAAAGTAGATCGTGAGCGGCACCAGGGCAACTGCAGTGAGTCGCTGCAGCCACCAATGGTGGGTGCCATCCTTGGCTGAACCCAGGCCGCGGACGCGCCCGATCGGCGATTGCAGGCTCATGCCGCTCCTCCTGCGCCTGCCGCAACCCAGAGCGCGGCTGTTGCCGCCAAACTCAGCACAACCACCGCCCAACCGGTTCTATAGGTCGTACTGATGTCGAGACCCCAGCCCATGTCCCAGCCCAGGTGACGTATGCCGTTGAGCAGGTGGTACATCAGGGCGAACGCGAAGCCGAAGATGGCGGCGCATCCAAGCGGCGACGCCAGGATTGCCTGCAGGTCCAAGTAGGGCTGGCCGCTCCCCGCGAGGCGATGCAGCCAGTAGGCGACGCCAAACGCGCCGACCGCCAGCGCGACACCGGTGCCGCGATGGATGATCGACAGGACGCTGGTCAACTGCGGTCGATAGACCTGCAGATGGGGAGACAACGGTCGTTCGCGCTTCAAGGTGGACACGCAGTAGCCCTCGGTCAGTGAACCCAAGTGTCGCCGAGCCGACGCCAAGCAGGCGTCAACGTCATCAGAAGTCGATGCAACGACCGTTCTTTTCCCAATCCCCATAGCGCGTCGGATCGGGCCCTTCCCGCCCTCCGATCTCGCGCGGCAGTACGGCTTCCTTGACGGTCGACGCTTCCCCGGCATCCGGAATGTCGGACGATTCGGGTTCCCGCTGCTCTTGACCTATCATGAAAGCCCCGCCGCAATCGTCGCAGAGTAATACGCAAGCCCATGCCGAGCAACCCAGAATCGCAATCCGTCGAACGCGACGGTGAAGTCCGTCTGGATGGTTGGAGCGTGCTGCAGGTAGGCGGCAAAGACGCCGCTGACTTTCTGCAGCGGCAGACGATGAATGACATCGCTGCGCTGCAGGCGCCAGGCGACCTCCACTGGAACGGCTTGTTGAGCGCCAAGGGCCGCGTGCTGGCGCTGTTCCTGTGTTTGCGCAGTGACGACCAGACATTTCTCCTGCTGGCGCCGGATCGCTCCGCAGAGGAGCTCAACGTGCTGCTGCAGCGCTACGTGCTGCGCAGCAAGATTGCGTTGACCGTTCGCGAGGAGCTTGCAGCCTACGGCAGCTGGAAGGACGTCGACCAAGCTCCGACCTGGGGCGTGCTGCACGCCGCCATTGAAGCTACCGGCGCCAGTGTCACGCTGCCCGGTGCACTCACACTGCGCACACTGCGCCTGCGGCCGGAATCGAGCGCATCGGCGCCCGACCCGGAGGCGAGCGCACGCTGGCAACTCGACGATCTGCGCTGCGGGCTGCCCCGGCTCTCGGCAGACCAGTCAGACAAGTGGACCGCGCACATGCTCGGACTTGAGCGTCTGGCCGCGTTCAGTCTGAAGAAGGGCTGCTACCCAGGTCAGGAGATCATCGCCCGCACCCACTACCTTGGCCGCAGCAAGCGTCGTCTGCTCCGTGTGGACGCCGAGTCCGCAATTCCCGATGACAGCCTGGTGGTCAGCGCATCGGGCGTGGAGGTCGGCAACACAATTTGTAAGGCGTCCTGGCGGAACCATCACTCGGCGCTGATGGTCTGCTCGCTGGACCCCGCCGCAAACGAAACGCTGCTGGCTGGCGCCGTCCGGGTTCATCCGGCCGACTTCTCGGTTGAGTCGCTGGCCTGAGGCGCGTAACTCCCGGCAATTGGCAGCGCCTGGGATTTCTGCTATTTGATGAGGTATTCCTGGGAGGGTATTTCCATGCGCACGGTGTCAACGCTTCAACGAAGCAGCCAAGGTCTGGTCTTCAGTCTCGGCCTTCTTCTGGCCGGCCAGGTCGTCGCCGACACGTTCACCTTCGTCGCCGAGCCCTCGTACCCGCCGGAACAGGCTCAGGAGGTTTACAAGCCCCTGCTCGACTACCTGAGCCGCACCACCGGTCACACCTTCACGCTGGTGGCGCCGCGCAACTACCATTTGCACTGGCGCGACATGCGCCGGAATACGCCCTACGACTTCGTTTACGAGGAAGCGCACTTCGTCGACTACCGCGCGCAGCGCTATGGATTCGAACCCTTGGTGCGCAAGTCCAGCCCGACGGTCTACACCCTGCTGGCCGACTTCGAGTTTGCCGAAAAGGGTTTAGCCGGCCTGGTCGGCCGGCGCATCGTCTCCATGCCGGCACCAAGCCTTGGGTTCGCCATGCTGGCCGAGATGTACAGCAACCCCATCTCGCAGCCGGACTTCCGCTCCGAGGCCAGTTCATGGCGCGATGGCGTGGAGATGGTGTTTGCGGGCGACGCTGAAGCGGCGATGGTGCCGACTTTCATCGCCGAGCAATACCCCAACCTGGTCTCGTTGAAAGAGTCACGCTCTGTGCCCGGCGCCGCACTGTCGGCAAACCCGGCGATCAGCGCCGAGGTCAAGCAGGCAGTGCGCGATGCCATGCTCAAGCTGCATGAGGATCCGGACTCCTACAACACGCTGGTCGAGTTGGGCGCCACCCAGTTTGAGCCGACCACCGCCGCGGAGTACGTGGGCTTGGAACAGACGCTGTCTTCGTTTTTCGGCTACGTATCGCCGAAGGCCGCCGCTGCGCAGGCGAGCGGCGGCCAGTAGCCTCGCGGCGTACCGTCGTGGCGTTCAGCCCTTGCGCGGGTTGAACGCAAAGGTGGTCTGCATCTGGCGATAGAACTCGCGCTGGTCATCGCTGACGGCGGGAGGCGTGCGGACACTGAGTTCTACGATCTGGTCGCCACTAGCGTCCCCCTGCGCGGCGTCAGGCATGCCGCGGCCGCGCAGACGCAGCTTGCGACCGCTGTCGGAGCCCGGGGGAATTTTCAGCTGCACGGAACCGGCCAAGGTCGGCACGTCAATCTCAGCGCCCAGTGCCGCCTCCCACGGTGCAATTGGCAGCAGGTAGTGGATATCGCGGCCGTCGACCCGAAACAGCGGGTGCGGCCGGTAGGCAATTTCAAGCTTCAGATCGGCCCCGCCGCTGCCCTGCCCCGCCAGCCGGATCTGCTGACCGGGCTGGATTCCACGCGGTATCCGAACCTCGAGCGTGCGGTCGTCGATCCGCACGCGCTGGGTACCGCCTGAAAACACCGCGTCAAGATCGATCTGGATGCGCGCCTTCTGCTCGCTGGGGCGACGCGCAGACGCCGGCCGCTCGCCGGGCCGGCCGCGGCCAAACAGCGACTCGAAGAAGTCACTGAATCCGGCGCCGCCCTCGGCCTCGAAGCCGCGCGGATCAAAGCCGTGACCGGGATGCCCGTTGGGCGGCTGATACTCCTGCCCGGCGCGAAAACCGCGCGCCCGCAGCTGATCGTAGGCGGCGCGGCGCTCGGGATCGCGCAGCGCCTCGCTGGCTTCGTTGATCGACTTGAATCGATCCTCGGCGCCGGCCTCCTTGCTCACGTCCGGGTGATATTTTCGCGCCAGCCGGCGGTAGGCCGTCTTGATCTCGGCATCGCTGGCGTCGGGCTTCACCCCGAGAATGTCGTAGTAATCCTTGAACTGCATGCGCTGCTGACTTCAGTGAAAGGGGCACGCACCGCCGCCCGCCGCAACGCTGCGACGGGCGTGGTCACAGCCGGATGCGTGAGCTTAGCCTACGCTGACCGCAATCCGCCGCGGTGTCGTTTCAGGCCTCTGCGGAATCGATACGTCCAGCACCCCGTGACCACCGGTGGCGCTGATACCGTCCGGGTGCGCGCTGTCAGGCAGCGCGAAGCGACGGTAGAACAGACCATGGGCACGCTCGACCCGCGAGTAGCGGCCGCTGCGCTGCGCGCCCCCGGACTTTCGCTCACCCCGGATCGAGAGAATTCCCTTGTCCATGTTGATCTCGATGGCAGCCGGATCGACGCCGGGAACATCGGCCAGAATCACGAAGCGATCAGCCTCCTCGCGGATGTCGACCCGCGGCGTCCAGCGGCTGGTGACCACGTTCGAGTTGTCGCCTTCGGCCTCTCCAAAAAAGCGATCAAAGACCTGTCGCAGTTCGTCCTGAAAGCCGTTGCCCGCAACCCCGTGCGGTGTACGCGTAGTGCTCATGCTTGACTGCTTGTGGGTGGACGGCAGGTGCCGCCCCTGGCCGCCTTTCAAGCGCCCAGCGCCCAGCGCCCAGCGCGCCGGGCAATGGAAGGGTTCAGAAACATTCCGGCGCCCCATGTGCGCTGCCGCATCGACTCCCGGCCCCACTACCGCTACGCTTTCAGTCCCCCATCCATTCCGGAGATTTGCCAATGACCATCCAGGTCGGTGACCGCATTCCCGCCGCCACGCTCAACTTGATCAAGGACGGCGTGCAGACCGTCTCTACCGAGAGCCTCTTCGCCGGCAAGAAGATGCTGCTGTTTGCAGTACCCGGCGCCTTCACGCCAACGTGCTCGGCGCAGCACCTGCCCGGCTACGTGGAGCATCAGGCCGACTTCGCGGCAAAGGGCATCGAACTCGCCTGCGTGTCGGTTAATGACGCCTTCGTCATGGATGCATGGGGCAAGTCGCAAGGCGTCGGCGAAGGGCTGACCCTGCTGGCGGACGGCAACGGCGAGTTCGCCAAAGCACTCGGACTGGAGATGGATGCCACCGGCTTCGGCATGGGCCTGCGCTGCAAGCGGTTCGCGCTGTACGCCGAGGATGGTGTGGTCAAGCAGCTGCACGTAGAGGCACCGGGCGAGTTTCGCGTCTCGGCGGCCGACTATGTGCTCAAGCATCTCAACTGACCGGCGTCCAGCGCGGCTCCAGCATGCGCAGTGACGCCACGCCCGACGGATGAACGCCGTCGGGCGCGCCACCGGCTATCGGTGGATCAACCGGTTACGATTCAGATGTCAGCGGTAGGCTCGATGTCACTGGAACCGGTGTCGCTGGAACCGGTGTCGCTGGAACCGATGTCGCTGGAACCGGTATCGCTGCTATCGACGCCAATCGCATCAACGCCGTCGGCATCGGCGGCCGATGGCTCTTCCAGCTCCAGCGCGTCAACGCGAACCACGCCAGCCAGCGCCTCATCCGAGGGCAGACGGATAAGCGTCACGCCTTGGGTGTTGCGACCAACGCGGGCAATCTCGGCGGCGCGCGTGCGAACCAGGGTGCCCTGGTTACTGATCAGCATCACTTCGTGTGAATCGTCGAGCTGGATGGCGCCGACCAGTTCGCCGTTGCGGTCCGAGGTCTGAATCGCGATCACGCCCTGCGATCCGCGGCCCTTGCGCGGGTAGTCATCAAGCGGCGTGCGCTTGCCGAACCCATTGGCCGTGGCGGTGAGGATGTCGCCGTCATTCTCGGCCACGATCATCGACACCACCCGCTCGCCCTCCGCCACCCGCATGCCGCGAACGCCAGTAGCGGTGCGCCCCATCGAGCGGACCTCCGCCTCGGTGAAGCGGGCCGCCTTGCCGTTGGACGAGAACAGCAGGATGTCGTGCTTGCCATCGGTGATGGCGACGGCGACCAGCGAATCGTCTTCGTCGAGACTGATGGCGATCTTGCCGCGCGCCAGCTGGTAGGCGTATTCCTCCAGCGGCGTCTTCTTCACCGTGCCCTTGGCAGTGGCGAAGAACACGAACAGATCGGCCGGGAAGTCACGCACCGGCAGCACCGCCTGGATCTTCTCGCCGGGCTCCAGCGCGACAAAATTGATGATCGGGCGGCCGCGGGCGTTGGGGCCGGCATCCGGCAGCTGATAGACCTTGGGCCAGAACACCTTGCCCGAGCTGGTAAAGCTGAGCAGGGTGTCGTGGGTGTTGGCAATCCACAGCCGCTCGACAAAATCCTCTTCCTTGATCGCCGTGGCGCTGCGACCGCGGCCGCCGCGACGCTGTGCGCGATAGGTGGTGACCGGCTGGCGCTTGGCGTAGCCGGTGTGCGACAGCGTCACCACCACGTCCTCGGGTGCAATCAGGTCGAGGATGTCCAGATCCTCCTGGCTGGCGCGGATCTCGGTCCGCCGGGCGTCGCCGTACTCGGCGAGAATTGCCAGAAGCTCGTCGCGGATCACCTGCAGCAGCCGGTCGGGATCCACGAGAATCTCGATCAGCGCGCGGATCACTTCCAGCAGCGCGCGATACTCGTCGGTAAGCTTCTCCTGCTCCAGGCCGGTCAGGCGGTTCAGGCGCATCTCAAGGATTTCCTTGGCCTGCACCTCGGACAGCTGGTAGCCGTCATCGAGCAGACCCAGGCCCGGCAGCAGGTCCTCCGGACGCGAGGCGCCGGCGCCCGCGGCGCCCAGCAGGGCGCGCACCATGCCCGGCTCCCAGCGCCGCGCCAGCATGCGCTCACGCGCTACCGCCGGGCTGTCGGACGTCTTGATCAGCTCGATCATCTGATCGATGTTGGCCAGCGCAACGGTCAGACCTTCGAGGATGTGCGCCCGCGCGCGCGCCTTGCGCAGCTCAAAGATGGTGCGCCGCGTGACCACTTCACGGCGATGGCGGATGAACGCCTCGAGCATCGCCTTCAGCGTCAGCAGCTGCGGCCGGCCGTCGACCAGCGCGACCATGTTGATGCCGAACACCGACTGCATCTGGGTCTGCTGGTACAGGTTGTTCAAGACCACGTCGGCCGCTTCGCCGCGCTTGATCTCGATGAAGATGCGCATGCCGTCCTTGTCGGACTCGTCGCGCAGCTCGGAAATACCCTCGAGCTTCTTCTCCTTGACCAGCTCGGCGATCTTCTCGATCAACCGCGCCTTGTTCACCTGATACGGCAGTTCGCTGACGATGATCGCTTCACGACCGCTGTGGTCGTCGACCTCGATCTCGGCGCGGGCCCGCATCAGTACGCGCCCGCGGCCGGTGCGATAGGCCGCGTGGATACCCGCCGCGCCATTGATGATGCCCGCGGTCGGGAAATCCGGACCCGGCACATGCTGCATCAGGGTCTCAATCTCGACGTCCGGATCGTCGATCAGCGCCACCGTCGCGGCGATGATCTCGGAGAGATTGTGCGGCGGGATATTGGTCGCCATGCCCACTGCGATGCCGGCCGAGCCGTTGACCAGCAGATTCGGGAAGCGCGTCGGCAGAACCTTGGGCTCCAGCTCTTTCTCGTCGTAGTTGGGCTGGAAGTCGACGGTTTCCTTTTCGATGTCGGCCAGCAGCTCGTGCGCCAGCCGTGACAGCCGCGCCTCGGTGTAACGCATGGCGGCCGGCGGATCACCGTCGACGGAACCGAAGTTGCCCTGCCCGTCGACCAGCAGATAGCGCAGCGAGAACGGCTGCGCCATGCGCACCAAGGTGTCGTACACCGAAGCGTCACCGTGCGGATGGAACTTGCCGATCACGTCACCGACGATGCGCGCCGACTTGTAGTACGGCTTGTTGCTGTGCGCACCAAGCTCGCTCATCGCGTACAGCACGCGCCGATGCACTGGTTTGAGGCCATCCCTCACGTCCGGAAGCGCCCGCCCCACGATCACGCTCATGGCGTAATCGAGGTAGCTTTTGCGCATCTCGTCTTCAAGGTTTACCGGGATGACTTCCTTTGCCAGTTCTGCCATGCGAAATCCAGTCGGTGAGCGGGTCGCAGCGCCCCCGCCGGCGCAGCCTGGAATCGGCTGCAAGGGCTTGTGCGGGGAGGGAAAAAGCGCTGCTGGCTAACCCGAAATCATAGCACGGCGGGAGCTGGAGACGACTGCAGCGCAGCTCCGGAGGAGATCTGGCCGCGGTTCGCCAGACCCAACGGATTGCCAAGGCCGCGCCGGCCTACCCAGGACCGCCAAACGTCCCGAGCGCCGGCGGCGACCTGCGAGATCGCCCGCCCCCACTCATCTCGCATGGTTAAACGTCTGCCTCCGTCGAAACACCGTCAGGGTTAGCCGCCGCCCGCCCCTCTACCCGACGCATTCTGTCGCGTTGTTCCAACACACTGGGTCCGTCATCACCCCCGGAGCCTTCCAATGCCTCTCGCATCCACAGTCCCCGCTGAGCGCCTGATCAGACGACTTCGCGCCGTATCCGACATCGAGCGAGCGGCGCGACAGATTGCTGGCAAGATGGTGGCGCGTGCGCTCAATCCCGCACGCCTTGTGCGGCAGCTGGATCACAGTCCGGACGAACTGCTCGCCGCTCTGGGCCTGGATAGCGATCACGTGCCTGAGCACTCGCGCTCACCGCAAAAGCGCGAAGCGCGGCGCAAGTTCGTTGCCTTGCTTGGAAAGCACGCCGGCTTTCGGGCCAGCGGACCGGACATCACCGTTGAGCCGCTGGATCGCAATCTGGAACAGCTGACGGAAGCCCTGAGCTTGAGTCGCGTCGAGCATGAGGTGCTGCGAACGGCCGTCATCATCGGCTTGCACAAGCCGCTGGCAGACTTCCTTGAATCCCACACCAGCCGATCCAGATTCCATAGCCCGCACGCCCTGAGTGGGCTTTTCGACATGCCTGCGCAACGACTGGTTGCAGCCATGTCGCCGCAGTCGCGACTGGTGCAGCTCGAGCTTGTCGAGTCGAACGACTACTACCCGCTTACCACCGACAGCTCGCTTTCCAACGCGTTGATGGCCCCCGACTTTCACCCCGCTCGATTTCTAGCCCACAAGCTCAAGCGCTCGGCACCCGCGCAGCTGGCGGCAGCGGACTTTTCCCACATTCAGGACGTGTCACGCCTGCGCCAACACCTGGACCGCGCGCTGACGCGCAGCCTTCGCGGCGTCAACGTGCTGATGTACGGCCCGCCCGGCACTGGCAAGACAGAACTCGCCCGCCACCTGGCGGAATCGCTTGATGCCAGCCTGTGGGAAGTCCCGGTCTGCACGGAGAATGGCGAAGTCCGTGAAGGCGCTCGACGTGCTGCCGCCCTCACGCTGACCCGGACACTGCTCAAATCGGACGAGCGCAACCTGCTGCTGTTCGACGAGGTCGAGGACCTGTTCGGCAGCGCCGATGGCTTCGACTTTTTCGGCAGCCATCGCAGCCGCGCGCGCTCCACCGGCAAGGGCTGGGTCAACGATCAGCTTGAGAACAATTCGGTCCCAACGTTCTGGCTGTGCAATGACATCAGCGCCATTGATCACGCCTACCTGCGACGCTTTGACGAGGTGATCGAGCTGCGGCCGCCCACACGCAGCGTTCGGCGGCGCATTGTTGATCGCTATCTGCCGGACGAAACCGTCTCGCCAGTCTGCCGCTCACGCATCGCCGAGATCGACCGCCTGCCGCCGGCGCAGGTCGAGCGCGTCGGCAAGGTGCTGAGTTCGATGACCGACGCCACGCAGATCGAACGCGACGAAGCCGCCCAACGGCTGCTTGAGAACTTCCTGCGCGCGACGGGCGTGTGCCACCGACTGCCATTGCCTGTTCTGCCCGAGCACTACGACCCTGATCTGCTCAATGCCAACGTTGATCTCGTCAGTCTGGCCGACTCGCTGCAGGCCGGCGGCAGCGGTCGCGTGCTTTTCTACGGCCCGCCCGGCACTGGCAAGACAGCCTTCGCCCATCACCTGGGTCAGCGCCTTGATCGCCCGGTGCTCGCCCGCCGCGCCTCCGACCTCATCGACTGCTATGTCGGGATGACCGAACGCAACATCGCTGCCGCGTTCAGGGATGCGGAAGCCGAGGGCGCCATTCTTCTGCTCGACGAAGTCGACAGCTTCCTGCGTGACCGCAGCGACGCCCAAAGGAACTGGGAGGTCACCCAGGTCAATGAGCTACTGACCCAGATGGAACACTTCGAGGGCGTACTCATCGCCTCCACCAACCTGGTCGACAACCTCGACCCTGCGTCCCTGCGGCGCTTCGACTACAAGGTCCACTTCGATGCTCTCGGCGAAGCGCAACGCCTGGCCCTGTTTCAGCGCCTGTGCGCCGATCTGGGCACCCAACCGCAGCCCCACGATCTCGCCGCCATCAACCGCATCGACCGCCTCACGCCCGGCGACTTCGCCGTGATTCGCCGACAGCTTCGCCACCGTCGCAACATCCCCGCTGCAGGTGCATTGGTCGAACGCCTGCGTCAGGAGGTAGCCATGAAGCGCGAGATAAACAAGCGCTCGATTGGCTTTGCGCCGACATCTGGATGAGCGCCACGCGCAACTACCCACAGCACGATGACGCGGACTAACGTCAGCCGAGGGATCGATGAACTACCAACGGCTGATACGCCGCCACCCGGACCTCTTTCTCAATATTGACCAAGCGCCGCCGATCTACCCGATCAGTGAACGCGGCATCGAATGTGGCGAGGGATGGTCCGGCTTGCTCGAGGCCCTGTGCGCCGACCTTCGAGCACGCACCCGCTTGGGTGACCCCGTCCTGCACTTCCTACTGATCAAGGAAGATCTCTCGCGACTAAGGATTTTCCACTCCCGCCCGGCAAGCGACGCGCAAGCCAAACTGGTCCGACGCGCAAAAACTCTAGCAGCCCGCAGCTGCCGGCGCTGCGGTGCCGCATGCCCGCGCCTTCCCGATTCTCATCCAGCCGCCGCCCTGCGCGCCTTGCACGGCGGCGTCCAACTCACTCGGAAAATGGCGCCGCGCTCAGACATCAGGGCAATCCTCAAAGCGTGCAAGGATTCGCCGCATCCGGCGCACCACGCATTCGCTCTCTTGCTGCCTGTCGCTTGGCGGAGCTTCCGAATGCTGCCGCGACTTCAAGCGATTGATGGCCACACCATCGAACTGTCGCTTTCGGGCGCACCCGACGGCCCGGGTGTTTCCATCCATGCCAATGGCGGTATCGATGCTGCTGTCACTCGCAAGGGCCGCGTCATAGATCTGCTGCTGTCCCTGGACGCCGAGAAACGCAGGACCGCCGTCAAGCAGGAGCGAGGCGACCCGCCGCCCTATCTGAGCACCCAACAAAACCTCGAATGCCTGCTGCTCTGGATCAATACCCGCCAAGCCCGCGCGCGATGGCTCGGCATTCTGGAGATTGATGGCGGTTCCACGGCGGCAGGACTGTTTGTCGAGCAGGGGGAGGCGTATGCTGACCTCGGGGCTGGGGTGGAGTTGGTGGCGTTGCGTTCGGGTTAATTCAAATGCACTGCATTTCGCGGAAGGCACCCAGAGAGTGCTTTCGAGGGAAAATGCGTTCCGAGCAACAATTTAAACTAAACGCGCTGAAGCCGCGGATCTTCGCCCTACACTCGAATCTTAATACAACTGGAGAGCGAGTTATGCGAATTGAAGATGTAGCGTACCTATCAAGGAAACTCGGTAATGCCCTGGAATCTTCCGGCGAGCACTTTAGCAACCTCTCCGAATCACTCATAAGTGATGCAAAGCGCGCGACCAGAATAACGATAATAAGCGGCTATTTTGGAAACGAATATGTTTGCAAGCTTCTTGAACAACTAACGAAGAAACGGCGGGCCAGATGCGATGTTCGCTTAATATTCGGATGCGACAACACAACAGATTTCGTTTACGGAAAAGTTCGAGAGCGAGATTTGGAAAATCGCATCATCCAGTTGGGGTTTCGAAAAAATAGGGTCTCAGTTAAAATCTTTCGTGATTCGAAACCGCTCCACACCAAGCTCTACGGATTCCTCAGAACCACCTCGCCAGTATGGTATATCGGATCAGCCAACGCCTCGCACGCAATAGAGGGAGATCGGCACGAGCTGATGATGCGCGTTGTTGGAAAGAGCGAGGCGCTCGACCGATATGTCGATGCACTGATGAACCTGTGTTCGAGCGAATTGGCCGACGATGCTTTTTTGTCAGTTGAACTACTTAGTTATTTTTCAGCAGGAAGCCTGATATTTAAACCAACGAGGTATCGGCGCTTCACTCACGACGCCTTCGCGATTTCTTCTGCCGAACGCAGAATAATATCTGACCGACTTGGGGAAGGTGCTTCCGTTCCTTATGCTGATCCGAATGCGGAGGGGTTCGGATTTAATCTGCTCAGCGCACTTGAACTGAAATCAGGCTTCGAAGAAATAAAGGCTGAATCTTTGCGTTTTAGGAAGTACTGCGTTGAGACTGCATTTGGTTACTGGGCTCCACACAAAAACGCAAGTAAAATAGAAATTGCTCTGAAGCAGGATAGCGTGAAAGGAATTGCCAATTTCAACAAAATAGCACAATCGATGGAAACGTTCTCAGACGACGATCTTTTAGCTCGCTTCGAGGCATACAGATCAAAGACGGAATCTTTTTTCTCCGAACTTGGCGTCGAAGCTGTCCAAAAATCCAATCCAAATGAATCGTTTATGAAGTTCGTACATACACGACGAGAATGGCTTGGGAGACCGGATTGGATCAAGCGAAGTGCATCCAAACTTATTGTGAGTCCGATGCCAGACATCTGGAATGACTTAAAAGCGGCTGAACTATTCTTTGAGTCGTTCATTGATGATATCGTGGCAGCCCTAAACGCGCCTGGAAGAAAACCACTAATTTACAAATCTATCAGCAAGGAATTGGGACTTCCTGAAAATCCAGACGCTGCCGCTGTAAGGCGAAAACTAATGCCTCTGCAAAACGCGTCGTCCAAATTGGAACATTAGGTTATCGCGCGTTTCTTGCACGTCCGCTATTCCGATGGCATTGTGGAAGAGTCAAGCCGCTCGTTCCATTCACATAGAGTTGCCGAGGCAGCGACGAGCTTGTCGCGATGCCGAAGCGTTACCCATTAGATGCTCGGGATGCGGGTGGTTAGGTCCGAGTCAACAGACTGTCGTATGGGCGCACTTGGCAGGCGGAGCTCCCCTTGACGATGAGGGGCTGAGGAACTCGACCGAATGCACGATCTAGTTTCTCAATGAGCCACTGCCCCGCCCCAATCGCTATTTCTGACGGCTCGGCGTTGCAAGAGCCCATCATCGCTTCCATGTACCAGCTCGAATCACCCTCACCCTCGGTGCAGGCGATCCTCATTACCGCGTGGGAGCCGGGCAGACTGCGAGTACCAAGGTGGAACAACAACTTCCCCATCAGCACCTCCGTCCACTGCTGAGGATTGCCGAGACAGTTTCGCATCTGACGACCGCAGCGGCGAAGCTGGGCGAAGGTGTTGAGTGGGGTAATCCGAACCTCGCCAAAGGCCGTCGGTTCGGTGATTTGGTAATGGCGGCGAGCGAACCGCCTCCAAACGGTCGCCACCAGCATGTTCCAACTCGGCCGTTTGCCAATCCAGCCCGAGCCCTTGTGAGCGATGGCCATGGAGACCAGAAGGAACTGGAATCCGAGGCCTTGGCTTGGGTTCCAGTGCAGCGCTCGGGCACCGCTTGCGCCTTGATGCCAGAGCTCGCGCAGGAACGGGGCGAGGATGGTTCGGCAAATGGGTGCAGGCGTCAGGGCGGCGAGATTCCCGATAGCGAAGCGGGCCACGTTCTTGAATGGCCAGCCTGAGCGCTCAACCGCAAACGAGATGATCGCCGCGCGGTGGACATGGCCGGCTGACTCTCGCGACAGGATCGACTGCAGGCTGAGACAGTGGCGAACGATCAGCGAGGCGTCGGGTTGGACGAGGTGTCTCCACTCTGATTGGCTCAACCCATGCTGCCGACAGGCCAGCTTGAGATGGCGCATCGGCTCGGTGTGCATCCGCGCGATGCCACTGATGTCGTGAGCGAGCAGCGGGAGCACGAAGCGGGGCGTTTCACGCTGCACACGGCGGTAATCGGCGAGGTGGCGAAGTACAACCTCAATCACGTCGCGGGCAAGGTCGATCCCGCAGCGCAAGCCAGCAGCGCGATCATCGGCATCGACGGTGCTGAGCACGGCCTCGGCCTCGTGGACGATACGCAGGAAGGCAAAGCCCGGGGCGTCGATACGCCGAACCTGGCTGCGCTTCAGCGCCTGCGTGTCGAAGATCGTCCAGGCGAGCAGCGCCCGTCGTATCCGACCCAGCAGCTGTCGCAGACAGTGGGATTCGCCGACTGCGCGCAGCCAGGGCGTGAGCCAGTCGACCGATTCGAACGTAGCGATGTTTTCGCCGCATGGAAGCCGACGCGTCGCATTGCGGCCGGACTCTGACACGTTGCTGGACGAATCCGTGGTGCTCTCGGCCGCCCTTGGGTTGCACGCCCACTCGGCAGCACGCCTGCGGAGAACCTTGTCGGATGGCAGCGCTAGAAATGGCGCGGCCTCCGAGGTCTGGTCCAGCCAGCGCTCCAGAACCCGGTTAGCGCGGACGTGGATGTCGATTCTCCACACGCCAAGCGCTGTAATTGACAGCACCCCGCCTTGACGATGGACGATCACCTGTGTTGACTCTGCGTCAAGGGCGTTTCGCGTCGTCGGCGAGCGTTCCGGCGCGCGATTCGTCATTGCCGTGCACCGAAGTCCCCGGCGCAGCCCTCTGGCGTGCTGCGCTGGGCGCACCCAGCGCGGATCACTCCTGCAGCTCCGCATCCATAGTCACCTCACTTCTTGCGGGTGACGTTTGCGACGCCGATGATGTTCTGGCCGGGAAACTTGTCCTGCTCCGCTTTCTTCGCCTCGACCTGACTCGCCGAGCACAACCATAGCTCGACGCCCTTGAGCGGACCCTTGCCCAGAATTCGCACGTCGCACGTGTAGATCTGCATCGCCATCACGTCTCTCCTTGTGGTGGCCGCGGGCTGCGGCCAGCATCAAGGGTAAGCACGCACGCGACGGATCGTGTCGCGTTCGCACGGGCGCTTGAACCGGTGATCTGGGCGTCCTGACCACATCGCAAACCGGCGAACTGGGCGTCCTGACCACATCGCAATGCGCAGCGAGTTCGGCGGCTTCGGCTAACCCGCATGTTTCATGAATTCGCGCGATGATCGCTCAGGATATTGTTCGCACAAGGGACTTCCAAGGGAGCGGCGTATCGGGCCTTACGACCGACTGAGGAAAATCTCCTGTGCGGACAAGCGACAAGCGAGGGCGCGCGAGATTCATGAAACATGCGGGCTAAGTATCAGAATGGGCAATGCGGGTTAGCGCAAGGCATCCAGCAATTGCCATCGACCGAACGATCATTCGCTTCGGCTCGGCGTGCTCGCTGGGCGAAGGGTTGATCTCCACGACGGTCGCACCGGACTGCGCCGCCAACACCGGCAGATGAGCCGCAGGTCGCACTGCCAGCGAGGTTCCGATCACGAGGAAAAGATCGCACTCGCCTGCGGCCTTCTCGGCCCGCTTCCACGGCTCGACCGGCAAGGATTCGCCGAACCACACAACAGCAGGGCGCAGATCGCCAGCGCAGTGCCGGCAGCGTTCTGGTTCGACACGCAGCAGTGGGTGCTCAACGGAGTCGTCGGCAGCCTGCATCCGGCCGCCAGACCGACCGCAGGCGAAGCAACGCAGGCTCGCCAATTGGCCGTGAAGATGGATGACGTCTGCGTGACCGGCGCGCTCGTGCAGGTCATCAACGTTCTGGGTAATCAAGGTGACGTTGCCCGCTCTCTTCGCGAGCGCCGCCAGCGCGATATGCCCGGCGTGTGGTTGCGCACGGCTGATCACGGCGGCTCTCCAGCGATACCAGCCGTAGACCAGTGCGCGATCCTCTCGCCAAGCCGCAGGAGTGGCCAAGCGGGCGGGGTCGAACCGCTCCCACAGACCGTTCTGCGCGTCGCGAAATGTGGAAATGCCGCTCTCTTGCGACATGCCGGCACCGGTGAGCACGGCAATGCGCTTCGCGGCGGCGACAAGCGCTGCAAGGTCCGCTGTGGTGATCTGATTCAGGGGCATTCACTGTGCCTCTCGGAGCTGCGTCTTCATCCCCCTACTCCGGGTTCGGTTGCGGTCTGCCACTGGGATCAAGGGTAAGGACGGATACGACGAATCCTGTCGCATCGGCGCACGCGCTCAGTCGCTTGAGCCTGAGGCGCTGGCCAGCGCGTAACGCGCGACAAGTTCCGCCGCTTCGCTGGCAAACTCTCGCCGCAGGCGGACGGGCTTCTGCACTTCGACCGCAGGACCGACGCTGCGCAGCCACCAGCGCAGTTGGTCGGTGAACTCGACGCTGGCGGTGAGTCGGTGATCATCGCTGTCAGATATCGACTGCAGGCGCTGATCGGCGGCCAGCGGGCGCTCCTCCAGCTGGCGTGCGAGCCACGCGCTCACACGCAGCTGCAGGCGCACCTTGCCTAGGCTGGGATACTCGAAGGCGCGCTCCTGTCTGATGTAATCGCGCAGGTGAAATCCCTCCGGCTCGATCACGCTCATGGTCGACAGCGACGCCTGACTCATCCTGTGCAATGCCCACTGCCGCGGCTCCATATAGCCGTCCGCGACGGCCACGAGATAGAGCACGTGATCCACACCGACCAGGCCCAGCGGATGCAGGACACGCGCCTTTGGCAGCGGCTGCGCGACGGAGCGGTAGTGCACGTGAAGCACCTTACCTTCAAGCAGCGCCGCGTAAACCGCTGTCACAACCGACGGCTCAAGGCGGACCGGCAGGCGTTCCGGACCAAACGGCAGCATCGCGACGCGCTCGCTCCAGCGCTTGAAGGGCTTGCCGCTATCAACATTGAGCACCCCTCGCGCATCGCGGCGCTGCGCTTCAATCTGTCGATACAGCGGCGCCGGCAGCAACTCCTTGAGGTACTGGTCGACCAGCAAGTAGGTGAGCGCGGTGCCGGGATCGACCAGCGGCATCTGGACCGGCTCCGCGTCAGGCGGCCAGCTCCAGCCGCGCTTTTTGCCCTCGTCAGACTGCAGGTTGAAGGGCGGCTTGGCCAGATTGATCAGATGACGCTGGACCGTGCGCACATCGATCTGGAGCCCTTCGCTGGTCAGCTTGTCGACGATCTGCTCGACGGAAACCTTGCGCGGATGCCGCGGCACGATCTGCAGAATGCGAATCTGCTTGATGATGGGTTGGGTCATGGCAGGGCTCCCCGCGGTCAGCTGACGATGGCACGAGCTTCGATGCTCACATCGGCAGAATACGTCGGGTCCGATTACGTCGGGTCCGATTACGTCGGGTCCGGTGCGGGAAGATCGCTGCAGTGTTCCGCATGACCGCCGGCATGATCACGACGGGGTCAACTGCGGCACATCGGCGCTGAATGAGCATTCGACCCAGTTCGCAGACTAAGAGGGCGCCTGGCCGCTTGGCCGGGATGGCGTGCAGCGACACCCCAGCATCTGCTGGGGCACTGGCGTTCGCCGCACCAAGCCATGCCTGCCGGTTGGCTTATCGACTCGCCTTTGCTGCGCGCGGCAATTCAGGGCGAAGCGCTTTGACTCTCGAGGATCGCTCGCATCCGGCCGACGTCCGGCCGCAGCACGACGCCGCACTCGGTGACAATGGCGTCGATCAGCGCGGCCGGGGTGACGTCGAATACCGGGTTCCAGGCGCGACCGCCGGGCGCGGCGGTTTGGACATTGCCCAGACCCAGCAATTCGGCCGGGTCGCGCTGTTCAATTTCGATCAGGTCGCCGCTGGCGGTGGCGAAATCCACCGTTGAGGACGGCGCCACGACCATGAAGTGCAGGCCGTGGTGGCGTGCGGCGATGGCCAGCGCGTAGGTGCCGATCTTGTTGGCGACGTCGCCGTTGGCGCAGATGCGGTCGGCGCCGACCACTACCCACTGCACCTTGCCACTGGCCATCAGGTGCGCCGCCGCCGAGTCGGCAATCAGGGTGGCGTCGATACCGTCCTGCAGCAGCTCCCACAGCGTCAGCCGTGCGCCCTGCAGCCAAGGCCGGGTTTCGCCGGCAAAGACTCGCTCGATGCGGCCCTCGGCAACGCCAGCGCGGATCACGCCCAGCGCGGTGCCGTAGCCGGCCGTGGCCAGCGAGCCGGTGTTGCAGTGCGTGAGTACGCCTGAGCCGGGCTCGATCAGCGCCGCGCCAAGCTCGCCCATCGTGCGATTGGCCGCCAGATCCTCCGCTTCAATCGCCTTTGCTTCGGCTGCCAGCAGCCTCTGCCAGTCGGCGCCCGCGGCCTGCAGACAGCGGCTCATGCGGCGCAGCGCCCAGGCAAGGTTTACTGCCGTGGGCCGCGCCGACTCCAGCCGCTGCATGGCCGGAGCCAGCCCCAGCAGCGCCCGAGGCCCGTCCGGAGCATCAACGCTGCGCGCAGCGAGAACCACACCCCACGCCGCCGCAATGCCAATAGCTGGCGCGCCGCGCACGACCAGATCGTGAATGGCCACGGCAACGTCGTCGGACGTCTCGCAGCGGATCTCGACCTGTTCGAAGGGCAGCTTGCGCTGGTCCATCAGCACCAGCGCGTCGCCGCGCCAGCTGACGGCGCGAACGCGGTCGTAGCGGTCGTAATCGATCATGTTCTGCGGGCCGAGACTGAAGCGGGCGCGCAGGATACTCCAGCTCGGGAGACGGTTTGAACCGCGCGCCGCTGTTGTCTGGCCATGGCGGGCGCTATCCTGCAGCCATGGCAACCCGAAAAGCGCCCGAAAACCCCGGCACCTCCGCGGCCGAATCGAAGGATTCGAAGCCGCGGCGGGCAGCGAAATCGACCAAGCCGACGCCGGCGGCAGCGCCCAAGGCCGCGCCAAAAGCAAGGGTTGCGGCTAAGCCCCAGCCCAAACCCAAGCCCAAGCCCAAGCCCAAGCCCGGCAACGGCGCGATTCGCAGGCCGAAGACCGCTGATCCGACGCGCAGCAATCTCACCGTCGCGGAAAAAGAGCGTGCCCGACCGCGTCCGCTAAGCGCGCCGGATCGCGAGCGGCGCTTCAATCTGATCCTGCAAACCGCCTGTCTGAAGGCCGGCACCGCGGCGGCGATCAACACCATCACCAGCAAGGTGCCGCTGCTCGGCAAGCTGGCGCCGGTGCTGTTGGGCTCCGTGGCCGAAGCCGTTGCCCTGACCAGGATCCAGCAGCAGCTGGTGCGCGAGATCCTTGAACTCTACGAACTCGAGTTGACCGACGCCGAAGAGCGCGGCGTGATCCTGCTCGCCACGGCCGCCAATATCGGCGCGCAGCAGCTGTCCAAGCGTACGGTGGAGCAGCTGATCAAGCAGTTTGCTGGTTTGCTGTATCGACCGGTGCTGGCGCGGGTGCTGCCGATCGCTGCCATCGTCACCGAGATCGCTGCCTCGGTCGCGAGTACTTACGCGGTCGGCAAGCGCGCGCAGGCGCTGTGCCTGCTGCCCGGCACCGGCGTGCGCAATCTCGGCGAGCTGTTCCGCGGTCTGTCGGGCATCGATCAGACCCGGCTGTTCAAGTGGAGTGGCGAGGCCCTCGCGCTGGCAATCAAGCCGTTTCGCGGCGTGCTGTCGGCGATCATTCCCGGGCTCCGCTGAGCGCCAAGCTGCCGCCTTCAGGCGCGGCCAACATCGAATGCCAGCACGTCGCTGATCGGGCAGTTTCCGATCATTGCCATCAGCAGTCGATCAACACCCAGAGCAACGCCAGCGCAGTCCGGCAGCCCGGCCTGCAGTGCGGCCAGCAGATGGGTATCGACCGGCGGCTGCCGACGGCCGCGCTGATTCCGCTGCGCCAGATCGCGTTGGAATCGCTGGGCCTGTTCATGGGCGTCGCTGAGCTCGTGGTAGCCGTTGGCCAGCTCGATGCCGCCAAGATACAGCTCGAAGCGCTCGGCGACCGGTGGATCTTCGCTGCGCACCCGCGCCAACGCGCACTGCGAGGCCGGGTAGTCGTAGACCACGGTCAGATCGTTCGCCGGCAGCGCCGGCTCGATGCGGTGGCTCAGCAGTAGATCGAGCCAGTCGTCGCGGGTCAGCCCGTCGCCATTGATCGCAAACGGCTGCAGCGGCAACTGCAGGCGCTCCAGCGGGTCGCGGTGGGGGTCGATGCCCAGCTCGCGTGAGAACAGCTCGGCGTAGCTCAGCGACACCACCTGTGGTCGCCGACCCACCAGCGCCAGAGCGGTCTGCACCAGCGCCACCAGTTCGTCGATGAGCTGCCGGTGATCCCAGCCGACCCGGTACCACTCCAGCAGGCTGAACTCGGGGTTGTGGCGCCGCCCCGCCTCGCCGTTGCGAAACACCCGCCCCAGCTCGTAGCAATCGCCCACGCCGGCCGCCAGCAGTCGCTTCAGCGCGTACTCGGGCGAGGTCCGAAGCCAGCGCTGGCGAGACCCGGCATGCACTGGTCCATCGAAATCGAGCGCGAAGCTCTCGATGTTGGGATCGGTGTTGCCGGCGGCCGAGAGGATCGGTGTTTCGACTTCGAGCACGCCGCGCGCGGCAAAGAAGTGGCGTATCGCTGCATACAGGTCGGCGCGCAGTCTCAGCACATCCTTGGCCGCGCTGGGCCGCCAGCTCTCGGCAACGGCAGCGCGTGGGTCGTCTTGGTCGAATTGCATCGCCGATCATCTTCATTCAAGAGGTCTGCATGCTAACGCCGGCTGCGGATTTGATTTTGCGCAAGGTGGTCGGCGGCAGACCAGCGATACTGCTGCAGTGCGACAGCGCCTCACTGGCGCGGTTGCAAGCGTTGCCTGGCGCAGCAGACGCGACACTCTCATTGGCAAGCAAGGGCCTCATCTGCATGGCAAGCGTTGCCACCGAAACCGTACTCGCGATCCGTCACTGGACGCCCGACTACTTCAGCTTTACCACCACCCGAGACGACGGACTGCGCTTCGCCAACGGTCAGTTCGTGATGATCGGCCTGGAAGTGGAGGGGCGACCGCTGCTGCGCGCCTATTCGATCGCCAGCGCCAACTGGGAAGAGCACCTGGAGTTCTTCAGCATCAAGGTGCCCAACGGTCCGCTGACCTCGCGGCTGCAGCACATCCAGCCCGGCGACAGCGTGCTGATCGGCGGCAAGCCCACCGGCACCCTGCTGATCTCCGATTTGCGCCCGGGCCGCTGCCTGTTCCTGCTGGCAACCGGCACCGGGCTTGCGCCGTTTCTGAGCGTGACCAAGGATCCGGAAACCTACGAGCGTTTCGCTACGGTCGTGCTCTGCCACGGTGTCCGCAGCGTTGCAGACCTCGCCTACCGCGACTACATCGAGCGCGAGCTGCCGACCCTGCCCTGGCTGGGCGATACGATCCGCGCCGGACTGCGCTACTACCCGGTGGTCAGCCGTGAGCCCTTCGCGCATCACGGGCGACTGACCCACCTGCTGGACTCCGGCCGCGTGTGCGACGACCTTGGCCTGCCGCCACTCGATGCGGCGTTTGATCGCGCCATGATCTGCGGCAGCCCGCAGATGCTGGCCGACAGCCGCGCCCTGCTTGACGCGCGAGGCCTCAAGGTTTCAGCGCGTATCGGCGCAGCCGGCGACTATGTGATCGAGCGGGCTTTCGTCGAAAAATAGGCGCCGCGCAGTGGGCGCTGCGCAGCGCCTTCGACCGGCGGTTGCTGGACGGTCACCGCAAAGCCAGCAGCGCCAGCAGTTGGGCCTCGTCCCACACCGCGACGCCAAGCTCATTGGCCTTTTCGAGTTTCGATCCGGCCGCTTCGCCGGCGACCACAACGCTGGTCTTTTTGGACACGCTGCCGGAAACCTTGGCGCCAAGCGTTTCAAGTCGCAGCTTTGCTTCATCGCGACTCAGGCTTGCCAGACTCCCGGTCAGCACGAACACCTGACCGGCCAGCGGCAGGTCGGTCTGCTGCGCCTGCGGTGCCGCTGCCTGCAGTGCCTGGCGCTGCGCGTCGGCCGCCTGCAGCCGCGGGCCCCAGTGCGGATCGGCGAGCAGTGCTTGCAGCGTCGCGATGGCGGCGCTGTCGGCATCGTATCCGCTGGCCAGACTCAAGCCCTCGATGTCAACGAAACGCTCGCCAAGCCGACCCAGCGAGGTCTCGCCAATCCGATCCAGCGGCGCGCCCAGCGATTTCGCCGCCCGCAGCAGCGCCGCCAGCGTCAGCGACGCAGCGAACGACGGATCGGGTGGCGACGACGAGACGTCCAGTCCCTGCGCCAGCAGCGCATCGATAACATCCGCGTTGTGCGCCTGGGCAAAAAAAGCCGCCACCGACTGCGCGACCTTGGGACCGACATCCGGGATCGCCAGCAGCAGCAGCGCGTCGGCCTGCCGGACTTGCACAAGGCTGCCGAAAGCGCGTGTCAGCAGCTTGGCGGTTTCCTCGCCGATCTGCAGGATGCCCAGTGCGAACAGCAGTCGCTCCAGCCTGCACACGCGGGTCGCGGCAATCGCTGCGACCAGATTCTCCGCCCAGCGGCTGGCTACCTTGCCCTGTTTCAGCGACTCCGGCGCGGTTCCGTCGCGCGCCTGCGCGCGAGCACGCATCGCCTGCAGCGTGGCCACATCGAGTCGATAGAGATCGGCAACGGTATCGGCATAGCCAAGGTCAACGAGATCCTCGCAGATGCGATCACCCAGCCCCTCGATGTCCATCGCCCGCCGTGAGGCGAAATGGCGCACGGCTTCCTTGCGCTGAGCCGGGCAGAATAGACCGCCGCTGCAGCGCGCCACCGACTCGCCCTCGGCCCGCACCACCCGCGAGCCGCATTCCGGACAAGAAAGGGGCAAGGCCCACGCCGACGTGCCCGCAGGCCGACGCTCAACCAGCACGCGCGCCACTTCGGGGATGACATCGCCGGCCCGACGGACGATCACGGTATCGCCAACCCGCACGTCGAGTCGCTCGATCTGGTCGGCGTTGTGGAGGGTCGCGTTGGTCACGACCACACCGGCCACCTGCACCGGCGCCAATCGCGCGACCGGCGTGATCGCGCCGGTGCGACCCACCTGCACGTCGATGGCTTCGACCGTGGTCAGCTGCTCCTGCGCTGGATACTTGTGGGCAATGGCCCAGCGCGGAGCGCGTGAAACAAAGCCCATCGCCTGCTGCTGATCAAGTCGATCCAGCTTGTAGACCACACCGTCGATGTCAAAGGGCAGATTGTCGCGCTGTGCGCCGATTGTCGCGAAGTACTCAAGCAGGCCCTCGACGCCAGACGCAATGGCGTTGAGCGGACACACCGGCAGGCCGAACTCGCGCAGCGCCGCGAGCACGTCAGAGTGGCGCGCCGGCACCTGCCAGCCTTGCACCGCGCCCAGCGCATAGACGAAGCAACTCAAGGGCCGGCGTCGGGTTACCGCCGGATCGAGCTGGCGCAGCGAGCCAGCCGCGCCGTTGCGCGGATTGGCGAGCACTTTTTCACCGTGGGCGCGCGCCCGATCGTTATAGCGCTCGAATCCGGCGCGCGGCATGTAGACCTCGCCGCGCACTTCAAGCAGCGGCGGTGCGGCACCACGCAGGCGCAGAGGAATGGCGTGAACGGTGCGCAAATTGGCGCTGACATCCTCGCCGCTGGCGCCGTCACCGCGCGTCGCGCCCTGCACGAACACGCCGCTCTCGTAGCGGAGGCTGATCGCGAGGCCATCCAGCTTGGGCTCGACGGAGAACAGCGGCGCCGCGTCTTCAGTCTCGCGGACGATCCGCGCGACAAATTCGTACACATCCGCCTCCGCAAAGGCGTTGGCCAGCGACAGCATCGGCAGCGCGTGGCGCACCTCGGCAAACCCCCTTGATGCGGTCGCGCCTATGCGTTGGGTGGGCGAATCCGGCGCCTGCAGCTCAGGAAACCGCTCCTCCAGCGCCTGCAGCTCGCCAAACAGGCGGTCGTAGTCGGCGTCCGGCAGGCTCGCATCGTCGAGCACGTGATAGCGATGATTGGCTTCGTCGAGCAGCCGCCGCAGCTCGGCGGCGCGCTGGATGGCGGACGTATCCATGCGAGCCGACCGGTCTTCGTCTAACGCCAGGACTTGCCGATGGTCTGCTGCTCCTGCGTGCGGTCGAACGCACGCAGTTCGTCACGCAGATGGGCGATCCGCTGCCGGCCGAGGCCATTGCGCTGATCGTCGAGCACCACGGCGTTGAGCAGTTCGGCGATCCGCTGCGCCGCAGGCAGCATTGAATCCCACGCGTCGAGCCCGGTGAGCGGCCCCGGCAGGGCCATGAAGAAGCTGATGCCGGGCGTCTCCAGCTTATCCAGATCGCGCAGATCAAACGTGCCAGGCTTGACCATGTTGGCCACGCTGAAAATCGGCGCCAGGCTCGGACGGCCGTCTACGCTGCGATGGAAAATACTCATCGCGCCAAACACCAGACCCACCTTCTCCGCCGCCACCACCAGGTCGGCACCCTGGATCATCTCGCCCTCGCGGGCCGCCACGTGCAGGCTGACGATCTTTTCGAAGTCGGTGGGCGGCGCCGAACCCCGCGCGGGGCTTTCGGTAGCCAGTGCATCCGGATCACCACTCAGTGCGCGCTCCAGCGCGGAGAGCTCGGCTGCAATCGCCTCGGCCGACAGCGGCTCGCCGTTCTCGCCCAGCGACGGCTCACGGCGCGGGCTGGCGGCACGGCCAAGCAGGCGTCGACCTTGATCGGGCCTGCGCGGACGACCGAACAGATAAATCACACCCAGCAGGATCGCCCCGGCTAGCGCCACCAGCGCCGCGATCATCGGATTCCAGCTTACGTCCATCGGCACATTATCCTGCCACCGGGACGTGGCTGTAAGTTGTTGTAGTGAGGGCAAGCGGCGCTTGAGACAGGCGGGAATCGCCTCGTCTGCGCTAGCAAGCCTATTTCATGAATCTCACACGCCCTCGCTTGTCTCTTGACCGCGCAAGGAACTACCTCAGTCGGTCGTATGGCCCGATACGACGCTCCTTCGGTAGTTCCTTGTGCGAACACTATCCTGCGCTGCCATCGCGCGAATTGATGAAACATGCGGGCTAGTAGCCTGTCGGGCTTAGGTGGTCGAGGCGAAAATTCGGCTGCGTGAGGACAGATTTTCGACGATTTGCAGGCCCACAGCAGGGCTATGGGCCAAAGATTGGCGGAAATATGGACCACGCAGACGGATTTGCAGCCCGGCCGACCTAAGTCTGACAGGCTGCTAGTTGCCAGCGGTGCGCGTTCGCCGTCACGCCGCCCCGGCGAGACGGGTTGCCTCCGCCAGATCCACCGACACCAGCCGCGACACGCCCGGCTCGCGCATGGTGACGCCGGCCAGGTGTTGCGCGGCTTCCATGGTCGCCTTGTTGTGGGTGACGAACAGAAACTGCACCTTCTCGCTCATCTCGCGAACCATCGCACAGAAGCGAGCCACGTTGGCCTCATCCAGCGGCGCGTCGACCTCATCCAGCAGGCAGAACGGGGCAGGATTGAGGCGGAAAATGGCAAACACCAGTGCAACCGCGGTGAGCGCCTTTTCGCCGCCAGACAGCAGCGAAATGTTCGACACCCGCTTGCCGGGCGGGCGCGCCATGATCGCAACGCCAGTGTCGAGCAGGTCCTCGCCGGTCAGCTCCAGATAGGCGTGGCCGCCTCCAAACAGCCGCGGATACAGCTCCTGGACGCCGCTGTTGACGCGGTCAAAGGTGTCCTTGAAGCGACCGCGGGTCTCGCGGTCAATCTTGCGGATCGCATCTTCGAGCGTTTCCAGCGCGGTGCTGAGGTCGGTGTGCTGGGCGTCCAGATAGTCCTTGCGCTGGGCCTGTTCGCCATACTCCTGGATGGCGGCCAGGTTGACCGGCTCGAGCCTGCGGATGCGCACTTCGAGCTCGCCCAAAGTCTGCTGCCAGCGCTCGATGCTGGCATCGTCGGGCAGTCCGGCCAGCAGCGCATCAAGAGCCAGTTCGGCCGCACTGATGGCATTGATCAGACTCTGCGCGCGCAGCGCCTCGGCCTGTTCGGCAAGGCGCTGTCGCTGCAGCTGATCACGCAGCGCCAGCCCCTGCTGATCGGCCCGCTGCCGCTGCTGCTCGAAGCGCCGCAGCTCGGCCTCGACGCCCTCCAGCCCGGAGCGCGCGGTCGCGAGATCCTTTTCGGCCAGAACCCGCTGATCGAGGGCGGTCTGGCGGCTTGCCTCGAGCTCGCGGATCGGTGCATCGCCACCGGCCAGCTGCGCATCCAGCTCGGTCTGGCGCTGCTCCAGCTGCAGCCGCTGCTGCGCCATGCGCGCCAGCGACTCGGTCAGTGACTGCAGGCGCGCCTTCTGTGATTCCACCTGCAGCGCCAGCTGATGACCGGCGTCGCGGGATTCCCGCGCAGCGGCGCGCGCCAGCTCGCGGCCGTCCAGCAAGCCGCGGCGCGCGCTGTCCAGACGCTGCCGCTCGGCTTCCTGCTCAGTCATCCGCTCCAGCGCCTGTTCGAGCGCTACGCGCGCGTCGCGCGCGCCCTCCTGAGCTGACCGCGCGGTCGTTGCCAGCTGCGTGAGCTCCGCATCGATAGCCTTGCGACGCGCCTGCGCCGACTCCAGCTTGCCCTGCTGACCCTGCAGCTGGCCCGCCAGCTCCGACACGCTGCGATGCGCCAGATACAGCGCCCGCTGGGCGTCCTCCCGCAGCTGCTCGCACTCCAGCAGCTGCGAGCGCAGGCTGGCCAGCGCGGCGTTGAGTTCGGCCTCACGCTGGGCCAGTCGTTCGATCTCCTGCCGCAGCGCCACAATTTCCCGCTCACGCGCCAACGCACCCTGCTGCGCCTCGCCGGAACGGATCAGGCGCAGCCAGCCCGGCCCCACCCACTCACCGCTGCGGACAATTCCAGGTCGCTGCGAGGGGCCGGCCAGCGCGGTGCGTGCGGCATCGATGGACTCCAGGGCGTCAATACCGGCCAGCACGCGGCGCACCGCTGCGGGTCCACCGACGCGAGCCGCCAGCGAGCCTTCCGGCACCTCCATGGCATCGTCCGTTGCGCTCGCGACCAGCGCCAGCCGGCCTGCACGCAGCGCCGCGGCAGCGTCCAGCCAATCGACCGGAGCCGCGACCGTCACCGCCTCAAGCAACGCGCCCAGCACGGTTTCGACTGCGGCTTCCCAGCCGGCTTCCACCTCCAGCACCTCGCCCAGCCTGGGCGAACGCTCGAGTCCCTGCTGCCGCAGCCACTCGACGCCGGCGCCTTTCTCCTGACCCAGCGCCGCGTGCTGCAGCGCTTCCAGCGCGCCGAGCCGACCGCGCGCAACCTGCACCGACTTGCGGCAGTCGGCGAGATCCGCCTGCCGCGCGCGCTGCTGCTCCAGCACGGCAGTGACGGACTGCTTGCGCTGCTCCAGCGCGTCGCCAAGTGCGTCCAGTCCAGCGCGGCCCGCGGTGTGCTCATCCTGCAGCCGCTGCAGCGCCGCCTGCAGCGCATCAATGTCGAGCGCCGCCAGCTCGGCGCTGAGCGCCTGCTGACGGCGATCCGCATCCAGCGACTGCCGTTCGAGCAGCTCGATGCGGGCGCGACCGACATCGGCAGCGCGTCCCGCCTCGGCCTGGATGCGCGTGTGCGCGTCCCATTCGGCCTGCCAGTCGACCAGCGCCGCCTCGGCCTTGCGCAGCGCCTCCAGCCTGCCCTGCTCGTCGCCGTGCAGGCTTTGCAGCAGCGGCTCGGCGGTAGCCAGCGACGCGCCGAGCTCGTTGACCTGCGCTTGGTCGCCGCGCTGGTGACCTTCCAGCTGCGCCAGCGAGCCGCGTGCCTCGTCGCGGGCGCGCTCCAGCCGCTGCGAGAGTTCGCGCTGGTGCTGGATCTGCTGCTCGATGCGGGCGATCTCGCCGCCAATCCGGTAGCTTTCGGCCTGCGTGTGGTTGAGACGCAGCTGCGCCTCGCCCTGCTGCACCCGGCACAGCTCAATCTGCGCCTCGGCGGCACGCTGTTCGGCGATGACCGCCTCCAGCCGCCCTTCACCCGCAGTCAGCGCTTCGCGTTGGGCGGTCAGCGTCACCTCCACCGCACGATACTGGAGCGCCTTCAGCTGCCCGTCGGTCTGCCGCTGGTCGGCTCTCAGCTGCTGGTATTGCTCGGCTTGGCGGGCCTGTCGCTTGAGGTGCTCGAGCTGCTTGGCAACTTCGTCCCGCACGTCGTTCAGACGATCCAGATTCTCGCGCGTGTGCTTGATCCGCGACTCGGTCTCCTTGCGCCGCTCCTTGTACTTGGAGATGCCGGCCGCCTCCTCCAGGAACACCCGCAAATCCTCGGGCCGCGCCTCGATGATCTGGCTGATCATGCCCTGCTCGATGATCGAGTAACTGCGCGGCCCAAGGCCGGTGCCCAAGAACAGATCGGTGATGTCGCGCCGGCGGCAGCGGCCACCGTTGAGGTAGTACGCGGAGGTCCCGTCGAGCGCCACCAGCCGCTTGACCGAAATCTCGTTGAAGCGGGCGAATTCGCCCACCACCACGCCATCGCTGTTGTCGAAAATCAGCTCAACCGTCGCCTGACCGACCGGCTTGCGCGACGCCGAACCGGAGAAGATCACGTCGGTAAGGTGGTCGCCGCGCAGGCGCGACGCCGAGCTTTCGCCCATCACCCAGCGCACGGCGTCGATGATGTTGGATTTGCCGCAGCCGTTGGGACCAACCACCGCGGTCATGTTGGTCGGCAGGTTGAGCGTGGTCGGGTCGACGAACGACTTGAAACCCGCGAGCTTGATCGAAGTCAGGCGCATGGACGCTCTCAGTTGGCGCTGGGCGAACCGGCGCTCACCGCCACCTCGCCCTTGGATCGCAGGCCGGCGATGTAGTCCTTGAGTGCGCGCTCACCGAGCTGGGCGCGCGCGGCTTCCTTGACCGTATCGAACGCCGGCGGAATAAACGGCCGGGATTCGGCCCGGCGCAGAACGTGCCATCCGAAAGCGGTCTGGATTGGCGCCGGCGCCACCATGCCATCCGGAAGCTGCGCGGCAACCTCGGCCAACTCCGGCGGCAGACGGGTCGGAATCGCCCAGTCGAGGGCCTTGGCCTGCTTGGCAACCGCGCTGTATTCCGCCATCAGCGCCGCGAAATCGGCGCCTTCGACGGACGCCCGCTGCGCGACTTCGCGAGCGGTTGCCTCATCGGCGAGCAGGATGTGCTCCAGGCGCCACTCGGTCAGACCGGCGCGCTGGGCCTCCTGCTGGTAGTACTCGAGCACCTTGCCATCGCTCACATCGAGCTTTCCCTGGTAGTCGAGCACGGCCCGATTGGCGAGGTACTGGACCCGCAGCAGACTCGCTTCAGCCTGTGCCTCGCTGCCGCTGGCCAAGCCCTTCTCAAGGCTGTCCTGCGCCAGCAGCACGGATTCGATCAACCCCTCCAACGCCGTCTGACGTTGGGCCGGATCGGTTGGATCCAGCCCGCGACCGCGAGCGAATGCCGAAACCAGCGGCTCACTCAGCGCCTCACCGTTGACGCTGGCCACCAGCGGTCCCGCCGGCGGCGCAACCAACGCCTGCGTGCTCGCATCCACGCCGCTACCCGATGACGAACAGGCGGCGAGCCACAGCAGCGAGGCAGCAACAAAAAGGAAACGGATCACGCTGGAACCTCCTCGGCGCCGGCTTCACCGGGCGCGAACGCTTGAATGGACAGGGCATGGATGTCGGACTGCATCAGGTCACCCACCGCCGCGTAGACCCGGCGGTGCCGTGCCAGCAGGCTCAACCCGATGAACGCGGGGCTGACCACCGAGAGCGCAAAGTGGCCACGTCCGTCGCGGGCGCCAGCATGGCCCACATGCTTGTGGCTTTCGTCCACCACGTCGAGCGCGATGGGTGCCAGATCCGCTTCCAGCGCGGTCCGGATGCGTGCGATACGGTTCATGGCAACACCTTTCGAAACGGCATGACCTCGACCGTGCTGTATACGCCAGTCTGCATGTACGGATCGGCCTCGGCCCAGTCGCGCGCGGCCAGCAGCGAGTCGAATTCAGCCACAATCAGGCTGCCGAGGAATCCGGCCGGGCCGGGATCCTCCGAATCGATTGCGGGCAGCGGGCCAGCCAGCAGCAGGCGTCCGGCATCGCGCAGCGCATGCAGGCGGGCCAGATGATCGGAACGTGCGGCGAGGCGTCGCTGCAAGCTGTCGGCCGCGTCGCGGCCAAAAATCACGTACCACATGAAGGAAGGGTGTTCGGCGGGCTCGGGGCCGGGCATCATAAGCGCCCTGCCCGCCCCCCGCCATGCGCCGCGCGTCCGGCGTCAGCAGCGGACGGCCCACGGACTCCCTGATGACCGAGCGGATTCGCATCAACCCCGTCCACCCCGCACCGCGACCGCTGAAGCAGGCGGCCGAGCGGCTGGCGTCGGGTGCGCTGGCGATCCTGCCTTCTGATGCCGGTTATCTGCTGGCCTGGATGCTCGACGCGCGCGACGCCGAGGACAGCGCCGTCCGCATGCGTCGACTAGACAATCGTCATCCATTCACCGTACTCTGTCGCGGATTGAGCGAAGTGGGAACGCTCGCACGACTTGATGATCAGGCGTTTCGGCTGATCAAGACGCTGGTTCCTGGCCCCCGGACATTCATCCTTCCGCCAGGTGCTGGACTTCCAAAGCGGCTGAAGCTCGCCAAGCGTCGAACGATCGGCTGTCGCATTCCGGATCACCCAGTCACCCGCGCGCTGCTGGACACGTTGGGAGCTCCGCTTCTTTCAACCAGCCTGACGCTGCCGGGCGACCCGTTTGAAAACCATGACGCAGAAGCCGTCGCTGATCGGACTCTGCGCGACGTCGGGTTCATGCTCGACGCCGAAGACTGCCCGCCCGGACCGACGACCATCGTCGACCTGACGGGCGATACGCCACTCATTGTCCGTCAGGGCTGGCAGGCGCTGGATCTGGGCTGACCGCCCGTTCGACCCGCCCAACCGGCACCAGGAAGCTGTTACCCCGCCGCGCCCACTGCGCGACAACCATCGGCCGAATTGCGGCCGCCAACTCGTACTCCGCTGAATCCGCACGCTATTGAACGTGAAACTCCACGCATGACCGCGGAGCCGATTATCGGCACCGACGCCGTCACCCGTTTGCCGCAGCAGCAGGAAATGCCGCTGGCGCTGGTGCGCGGCCAGCCGGTGCTGCAGATACCGCAGGACCTGTACATTCCGCCTGACGCATTGGCCGTCATTCTGGATGCGTTCGAGGGACCGCTTGATCTGCTGCTCTATCTGATCCGTCGTCAAAATCTCGACATCCTCGATATTCCGGTGGCCGAGATAACCCGTCAGTACATGGACTACATCGCCACGCTGCGCGATTTTCGCTTCGAGTTGGCGGCGGAGTACCTGCTGATGGCGGCCATCCTGGCCGAGATCAAGTCACGGCTGCTGCTGCCTCGGCCACCTGCGGCCGAGTCGCTGGAAGACGACCCGCGCGCCGAGCTGGTTCGACGTCTGCAGGAGTACGAGCGCTTCAAGCGGGCCGCCGAAGACATCGACCAGCTGCCTCGACTGAACCGCGACACCGTCGTCGCAACCGCGTACGTGCCCGACCGCAGCAGCATCCGCGTGCCGCCGCCGGTCGAACTGCGCGAAATGCTGGTGGCGCTGCGCGACGTGCTCAAGCGCGCCGACCTGTTCACCCACCACGCGGTGCGACGCGATGCCCTGAGCGTTCGCCAGCGCATGTCGGACGTGCTGCAACAGCTCTCCGATGGTTGCTTCCACGCGTTCGTAACCCTGTTCGATGCTGCAGAGGGTCGGATGGGTGTCGTAGTGACCTTTCTGTCGATTCTGGAGCTGGCCAAGGAGCATCTTCTGGAAATCGTCCAGGAACAGGATCTGGCTACCATCCACGTCAAGTCGCTGGCGACCCGTGACGAGCCGGAGCGGCTGCAATGAATGCCATCAGCGCAGCCGCTGACAGTCACGATCCAGCCGCCGGCACCTCAGGGGACGCCTCGGTGCTGCCAGCGCCCGCTGCTGACCGCGTGCGACGGATCGTCGAGGCCGCACTGTTTGCCGCCGGCCAGCCGCTGTCGCTAACCCAGCTGCAGGGACTGTTCCCGGATGACCAGCCGCTGCCGCCTGCTGCCATCGAACGCGCGCTCGATGCGCTGACGCGGGAGAGCGACTCACGCGGCATCGAACTGGTCGAGGTGGCCTCAGGCTTCCGCTTCCAGATTCGCGCCGAGGTCCATCCGTGGGTGTCGCGACTGTGGGCCGAGCGGCAAACCCGCTACTCGCGCGCGCTGCTCGAGACGCTGGCGCTGATCGCCTACCGGCAGCCGATCACCCGCGGCGAGATCGAGCAGATTCGCGGTGTGGCGGTCAATTCCAACACCATCCGTACACTGGAGGAGCGCGAGTGGATCCGAGTAGTCGGCCACCGCGACGTTCCCGGAAAGCCCGCGCTGTACGGCACCACGCGTGGCTTTCTCGACTACTTCAGCCTGCGCGGACTCGAGCAGCTGCCGCCTCTGGGCGAACTGCATGAGCTGCCTGACCTCGAACCCGAATTCAGTTTCGACGCCCTTCCGGATGCGGCTGTCGAGCCGCCGTCCGTTTCTCCCAGCGCCGACCCGATCGACGCCCTTCCCGAGCGTGTCGCCCAAACGACACCGGAGCAATCTGCATGAGCGACAACAACCGTCCCGTTCTTTCACTCAAGCGCGAAACCGCGCCGCGACTGGAGGAACGCCTGCACAAGGTGCTCGCCCAGGCCGGACTGGGCTCGCGCAGGGCTCTGGAGGAGCGCATATCAAGCGGCCAGGTCAAGGTCAACGGCGACGTTGCCCTGCTGGGCAGCAGCGTGCGCAGCGGTGATCGCATCGAACTCGATGGGCGCAGTTTCATCGCGAGTGCCCAAAGCGAGCCGGCGCGCGCGCTCATCTACAACAAACCGGAGGGCGAGCTGACCACCCGTGAAGACCCGGAAGGCCGACCGACCGTGTTTGATCGCTTGCCGCCGATCAAGGGCGCCCGGTGGATCGCGGTAGGCCGCCTGGACATCAACACCACCGGCCTGCTGCTGCTGACCACCGACGGCGATCTGGCCAACGCACTGATGCACCCCTCTGCGGAAGTCCGTCGCGAGTACGTCTGTCGCATCCACGGCGAGGTTTCCGATGACATCGTCGAGCAGCTGCGCCGCGGCGTGCAGCTTGAGGATGGCCCGGCCAAGTTCGATGAGATCGAAGGCATCGGCGCCAGCGACAGCCACGCATGGTTCCGGGTGGTGCTTTCCGAGGGTCGCAACCGTGAAGTCCGGCGGCTGTGGGAAGCGGTTGGCTTCCAGGTCAGCCGACTGAAGCGGATCCGCTATGGCAGCGTCGAGCTTCCGCGGCTGCTGCGCCGCAGCCACTTCGAGGAACTGCCGGCCGAGCGCGTCAACGCACTGCGCACCGAACTCGGTCTGGCCGACGTGCCGGCCGCACTCACCCTGCAGTCCGTGATTCACCAGCGCCGGGCCAAGGCGGCCGAATACCGGCCGGGACCGCGTGAACAGCGCGCCTGGACGGGCGCCGACAGCAACGCCGACGCGCGTGAGCTGCGGCCGTTCGACAATCTTCGTGAAGACCGTCCCAGCCGACCCGGGCCACGCGGCAAGAAGCCCTTCAGCGGCAAGCCGCGCGGACCAAAGGCCGACAATTACGGCAATACCCTGACCGCGCCGGCCGGACAGCCGCGTGGCAAAGGTGGCCCCGGTCGCCGTGGCGCGCCCGGCGGCGCCCGTCCGGGGTTCGAGAACCCCTCCGAGTTCCGCTCCTGGTATGTACCTGAAGGCGTCACCACCACCAGCCCGACCGCGCGTCCGCGCAATGCCAATCCGGGTGCACCGCGTCCACCGGGCAAACCGCCTGGCCGGCCTGGCGCGCGCCCTGGTGGTGCTCGCCCGGAAGGGGCGAGTCCCTACGGCAGATCGCCGGGGGCAGGAGCGGCGCCGGGCGCCAAGCCGGGCGGCTTCAAGCCACGCAGTGGCCCGCGGCCGGGTGGCGGCAAACCCGGCGGTGGACCGCGTCGCGGTGGCCCCAACGACGGCAGTCGCGGCTGAACTCCTCGCCCCCCGTAGCGCCGAGCTTGCTCGGCAATCGATCTCGCTCGGCAATCGATCTTGCTCGGCAATCGATGCTCACATCTCCCGTCGCGCGACGGCGGTCGCGGCCGAACTCCTCGCCCCCCGTAGTGCCGAGCTTGCTCGGCAATCGATACCCAGCAGCTCGCGCCGCGCTGGCGTGGCACCTTGCCCCTTGAGGTGCACATTCCGCACAGCGCAGCAAGCTGCGCTCTACGGCTTAAGGAATCCCAGCGCAGCAAGCTGCGCTCTACGGCTTAAGGAATCCCAGCGCAGCAAGCTGCGCTTTGCGGCTTACGGAAGCACAGCGCAGCAAGCTGCGCTCTACGGCTTAAGGAATCCCAGCGCAGCAAGCTGCGCTTTACCGACGTGGCGCGCCGGGCTGCTGATTCAGCCAAACCGAGAGCCCAAAACAGCAGCGGCGACGCACTGCTGCGTCGCCGCTGTGTGGCTCGAATCGTCCGCAGCCGCGCGCTGCGCTGTGGCAGGCCGCGCGGTCGAACGTGCGCTGAATCAGTCGAGGTTGAGCGCGCCGCGACTGCTGTCGCGCCGCTTGCGCTCCTTGGCGTCGTACTCGGCCAGACAGCCGTCCTGACGAACCATGGCGCATTCCAGATAGTCGGTGATCTCGACCAGTGCCGCGCGGATGGCTTTGCCAGCCGGGGTCTTGTTCTGCTGGCCCAACGCGCCGCCGAACCCGCCACGCGAGATACCGACGGACATGCCGCCACTCTTGCTGCGGCCTTCAATGGTGCGGACGAAATCGACCTCGCCGGTGGTTGCGTTGATCACCCGGATATCGACCGCAAGATAGGCTTCGCTGGAGTTTCCGCCCAGCGAAATGCCCTTGATGCTGAGGCCGCCGCCGGTGCTTTTGGTGCCCTCCTCGTAAGCCGTAACCGTGCCGGCGACCAGATACTCCGCGCCCGTCAGCTTGCCCATCTTGGCGCCGGTGGCCGGATTCACCCGCCCCGATGCCGCCAGGTTCTGCTCCGACAACACGGCCTCCAGCTTGCTGCGCTCAACAATACGGAACGCGTTGGTCGCGGCGAGCTCGTTGGACAGCATGCCGGCGAGCTCCCAGCCCACGCCGCCGCTCCACCAGCCGGCACCGCTCTCATTGCGGAACTCGATGACGCCGATGGTCGGCTTGCCCTGCGCCTGGACGACGACGGGAAGCAGCGTCGACAGACCCAAACACAGCGCCACGATTGCCTTGTTCATGCCTACGTCTCCTGATTGATATTTGGCCGACAGCCGCGTCGGGGCGCCCATTCTAGCCCCGAACCGATCACATGTCGGCAACAGATGTTGACAATCCATCAATCCTGCAACAGAAACCGATCAGCATCCAGCTGGGCCGGAAAGCGCATCCGATGGGTCGCAAGTTCCTGCGCTGAAAGCTGCACGGTGATCGTCTGTGCCTGCGCGCCACACTCCACCAGCGGCTGTCCGAGCATGTCCAGAGCGGCGCTGTCGCCGGCATAGACGATGCTGTTGCCGTCGCTGCCGACGCGATTGACCCCGACGCAGTAACTGAGATTCTCGATCGCACGCGCCATCAGAAGCGTGCGCCAGGCATGCCGGCGTGGAGCCGGCCAGTTCGCCACAAACAGCAGCAGGTCGTAGTCGAATCCGTCAGCGCGTTCGGCGTTGAATCGATTTCGAATGAACACCGGAAAACGCAGGTCGTAGCAGACCAGCGGCCGGATCCGCCAGCCGTGCAGGTCGACCGTGATGCTGGATGTCCCCGCCGCATAGCGCTCATGCTCGTTGGCCATCCGAAACAGGTGGCGCTTGTCGTAATGGACGAGACTTCCATCCGGCCGCGCCCACAGCAGCCGGTTGTAAACCGCGCCGTCAACCCGGCACTGCAGACTGCCGGTGACGACGGCTCCCAGCTCCTTCGCCAGTTCGCGAATCCATACGACCGACGGCCCATCCATGTCCTCAGCCTCGGCAAGCGCCTCGTTGCTGAAGCCTGAAGTGAACGTTTCGGGCAGCACGACCAGATCGGTCCGGCCGGCCAGCGGCCGTGCAAGCTCACCGTAGAGCGCACGATTTCCAGCCGGGTCGCGCCAGAGCGTGGCGGCCTGGATCAGCGTCACGCGCAGGTCGCGTGCCTCGCTCATAGCGCGGTCAGCCGCTCAACCGCGGACTCCAGCGTTTGCGGGTTCTTGGCAAAGCACAGTCGCGCCAGGCGCTGCCCGGTCGGCGGTTCGGCGTAGAACGGCGACAGCGGAATCGCGGCTACGCCCTTTTCGATGGTCAGCCAGCGGCAGAACGGCAGATCGTCCAGATCCGACACCGCAGAATAGTCGACCAGCTGAAAATAGCCGCCCGGCACCGGCAGGGGCCGCAGACGGGTTCGCGTCAGCATGGCGCGGAAGTCGTCGCGCTTGGCGGCATAGAACGCCGGCAGCTCAAGATGGTGTTCCGGATGCCGGGTCATCATTTCCGACACTGCCCATTGCGCCGGGGTGAAGCTGGCGAAGGTGTTGTACTGGTGCACCTTGCGGAACTCGGCGCTGAGGGCCAGTGGCGCCACGCAGTAGCCGAGCTTCCAACCGGTGCAGTGATAGGTCTTGCCGAAACTGGAAATGACGAAGCTGCGCGCCGCCAGCTCGGCATGGGCAAGTACGCTCTCGTGTCGAGCGCCGTCGAACACCATGTGCTCGTAGACTTCGTCGCTGAGCAGCAGCACGTCGGTGTCGCGCAGGATCGCGGCCAGGATATCCAGATCATCTCGGGAGAGGACCGCGCCGGACGGGTTGTGCGGCGAGTTGATCATCAACATGCGGGTGCGCGGCGAGATCGCGTCGGCCACGCGCTGCCAGTCAACCGCAAAGGTCGCCGGGTCGAGCGGCACGTGGATCGCGATGCCCCCCGCCAGATTGATCGCCGGCTGATAGCAGTCGTAGCAGGGGTCGAGCACGATCACTTCCTCACCGGCACGAACCACTGCGTGGATGGCGTCGAAAATCGCCTCGCTGCCACCGCTGGTGACCGTGACCTCACGCTCGGGATCGACCGGCGCGCCGTAGCACTCGGCGATCTTCTTCGCGATGGCCAGGCGCAACGGCGCAATTCCAATCGCCGGCGCGTACTGGTTGTGGCCCGCCTGCATGGCCCGGGTCAGCGCCTCGACCAGCGCTGGGGGTACCGGAAAGTCCGGAAATCCCTGCCCCAGATTGATCGCGCCGTGCTCGGCGGCGAGTTGCGAAATCACCGAGAAGATGGTCGTTCCGACGCTCGGCAGCTTGGTCTCCAACGGCATTCGGTTTGGGTCCTCGATCAGCGTGAATGGTATGCAGGACGTGCGACTGCTGCCTTCCCCGACAAGCTGGGAAGGTCGTGCATCGGAGTGGGGTCGACGACGCAGCTCAAAGGCTGCGGGAGTCTTGTCCACCTATCCGCGATGGCAAATTCGGCAAGCCAGCTCACGGGCAACCGATGGCATCCGACAGCCGAACCGCCGGGAGATCGACCAGCCAGCTGCCGTCGAGTGGCGGCGGCAGTTCGAATCCGACCCCGAATTGTCCGCCGGTCGCGCTCTGATAGCTGCGCGTCAGCGAGCCCAACGCCGGCAGCAGCGCCGACGCGCTGAAGCTGCACAGCGGACAGCTGCCGTTACGCCAGTCCAGGTCGAGCACGCCGGCTCCGAACGGAGTTGCGGTGCCAAGCGACCAGCGCGCCACGCCGCGTGAATCATAGAAATAGGCGCCGACGCTTTCGAAATCCGGGCTGGCGATCACGCTGTAGCCGAAGCCGGGGCGCTCGGGTGAGAACCACAGTCCGGTCACGTCGAGCGGGCTGCCGGCAACGCTGGGGCAGCGCGCATCGCCGATCCAACTCATGGTCTGGCTGCCGCTGCCGCTGTCGAGACTGAAGCTGAAGCCGAAGCTCAGCTCCTGGTTAATGCTCAGCAGCGCCTCTCCGACGCGGGTTCCGATTGCGGCGCTGCCGTTCCAGCGGTAGCGGAGCAGATCGACCTGCCACTGGCCTTGCTGCGCGCCCGGTCGCCCGGCAACGCCCAGATACCAGGTCGGCGTACCGTCTTCGAGATAGGTGTACCAGGCCATTCCCCAGCTGTCGCCCACCGGGAACAGAAACAGACCCGAGCCGGCGCGCGCCGAATCGAAATAGGCGCCGAAGCGTGGCTCGGCGCGGTTGCTCGCATAGCTCAGCTCCACCGACAGCGCGAAGTTGGCCGGCGCGTCGCCCGCGTTGACGGGCGTGACGTACCAGCGGCCTGGCTGCAGCGTCGGCCCGCTCACCGTGAGGGTGTGCGCTGCGCCAGGACCGGTCGCACTGACCGCCGCCTGCGCGCGCGGCGGCGCGGACGCGATGACCGGTGTCGCCGGGGCCGCAACGTGGGCGGCGAACAGGTCGATCTCGCCTGCGCCGCTGCTGCGAATGGTGAGCGTGGTGGCGTTGGCCGGTACGTCGACGAACCAGCGGTCTGCCGCCACGCCCGCGTCCAGCCTCAAACTCTGCGTTCTGCCTGGCACCAGCGCTCGTGCCGCCGGCGGCGCATTGCTACGCTCGACCTCGATCTGCATCCAGCCAAACGGCCGCGGCGCGTCGGCAACCGCTGAAAGGCCGACATAGCCGATCAAGGTCGAGCTGCTCGCGCTGGATGGTGCATC
>JBBRBN010000018.1:0-57082 GCA_038205755.1 Lysobacterales bacterium | reverse complement strand
AACCGGCCCCGGCGTGCTGCCGAAGGTGTAGTTGAACGTCGCGATGCCGTTGGCGTCGGTGTTGGTGGTCTGGCTGGTCGGCGACCCACCGCCGCTGATCACCGTCCACTGGATCGGCACGCCGGCGACGGGCAGATCGTTCACGGTGTAGAGCGCCTTCAGCGGCAGCGCAGCCTCCCCGATGATGCCGGTCTGGCCATCGCCTTCCGACGCGATCAGTCGCGCCAGGCCGACTTCTTCAGCCAGAACGGTGATGATCACGAACTCCGCTAGCGGCGGCGGGCCGACAGCTCTGATGGATTCTTGCCCTTTGCCTGCCTCGTACAGGAACTCTACCCGATAGGTGCCTGCCTCCAGCGGTGCCACGCCGCTCAGAATTGCGGTGCCGCTGGCGTCCGTGATCAGCGCGTTGGGCAGGTCTGGCAGGTCGCCGGAGACGTTGATGAGTTCCTCGCCTAGTCCCAGTCCCTGCTGAGTCCGCAGCGATAGCGTCACGTCGAAACTGTCACCTGCGGCCAGCTCAAGTCTGCGGCTGGACGGGTCAACGACTTCGAGAACGACGTTCTCGACGAGGTCGAGATAGAAGAACGTGGTGACGTTCGGTTCGTCGGCCAACTGCGCCAGAATGATGACGGGTCCGGGCGTGCTTCCAAACGTGACGTTGGTCGTTGCGATGCCGGTGGTGGCGCCGAGAGCCGAGGATGCTGGCGCCAGCGTGGCATCGCCAGACGACACCGACCAGAGCACCGACCGCGGTGGGCTCGGCGCAGCAGGCTGGCCGTCCTCGAGATAGCGGACGCCGATCAAGAACTCGAAACCCGGCCCCCCGCGGGTGAAGTCACCCTCGAATGGGACCAGGGACAGCGCAGGTCCGCCCCGATTGACGGTTATCTGGAAGGATTCCGTATCGGGCGTAACGCCGCTGATGCCTGGATCGAACTGGGCAACGACTTCGTAAACGCCTGCAACGTCCGGAGCGAACTGGGAGGTCGCGGTGCTGGAGCCATCGGTAAGGGTTGGGGAATCAATGCCCGCTCCATTGGTGGGAGCGGTTATGGTCCAGGTGACAGTTTCGTTGGGTCCGATTGGGGCAGGGGTACTGAAGGAGCCACGCAGAACCTGCGCCACCAGGTCCGCCGTCTGGCCGAGGTCGATTGTTACGCTGGTCGGCGACAAGCGCTGAATGCTGTAAGTGGAGGGCGTGGTGACGTAACTGAAGCTTTGGGTCGCAACGCCAGGCGCGGAGTATTCAACGATCACCGGGCTGGCCGTTCGCCCGACCAGCACCGGCGAACTCGTCGCTTCGCCGACGTTCTGACCTCCAAGACGACCGACGGCGCCCTCGGTCAGGACAGTGAACTGGGTGCTGTTGTTGGCGGTGAACAGGCCGTTCCCACTGGTGATGGTAAATGTGACCGGAACATTTCCTTCGCCGAAAACGTTGCCGGCAGGGACTACTCCGCCTTTTGGCCCCGATCCCCCGAAGTCCTTGAATGCGAAGACCCGTACCGCTGCACCCACCTCATCGGTGAAGGTCTGGCTGGGCGGGCTGTCAATCAAGCTCACGCCGCGCTGAAAGGCACCGATCAATTTGAACCCGGAGATGCCCAGCGCGCTGTTCTCGACAGTAAGCTGGCCGAAGCCCGGCTGGCTCGGGGTAAATGCCAAGCTCGAGGCACCGCCGCTGTCGGTTGCCGGCGCAGTGCCGCTGGTTGGCGACGCGGACAGGCTGGTACTCCAGTCGAGTGTGACGCCCGGTACGGCGACTCCGCTCGGCGTGGTCAGGAGTCGGAAGTCGAACTGGGCCAAGGTCCCGATCAGGACTTCATCCGGCGAGGTGACAGGATCGAATACGACTTCAACGGCTTCGATTGCGAAGTTGAACGTAAGGATCTGCGACGGCGGTCCACCCAGCAGTCCTGCGTCAGAACCATCGCGGCACGCGTTCGCAAAAGCCTGCGCTGTGACCACGTAAGTGCCCAGTTCGGGTGAGCCGAGTCCGTTCTCGCCGAAGCTGAAGCGGGCTACTCCGTTATTGTCCGTAGCAAAGGCGGACGCGCACTGGCCACCAAACTGGATGGGGTCTCCGCCGTTGGCCTGTATTGACCAGCCAACTCCGGCGAATTCGACCGGACTGCCATCCTGAGTCACCCTGATCACGAACTCAGGGTCGGCGAACGCCGGCACCACTGCCGACGGGCCAGAAACAATCTGGGCGACCAGCGGGCCGGGAATGCCCGTCACCTCAACATCAAAGGTTACCGAGTCGGGAGAGACCCCCGAAATGCCGGGGTCGAATTGGGCAACCACTGCGTAGCTTCCGATCGCGCCGGGCGTGAACACCGATGTCGCAGTACCTGAGCCATCGCTGAGCGTTGGCGTGCTGACCGTCGACCCGTTGGCCGGCGAGGAGATGGTCCAAGTGACCGTTTCGCCGGCGCCGAGCGGCAAGGGTGTGCTGAGGGTTCCGCGCAGGACCTCGGCGGACAATTCGACGGTCTGATCGGCCTGAACGGATACCGCGGGGGGCGAGGAGTGCTGAATGCTGTAGGTCGAAACAGTGATCGGGTAGCTCACCGACTCGCTGGGAAAGCCAGGCGACGAGATGGTCAGGTCGACTGGGACGGCGGTGCGCCCAATTTGAATGGGCGATCCCGCCACTTGGCCAGGTCCCGGGATGCTGCCCTGCGGCGCTGATTCCCCTTGGCCACCTCCACCGGTGACCGCCGTGAACTCCTGCAGATTATTGGCAGTGAATATGGCGTTGTTGCTGGTGATCGAGAACGTGACTGGAACCCCGCTCACGGGGAACCCACCAAATCCCTGCGGCGAATCGGCGCCCGAGCTTGACCGGGATGCAGCGCCAAACGTCCTGAACGCGAACACCTCGATCTCCGGGACGATCTCATCGGTGAAGGTCTGGCTGGGCGGTTGGAACTGGATGTCCAATCCAAGGTCGAAGACGCCAATCGAGGTCTCGATAGACGGCCCTTTGCCGCCGAAGGTGCTGATCGACAGGGTGTAGAACCCAAGCTGACTGGGGGTGAAGGTGATCGACGTCCGGCCATTGGCGTCGGTAGCGGGCAGCGTGCCAACGCTCGGCGTTGCATTGCCGGAAAAGTTGAACATTGAGTCGATATCCGGAACCGCGACGGCGCTGGGTGTGGTCCGGATGATGACGTCATAAGTTGCCGGCAGATCTACCCGGATCTGGATCTCGGGCTCATCGAGCACGACCTCGACGTCCTCGACCGTGAAAAAGAACTCCTGCTGCGGGTTGATTAGGCCAGTTGGCTGTGGCGAGGCGCCGTCGCCGCCGGACCGATCCTGGACCTTGCAGTTGTTTGGATCGCCCACTTCTGCAACCACGGTGTAGTCTGCCGCGAACGTGCCGATGCCGACGTTCGAGAAGCGAAAGCTTGCCTCGCCGTTCTCTGTCTGGTACTCGGAGCTGCAGGTGCCGCCGAAAAACACCGGGTCGGTCTGCGGGGTGGAGATGCTCCACCGGATCAAGCCCAGCGCTGGCGAGCCATCCTGAGTGACGCTGATGGTGAACTCGGGGTCCTCGAAAATCGGAATCACCGGCGCCGGTCCGGACACCGGTGTGACGGCCAGCGGCCCGGGGAACACCACCGCAGTAAGGGTTGGGTTGGCGACCGCGTCCGGAGTCCCGGCAATGTTATCGTGATCCCAGCGCGCCAGCACCTGGCAAGAGCCCTGACTCAAGCCCCTGACCATGGCAACTGTGCGGCCGCTGGCGGCGGCGGTGCTGGGTGGTGGGGACACCAATTCCGCGTGGGGGCAGGCCACGATGTCCCAAACCAGAGTGCCGCCACCGGCAGGGTAGCCAAACACTCGGGTCTCTACTTCGGCGCCGACCACGTCACCGGCATCCACGAAAACCGTGAATTCGCTTGCAGTGAAGGAGATGGTCTGCGCGGAACCAACCGCGGGCGCGGCCAGCAATCCCACTGCGAGCGTGGCTCGAAAGCAGTGCCGCAGCAGCCCGTCGAACAGAGCAACGTTCGAGCCCAACGTGAAAATCGGAATCCCCATGGTGTCCCTCAGCTGAACAGAAATCGTGTCGCCGCAGTATACTCCGCGCACTCGCTCGAACAGCGCTCCCTGAGGAGGATGCAGACATGAGTACGATCAATCGTCAACCGACCGGCTGGGCAGCCCGTGCCCTGCTTCCTACCGCTATTGCTGCGCTGGTCATGGCCACGTCTGCGTTTCCGACGCATGAAGCGCAGGCGGCCAAGCCGAAGGTGCGAAACGCCGAGGACATGATGATCGTCGACTGCCTGTTGCCAGGGCAGGTGCGCAAACTTGGCGCCGCCGCGACCTTCATGAGCGCGCGCCGACCCATCCGCACCACCCAGGCGGACTGTGAGATCCGCGGCGGCGAGTACGTGGCGATGGATCGCGCCAATTACCAGACGGCGCTCAAGGTGTGGATGGATCAGGCCACCGCCGGCAGCGCCGAAGCACAAAACTATGTCGGCGAGATCTATCTGAAAGGGCTGGGGATTGCGCCCGACTACGACTTGGCCGCGCTGTGGTTCAAGAAGTCTGCGACGCAGGGGTTCAGCCGCGCAAAGACCAATCTTGGCTATCTGTATGAGCAGGGTCTGGGCGTCGAAAAGGACCAGACCAAGGCGCTTAACCTCTATCGCGAGGCGTCAGGCGTCACTGGGGACGATCTGCTTTTCGCCTCCACGGTGAAGGTGCAGCTGGAGGCCAAGGATTCCGAGATCGGTTCGCTGAAGCAGACCGTGGAGGAGCGCGAGCGAGAGTCGGAAACGCTGCGAAATCAGGTGCGGGATCTGCAGAGTCAAGTCCAGCAGCGCAAGCAGGCGCTGCAGGGCGCGCAGCAGGAGCTGGGTCAGATGCAGGCCAAGCTGGCCGAAGCGCGCAAGGCGACCGGTGCCGATTTCGGGGATGTCGATCAGCAGCGTGCCGCTCTGGGCGAGCGCGAAAATGAGGTGGCGCGATTGACCGCGGCGCTGAACGCGGAACGCGAGGTCGCCGCCAAACGCGAGCGGGACGTGCAGACGCAGCTGGTCGAACTGAAGGCGCGAGAGGCCTCGGTCAAGAGCAGCGGCGGCACGCCGGAGGCGCTGGCGCAGATCGAGAGGCAGGCCGGAGACCTGGCCGTTTCGCTGGAGGAAGCTCGCGAGCGTGCGGTTGGAATGCAAGCGCAGCTTGCCTCCAACCAGTCATTGCTGGATGCGGAAAAGTCAAAGTACGAAGACCGTATTGTTCAACTCGAAGCGCAGGCCGCAGGTCGCAAGCAGGAGGACTGGCAGCTCATGAAGCTGCTCGAAAACCAGCTGGCGGCCCGCGAATCGGAGATTCGCCTGCAGCAGGCGCAGATCGGCCTGCTCGAACAGCAGGCAAGCGCAACCGGCGGGCTGCTGGCCGCTGCGCCGACGCTTGAAATCATTGACCCCCCGCTCACCTTGACGCGCGGCACGGGCACGCTGCCGGCGGCGCTGCTGCAGCGGGCGCCCGGGCGGCAGTCGCTGACCGGCAAGGTGACCAATCCGCAGGCGATTTCCTCGCTGACGGTCAACGGCACGCCCGTGGTGGTGGGCGAGAACGGACTGTTCCGCGCCAGCATTGACGTGCAGGCTGGCGGGTCTGTCGTTCAGGTCGCGGCGGTCGACAAGCGCGGCGGTTCTGGGACGCTTGCGTTCACCATGGTTCCGCAGACCGATGGCTCACGTGCGGGCTCACCCTCCGTGCCATCCGGCGACCCCTTGCTGACGCTGCCCTCCGGCGTGAATCTGGGCAACTATCACGCGATTGTGGTTGGCAACAACAGCTACCAGAGCGGCAGTTTCGTGGCGCTGCAAAGCGCGGTGAACGACGCCACCGCGGTAGCCCAGATGCTGCGTGATCGCTACGGCTTCAAGACCAACCTGCTGCTCAACGCCACGCGGTTCGAGATTCTTTCTGCGCTGAATGACGCCCGCGAGAACCTGAGTGAGAACGACAACCTGCTGGTGTATTACGCCGGCCACGGCGAGCTCAGCGCTGATGGTCAGCAGGGCTACTGGATTCCGGTAGACGGCCAGCCGGGGCTTTCCAACACGTGGATATCGAACAGCGCGATCAGTTCGATTCTGGAAACGATGAAGGCCAAGCAGGTGCTGGTGGTGGCTGATTCCTGCTACTCCGGTGCGATGACGCAGGCGTCCGTCGCGACATTCGACCCGGCCGTGCTGACGGCTGAGAAATGGACTGCGTGGGTCAAGACGGCCGCAGCCAGCCGTGCCCGGACGGCCCTGACCTCGGGCGGCGTGCAGCCGGTGCCGGACACGGGCAGTGGCAAGCATTCCTATTTCGCGCGCGCCTTCCTCAACGCGCTGGAGGACAACAACCGCCTGCTCGAGGCGCAGCGTCTGTATCGCGAGATCACCTCCTCGCTGGCGCTGGCGGCGGTGAATGCGCCGGTCAGCCAGGTGCCGGAGTACTCGCCAATCCAGTTCGCTGGTCATGAGAGCGGCGATTTCTTCTTTCAGCCGAAGGCGGGAGCGCGCAGCTCCGGCCCTTGATTCGTGCGGGCTGATTAGCTCGGGCTGAGTTGTCGAGGACAGTTGCCCGGGACATTCGCCTTGTGAACGGGCGCGCGAGCCGTGTATGCTCCGCGCCCTTCCTGCTCGATCCGGGAAGCACCGCGGAGAGGTGGCAGAGTGGTCGAATGCGCCGGACTCGAAATCCGGTTCACGGTTTTACCGTGACGAGGGTTCGAATCCCTCCCTCTCCGCCACTCCCCCTGGAAGCTTCGTTGCGGGATTCCCGGCCAGCGCGCATAGCGCACTGGCGCTCGTTTGGGCCATGAACCTGCGGTTCATCAGCGGCCCGCCTCGCCCCTGCCTCTCCGCCACTCCCCCTGGAAGCTTCGTTGCGGGATTCCCGGCCAGCGCGCATAGCGCACTGGCGCTCGTTTGGGCCATGAACCTGCGGTTCGTCAGCGGTTTTATGCAGCACCCGCACGTAGCGCCGACCACTGCGTCGGGTCACATCGGTGATCGGCAGCTCGCTGGTATCGATGATTCGGTGCGGGTGCCTGCGGTCACGCTCGCGTTGAGCGGTCGGCCGCGCGAGGGGTGTTAGCTGATCGGCCGCAAGGTGCGGGGTATCCAGTCGTGCGGCCGCGGCGAGCGCTCGCTCGAGCATGCGGCGGTAGGAGCAGCGTATCGGGCGATATCACTGACTGCGAAAACTCCCCTGTGCGGACAACATACTGCGCGATCATCGCGCGAGATTCATGAAACATGCGGGTTGAGAGGCTACACTCACGCCGTCTTTGTGGCCCTCGGTTTCCCGGGGGCTCGAGGTCCGGTTCACGGTGTTGTCGGGACGAGGGTTCGAGTCAATGCCTCTCCGCCGACTGTCCGCTGCCGCCTGACGCGTGTAGCGAGTCTCTCCCGCCGCGCCCGTTTTTCCAGCACGACGTTCCCAGCTGTGGTCTACCCAAGCCGAATGCACGGCGGAGGTTTGCGGTGTCTGAAATTCTGGTCCCAGTATCGTTTGGCGAACTGCTCGACAAGATCGCCATTCTTGAGATCAAGTCCGAACGCATGCGCGACGCCGCCAAGCTCGCCAACGTCCGCAACGAGCTGCAGGCACTGCAGTCGACCTGGTCGGCGGCACCGGCCTCCGGTCACGACATCAGCGGTCTGCGCGCAGCGCTGAAGGCGGTGAATGAGCGGCTGTGGGCGATCGAGGACGACATCCGCGTGCAGGAAAAGGCTCAGGCTTTCGACGCCGAGTTCGTACGTCTGGCGCGCGCGGTGTACTTCGAGAACGACGACCGGGCGCGAATCAAGCGCGAGATCAATCTCGCGCTCGGCTCAGCCTATGTCGAAGAAAAGTCCTACGAGGACTACCGCGTAGAGGGCGCCGCAGCGCCCTGACGCGGATTGGGTGCGGCTGTCGCAGTCGCTCAGAGCGATTCGGAGGCGAAGTCCGCCAGCCGCGAGCGCTCACCCCGACGCAGCGTGATGTGGGCCGAATGCGCCCAACTCTTGAAGCGATCCACCGCGTAGGTCAGTCCCGACGTGGTTTCGGTGAGGTAGGGCGTGTCGATCTGCTCGACGTTGCCGAGGCAAACGATCTTGGTTCCCGGGCCGGCGCGGGTGATCAGCGTCTTGAGCTGCTTGGGCGTCATGTTCTGTGCTTCGTCGATGATGATCCAGCGGCTGAGAAAGGTGCGCCCGCGCATGAAGTTCATGGCCCGGATCTTGATCCGCGAGGCGAGCAGATCGTTGGTGGCAGCGCGTCCCCAGGCGCCGCCTTCCTGGTTGTGGGTCAGCACCTCCAGGTTGTCGGTGAGGGCGCCCATCCACGGCGTCATCTTTTCCTCTTCGGTGCCTGGAAGGAAGCCGATGTCCTCGCCTACCGAAACGGTGGCGCGGGTCATGATGATTTCGCGATAGCGCTGCTGGTCCATGGTCTGCGCCATGCCGGCAGCCAGTGCCAGCAGCGTCTTGCCGGTGCCGGCGGTGCCCAGCAGGGTGACGAAGTCGATATCTGGATCCATCAGGGCGTTGATGGCGAAATTCTGTTCGCGATTGCGCGCCAGAATGCCCCACACCGCATGCTGGCTGTGGCGGTAGTCGTCGACAATCTGCAGCACCACCCGGTCACCGTCGATCCGATGCACCTTGAGTTCGACCTCGTCATCGCCGGGCAGGTAGAGGAACTCGTTCGGATACCAGTCTTCATCCTGCAGCTGCTGCAGCTCGTAGAACGTGCGGCCGCGCTCGCTCCACGAGCGCAGGTCACTCTCGTGTCGGTCCCAGAAGTCGGTGGGCAGTTCGCGTGCGCCGGCATACAGCAGGCTGAAGTCGTCCAGCGCGCGGTCGTTCTCGTAGTCTTCGGCAGGCACCTGGCATATCGACGCCTTGATGCGCAGGTTGATGTCCTTGGACACCAGCACGACGTGCTCGCCGGGACGCGCTTCGCGCAGCGCGAGAATCGCGCCAAGAATCTGGTTGTCCGGCAGGACCGTGCCAAACCGCTGGCCAGGCGACACCGGCTGGATCTGGAACAGCAGCCGACCGCTGCCGGGGCCAGCGCGCAGTTTGAGCTCTTTGGGCCGCTGCAGCTTTAGGCCGTCCTCGATCGGCCCGCCGTTGCCGGCCTCGATCAGTTCGTTGATGAATCGGCTCACTTGCCGCGCATTGCGGCTGGCTTCCGAGTGCCCTTTCTTGGAGGCGTCGAGCTCCTCCAGCACCATCATTGGCAGGAACACATCGTGCTCCTCGAACTTGAAAAGGGCAGTCGGGTCGTGCATCAGCACGTTGGTGTCGAGCACGTAGATGCGCTTGCTCCGGGTCATCATCGGGCGTCAATTTCCTTGGGGGAGGGCGGGCACTGAGCGGCCGCGGCGAGTGCGCGGCGGACGGAGCCGGGCAGGGGCTGCCGGCGTCACTGCTGGGCGGACTCGAGTGCGTCGAGCACTGCCGTTGCGTGGCTTTTGACCTTGACCGGGCTCCAGACCTGGCGGACGACCTGCTGTCGATCAATCAGGAACGTGCTGCGAACGATGCCAAGCATCTTCCGGCCATACATCGATTTCTCGTGGATCACATCAAACGCACGGCAAACGGCCTCATCGCCGTCTGACACCAGATCAATCCTGAAGCCGAACCTGGTGCAGAAGTTCTGATGCGACGTCAGGGAGTCGCGAGAAACCCCCAGAACCTCTGCCCCCAGCTCCCGGAAGCGCGGCAGCAAGGCGTTGAAGTCCACGCCTTGCGTGGTGCAACCGGGCGTGTTGTCCTTGGGGTAGAAGTACACGACCAGCCAGCCGCCAGCGTAATCGGAGAGTCTGCCAGCGCCGCCATGGACGCGCTGTATCGGAAGATCGGGGACGCGGTCGCCAACGGTGAGCATGCAGCGATCCTCAGTACTTCATGGGGTCCATGATGGCGTCGAGATTGAGATGGTCGCAGAACTCGAGAAAGTCGTCGCGCAGGGCGGCAATATGCATGCTGGAGGGTATGCCCACGGTGATCTGAGCCGAGAACATGTCTGCACCCGTCTGCATCGCCCGGTAGCGTGACGACTGCAGGTTCTCGATGGTTATTCCCTGCCGATCAAAGAAGTCGGCCAGCTGGAACAGAATGCCGGGCTTGTCGGCCGCCACCACTTCGACAATGTAAGGCAGCAGGTTGCTTTGCAGCGGCTTGGCGCCAGTCCGGTAGCTGAGCAGGCGAATACCTTCTTCGCGCTCAAGCCGGGCCAGCGAGGATTCCAGTTTGGCGACCGCGTCCCAGGAACCGACCGCCAGCGCAAGCACCGAGACGTCGCGACCGACCGTTGCCAGGCGGGCGTCGTAGAGGTTGCAGCCGGAGTCGGCGATCTTGCGCGATACCGACAGCAGGGGAGAGTCGGGGTGCGTCGCGAATGCGTTGATGAGCAGGAAGTTCTCGTTCGTGTTCGGGCGCTGCGGAGACTCGGACAAGGCAGGCATTCCAGATCAGCTGCGTGAGGCGGCGCATGCGGCATGTCACACGCGACGGCGAGGGAGCCAGCAGAGCGCCCCGCGCGCGGTCAGAATACTTGCCCGTCATTCCACGCCGCAAGTAACATCCGGCGGCGAACTCTTGAGGAACTCCCACATTGCAGCTATCCGGCAGCATCACCGCCTTGGCGACGCCATTCGGGCTCGGCGGCGAAATCGATTTTTCGCGGGTCGGGCCGCTGGTCGAGCGTCAGATCGAGGGCGGCACGCGGGGTCTGGTGGTGGCCGGATCCACTGGCGAGGCCGCCATGCTTGCGGCGCATGAGTTTGAGGCGCTGCTTCGGGCCGTGGTGATGGCAACAGCCGAGCGCGTTCCGGTTCTTGCCGGATGTGGCCTGTCGGGGACAGATCGCACCATCGACCAGGTCAAGTGTGCCAAGGCCTGCGGGATCGATATCGCGCTGGTGGTCGCGCCGCCGTATGTTCGACCGACCCAGGAGGGCCTCTACGTCCACTTCTCGCAGGTCGCGCAGGCCGGCGGGCTCCCGATCGTGCTCTACAACGTGCCGTCGCGCGCTGCGGTGGACGTGCTGCCGGCAACGGTCGAACGGCTGGCTGCGCTCGACGGCGTTATTGGCATCAAGGAAGCGCTGCCTGACCTCGACCGCATCCGTGCGCTGCTGCATTTGGCCCGGCCCGGGTTCGCTGTGCTCAGTGGCGACGACCCGACCGCATTGGCGGCGCTGCAGGCCGGCGCAGACGGCGTGATATCGGTTGCTTCAAACGTGGCTCCGCGCGCCTTCGCCCGGCTGTGCGCGCTTGCCCGCAGCGACGATCAGGCCGCTGCGCAGCGACTGGATGTCGACCTGCATGGCCTCTATGCCTTTCTGGGCAGTGCGCCAAATCCGATTCCGCTCAAGGCCATACTGTCCCAGTTAAGCCTGTGCGCAGACGAGGTGCGCTTGCCCCTGCTACCCTTGCCTCCCGAGCTGCGCGGAGGACTGCCAGAATTGGCCGCCGCCGTCAGCGCGCTGGAGCATTCGCTGTCGACCTGAGGTCGGTGGTCTGCGCAGCGCCGCCCAGTCATTCCGGAGTATGTCTACGATGCAGAGTTTTCCGTTGCGTGCGCTCAGCTGTGCCGTCCTGGCAGCGTTTGTTCTTGGCGCCAGCGGTTGTAGCTGGATTCGCGGCAAAAGTTTCTATGAAAATGCGAGCGAAGGGCGCGCGCTTGAGGTTCCGCCCGACCTGGACACGCCGCGGGCCGATCCGGCAATGGCTATTCCGGATGGGGTCGCGGCGGCCCGCCCCGCTGCGTCCGCGGGCGCAGCTGCCGCGGCGTCAACGCCACCCATCGTCGCCAGTGGGCCATTTCCGGTCGGCGACAGCGTCGAGTCCACCTGGCGTCGGCTAGGCATAGCCCTGGAACGCACCGCGGGCGTGGAGATCGTCGAGCGGGCGCAGATCCTCAGCGCCTATAACGTGCGCTTTGATGGCGCCGAGTTTCTGATCCGGGTCTCGCGCGACGGCGAGCAGAGCCGGGTCAGTGCGGTGGATGCGGCTGGCAAGGAGGTGACCGGCGGCGCGGCTGGCACGCTGCTGGCGGCTCTGCGCGGAAGATTGAGCTGAGTCACGGAGCCTGCGTGCGTCGGCCAGAGGGTCGGCGCATGCTCTTTACGCCGGCCGGGCCGGGTCGGCTGAGGCGGCCGACGGGTTTGTTCCCGGCTTAGCGCTCGAGCAGATGGAGCTTGTCGGACTTGCCTTCCCATTCCTTCGCATCGGCAGGAGCTTCTTTACGGGTGGCAATCACCGGCCACGCTTTCGAGAGGTCGGCATTGAGGGCGATGAAGCCTTCCTGGCCTGCCGGCACGTCGTCCTCGGGGTAGATCGCGTTGACCGGACACTCCGGCTCGCACAGCGTGCAGTCGATGCACTCCTCGGGATCGATCACGAGAAAGTTGGGACCTTCGTGAAAGCAGTCCACCGGGCATACTTCCACACAATCGGTGTACTTGCACTTGATGCAGCTCTCGGTCACGACGAAGGGCATCTAGCTGGGCTTCCGATAGGTGCTGCGGGCTGTCGGGAGAAGAAATGGCGCTCCCTACGAGGTTCGAACTCGTGTTCCCGCCTTGAGAGGGCGGTGTCCTGGGCCGCTAGACGAAGGGAGCGCGGTGTCCACGCGCTCGTTGATCTACGCGCTGTAGAGCCGATAGGATAACGAAAGGAACTGCCTGGGTGCAATGCACTGCAGTTCGCGCACGTCGGGTGGTGGGTCAAGCTAGACACCCAACATACCGTCCTCCCGCGGCGAATCCGACCGCCTCTATTGAGCATTACAACCTGGTGCAAGCCGTAATCAACGAAATCCGCACCACATCCGTGGTGGTTCCGCGCGAAAACCATTGCATCTCGCGCAAGCAGATCAGCCCCAATGCCCTGCGCGTTCTCTACAAGCTGCGCGAGGCAGGTTTTGTGGGTTATCTGGTGGGCGGCGCGGTGCGCGACCTGCTGATTGGCGGTGCACCGAAGGACTTCGACATCGCCACCGATGCAACTCCGGAGCAGGTCCGCGGGCTGTTCCGCAATTGCCGACTCATCGGCCGGCGGTTCCGGCTGGCGCACGTGGTGTACGGCCGCGAGATCATCGAGGTGGCGACCTTTCGGGCAGCGTCTGACGATGGCAGCGGCGATCGCGAAACCGAGGACGGTGGCCGGCTGCTGCGCGACAACATCTACGGCAGCATCGAGGAGGACGCGGTTCGGCGTGACTTCACCGCCAACGCCCTGTTTTACGCCATCGAGGATTTCTCGGTGCGCGATTTTGTGGGGGGGTTCGACGACGTCGAACGCCGCGTGCTGCGCTTGATCGGCGATCCCGACCTGCGCTACCGGGAAGACCCAGTGCGGATGATGCGGGCGGTGCGGTTTGCGGCGAAGCTCGACTTCGTGATCGATCCCGCGACCGCCGAGCCGATTCCAAGGCTGGCCGGACTGCTGCAGGAATCCTCCAGCGCGCGCCTCTTCGATGAGTCGCTCAAGCTGTTTTTGGCCGGACACGCCGAGGCGGGCTTCAAGGGGCTTGAGCAGCACGGTCTGCTCGAGGTGCTGCTGCCCGACACCTGTCGGGCGCTGAAGTCCGATGCCAGTGGCCGCTGCAGGACGCTGGTTCTTGAAGGCCTGCGCAGCACCGATGGTCGGGTTCGCGAGGGCAAGCCGGTCACCCCAACCTTCCTGTTCGCTGCGCTGCTGTGGCCAGCGTATGCCGATGCCCTGCAGCGGATGCTCTCTGATCGATTTGAACTGGCGGTGGCGGAGCAACGTGCGGCTGACCGGGTGCTGCTGCGACAGGTCGAGCGGATTGCCATTCCACGCCGGTTCGGCACTCCGCTGCAGGAGATCTGGTGGATGCAGTCGCGATTCTCGGTGCGACAGCGCAAGCGTGTAATGCGCCTGCTTGCTCACCCGCGATTCCGGGCGGCCTTTGATTTCCTCGAGCTGCGTGCCAGCGTGGTGCCGGAGCTGGCTGACGAGCTTGCATTCTGGCGCGATGCGCAGGTGCTGGATGCCGATGGACTGGCTGAGCGCCTGGCCGCGGCGGTCGATGTGGAAGTCGCCGCTCCACACAAGCGCCGTCGCCGGCGCAAGCCGGACCGGGCGGCCGGCGAATAGGTTCGATCAGATTTCGTCCGAACTGCAAATGGTCGGCGCGGTCACCGCCTACATTGGACTCGGCGCCAACATCGGTGCGCCCGAGGCGCAGCTGCGGAACGCTTTAGGTGCGCTCGCGACCTTGCCGGAATCGCGGCTGGTGCGCCACTCCAGCCTCTATCGGTCGCCGCCGTGGGGCGTCGAGGCGCAGCCGGCTTTCCTCAATGCGGTTGCCGAACTGGTAACCACGCTTGCGCCACTCCGCCTGCTCGACGGGCTGCTGCGCATCGAGCGCGATGCTGGACGGGAGCGCGGTGAGCGGTGGGGGCCGCGAACGCTGGATCTGGATTTGCTGCTGTTTGGCGACCTGGTCCAGCGGAGTTCGGGCCTTACTGTGCCGCATCCACATCTGCACCAGCGCGCCTTTGTGCTCGTGCCTTTGGCTGAGATTGCACCGGCGCTGACGGTGCCCGGACGCGGGGCCCTGTGCGAGCTGCTGCGCACAGTGGATTGTGCAGGTGTCGAGGCGCTAGTCTAGGCGCTGTCCAGCCGCCCGCCACGCTATGTACACCGCAGATTTTCCGCGCGTGCCCGTCACCGTTCCCGGGCTGAGAAGAATGAAGGCCGAGCGCATTCGCATTGCGATGCTGACGGCTTATGACGCAAGTTTTGCGTCCTGCATGGACGCGGTAGGCGTCGATATTGTTCTGGTCGGGGACTCGCTCGGCATGGTGGTTCAGGGCCACTCAAGCACCCTGCCGGTGACCGTGGATCACATGGTGTATCACTGCGCGGCCGTTGCACGCGGCCTGAAGCGCGCGCTGTTGCTCGCCGATATGCCGTTCCAAAGCTATGCAACGCCAGCTCGCGCACTGGACACCGCAAGCCGCCTGGTCGCCGAGGGTGGCGCTGCGATGGTGAAGCTGGAGGGCGCCGGACCGGTTCTCGACAGCATCCAGTTTCTTGCTCAGCGGGACATTCCGGTGTGTGCTCACCTGGGCCTCACGCCGCAGTCGGTGCACCGGTTGGGCGGCTATCGTGTCCAGGGTCGCGATGAGTCCGTCGCTGCGCGGCTTCGCCTCGATGCCAGGGCGGTAGTTGAGGCTGGCGCCGAGCTGCTGGTGCTGGAATGCGTGCCGCGCGGTCTGGCGGCCGACATCACCGCCGAGAGCCCGATACCGGTCATCGGCATCGGTGCCGGCGCCGCCTGTGATGGACAGGTGCTGGTCATGCACGACGTGCTCGGCGTGACGCCCGGCAAGCGGCCACGCTTCGTTCGCGACTTTCTGAGCGGTGCCGCCAGCGTGGCGGCGGCCTTCGAGATCTATGTGCAGGCGGTTCGCGATGGCTCGTTCCCGGCGGATGCGCACGGGTTTGAGTGAGTCACTGGAGATTGTCGAGACGCTGGCGCCTCTGCGCGAGCGCATCGCAGGCTGGCGCGCTGCGGGCGAGCGCGTCGCGTTTGTCCCAACCATGGGAAATCTGCATCCTGGCCACCTGGGCCTGATCACCCGTGCCCGCGCCCGTGCTCGGCGCGTGGTGGCCAGCGTGTTCGTGAACCCGACGCAGTTTGGGCCAAACGAGGATTTGGCTCGTTACCCACGAACGCCGGCGGCCGATGAAGCGGGATTGCTCGCGGCCGGCTGTGACCTTCTGTTCCGCCCTGGTGTCGAGGTCATGTATCCGCTTGGGGTTGATCGTGCGGTGCGAGTCGAAGTGCCGGGATTGTCGAGTGTGCTTTGTGGCGCCCACCGACCTGGCCACTTCGATGGCGTTGCGACTGTGGTGGTTCGGCTGCTGACGATGGTCCAGCCGGACCTGGCGCTGTTTGGCCGCAAGGACCTGCAGCAGCTGCAGCTGATCAGGCACCTGGTTGCTGATCTCTCGCTTCCGGTCGAGATCGAGGCAGCGCCTACCTATCGCGAAAAGGATGGTCTGGCGATGAGCTCCCGCAACCAGTATCTCGATCAGCAGCAGCGCGCGCTGGCGCCGCGAATCCGGCAGTGCCTGGAAGAGATGCTGGGGGCGGCAGCGGATGGTCGGGTTGCTCAGGCGATTGAAGCGGCAGCGATGGTCGGGCTGCGCGAGGCGGGTTTCGATCCCGATTACGCGGCGCTGCGCATCGAGGATCGACTCGACGAGAGCCTTTGGGGGCCGGTGCCGGCATCCCAGCAGACGCGGCTGGTTGCCCTCATTGCCGCGCGGCTTGGCACCACCCGGCTGATCGACAATGTGGCGATGGGTGAGCGCTGATTGGTGAGTGTCATGGCTTCAGCATCCGGCCAATGCGCGTTCAGCGGTCGGTGGGTGCGCAATCCAGCTCAACGGTGTCCAGGGAATCTGTCGAGCCACTTTCGCGGTTCGTTGCGAAAGTGCAAAAAGGTGTTGTGTTTTTCCAAAAGGTGTCGTATCTTTGCCACGTGGTCGGACCTGCCGCGCTCTGCGCGCTCCCGGCCACACAGGGCGCAACTTTGGTATCGTCACTCCGCTTATACCCTCGCTGGCAACAGCGAGGGTTTTTTTTGTTCGTCGTTTGGCTCCCGGTGGCTCCTGATCGGCAGCTCGACTGTTGTTAATTGGCAACAAGCCAAGGGGTGAACCCATGCGTTCTGCACCGTGGATGCAGCGACTTGCGTCGCATGCCGGCCGGTTGGTTGATCGTCGCCTGCCGGACCTGGTGGCAGCAGACCCCCAGCGGGTCGACGCAATGGCGCTCCGCGTTGGCCCCATTCACGCCAGCCTGGCACGTCAGCGGGTCGATGCGCAGGCCTGGCAGGCGCTGCAGCAGATGGCCCGTGACGCGGCGCTTCCGCACGCCTTCCGCCGTCTGGTCGACGGCGATCTGGTCAATTCCACCGAGCGCCGTCCGGCGCTGCACACGGCGCTGCGCTCCGATGTGGGCAATGGCCCGGTCGCTGCAGCCGCAAGGGCCCAGGCGCTGGCAGTCGCGCCACTGGCCGACCGGCTGGCTGCGCACCTGTCTGACAGCGACGTCACCGATGTAATCAACGTTGGCATCGGCGGCTCTGATCTCGGGCCGCGGTTTGTCGTCGACGCCTTGCGCAACGACGCCGACGGTCGCTTCCGACTCCACTTTCTCAGCAACGTCGACGGTCACGCCGCGCAGGATCTGCTGCGCCGGCTGGATCCATCGCGAACGGCGGTGGTGCTGGTATCCAAGACCTTCTCCACCCAGGAGACACTGATTAACGGCGGCATTCTGCGCGACTGGATGGGCGATGATCGGCGCCTGCTGGGCGTCAGCGCCAACGTCGGACGCGCGGTTGCATTCGGCGTGCCGGCGAGCCAGATTCTGCCGATGTGGGACTGGGTGGGTGGGCGCTACTCGCTGTGGTCGGCGGTGGGCTTCTCGGCGCGCCTGGCGCTGGGCGCCGAGTCGTACGCGGAGCTGCTGGCCGGCGCGGCGCTGATGGATCGCCACGTCTTGGAAGCACCAATCGAGCGGAACCTGCCCGTCTGGCACGCACTGGCGTCGGTGTGGAACCGCAACGCGCTGGGCCTCTCAACCCAGGCGATCCTGCCCTACGATGATCGTTTGGCTCGGCTTCCCGCGTATCTGCAGCAGCTGGTGATGGAGAGCCTCGGCAAGTCGGTTCACGTCGACGGAACGCCGGTCGACGGGGCCACCGTGCCGGTGATCTGGGGTGCGCCCGGTACTGACAGCCAGCACAGTTTTTTTCAGGCGCTGCACCAGGGAACCGACAGCGTGCCGGCCGACTTCATCGGCGTGGTCCGCCCCGATCACGCCTACCCGCATTCGCATGCTGTTCTGCTGGCCAATCTGCTGGCGCAGTCGGAAGCATTCGCCAACGGCGCCAACAGTGCCGACCCACATCGTCGCTATCCGGGCAGTCGGCCAAGCACGATGCTGCTCCTCGATGCGCTGACGCCGCAGTCGTTGGGCGCTCTGCTGGCCATGTACGAGCATTCGGTCTATGCGCAATCGGTGCTCTGGGGCATCAACGCGTTTGACCAATGGGGCGTTGAGCTGGGCAAGAAGATTGCCTCCGATCTGCTGCCGGCCGTGACTGGCGACGGCGACGCGGAGGACCCCGTTACCCGTTACCTGCTGCAGGAAATTCGGGCGCGGCGCTAGCCGCATGCCGCGCCAGCGCCCACGCCACATGCTCGCGCACCAGGGCTGAGGGATGTTCCCGCCGCGCCTGCAGCGCCTCGACCGTGGCGGCACTGCGTGGTGCGTTGCCCAGCGCGACGGCAATGTTGCGCAGCCAGCGCTCCCAGCCGATGCGGCGGATGGCCGACCCCTCCGTGTTGGCCATGAACTGCGCCTCGTCCCAGCTGAACAGCTCAATCAGCGAGGCGCCATCCAGCCGATGACGAACCCGGAAGTCCGGCTCGGCGCTCAGCCGGGCAAATTTGTTCCAAGGGCAGACCAGCTGGCAGTCGTCGCAGCCGTAGATGCGATTGCCCATCAGCGGCCGCAATTCGGTCGGGATGCTGCCTTGCAGCTCGATGGTGAGGTACGAGATGCAGCGTCGTGCGTCGAGCCGGTAGGGCGCGAGGATGGCGCCGGTCGGACAGGCGGGAATGCAGCGGGTGCAGGTGCCGCAGTGCTCCCCGGTCGGAGTGTCCGCCGGTAGCGCCAGGTCGGTGTAGATCTCGCCCAGAAAGAACCATGAGCCGCTGCGCGCATCAATCAGGTTGGTGTGCTTGCCGATCCAGCCGAGGCCGGCGTTGCGCGCCAGCGCCTTCTCCAGCACCGGCGCCGAGTCGGTGAATACGCGGTAGCCGAAGGGGCCGATCAATGCCTCGATGCGGCTGGCCAACTGCTGTAGACGCCGCCGCAGCAGCTTGTGATAGTCACGGCCCAACGCATAGCGCGACACAAAAGCCAGGTCCGGATCTTCGAGTACCTGCCAAGCGTCTTTCGCGTCAGGAAAGTAATCCATCCGTGCCGAAATCACCCGCAGCGTGCCGGCGACCAGCGCCTCTGGATGCGCCCGTGTGCTGACGTGACGAGCCATGTAGTCCATCTCGCCGTGGTGGCCGGCCGCGAGCCAGCGCAGCAAATGGGCTTCGTCGCCGGACAGCTCGGGTGCGGCAATTCCAACTGCCTGGAAGCCAAGCTCCTGACCCCAGGCGCGGATTGACGCGGCCAGCGCGTCGTGGTCGATGGAGGTCGGAGGCGGAACGTCGCGGTTGCTCATGGACACGAGTATAGAATCGGGCGGATGCGAGATTCCCAGCTGCTTTACTCCACCGACGCGGTACGCGCCATCGACGCCGCTGCAATTGCTGGCGGCATAGCGGGCTATACGCTGATGACCCGGGCCGCCCAAGCGGCGCTCGACACCCTGCGCGAACGCTGGCCCCAGGCAAACGCGCTGCTGGTGGTCTGCGGCAATGGCAACAACGGCGGCGACGGCTACGTGCTGGCCCGCTTGGCGCAATCCGCCGGGCTGCACGCGAGCGTCCTGACGCTGGACGACCGGCCTCCGCGCAGCGCTGACGCCCGGCAGGCTCAGGACGACTGGCTGGCTGCGGGCGGCAGCACATCGCTCTTCGAGGAGGGCGCCGCGCTGCCGGCCGCCGATCTGCTGGTAGACGGCCTGTTTGGCATCGGTTTGGATCGCGCTCCGGATGCGCGTGCGGCTGCGCTGATCGAGGCGCTCAACCGGTCGGCCCTGCCGTGCCTGGCGCTGGATGTGCCCAGCGGAGTTGATGCGCAATCCGGTGCCACGCCAGGCGCTACGCTGCGCGCAACGCTGACGCTGACCTTCATCGCCGCAAAGCGCGGCCTGTTTACCGGGCCGGCGCTTGACGCAGTGGGTGAGTTGCGGGCGGCTGACCTTGGCGTTCCGGCTGCGGCGTTTGCCGGCCAGTCGTCCAGTGCAGCTGCCATTGACGCGGCCGCGCTTGCGTTGCTGCCCAGGCGTCGTCCCAACGGCCACAAAGGCGACCACGGTCATGTGCTCGCGGTGGGTGGCGACCTTGGTGCTGGCGGGGCGCTGCGGTTGTGCGCTGAGGCGGCGCTGCGGAGCGGTGCCGGGCTGGTGACTGCGCTGACCCGGGTGGAGCACGTCGGGGCGTTACTGGCAGCGCGTCCTGAATGCATGTGCGTGGGCACCGAAAGCGGTGTGCTGCCGGCCAGCACCGGGCGGGCGAGCGTGATCGCGCTGGGGCCGGGTCTGGGGCAGGCGACCTGGGGCCGCAAACTCTATGCCGCCTTGATCAATGAGCGTCGGCCGATGGTGCTGGATGCGGACGCGCTCAACCTGCTCGCGGCCGACCCGCGACGCGTGCCGGGCTGCATTCTCACTCCGCATCCGGGCGAGGCCGGGCGCCTGCTCGGGATATCCACCGCAGACGTGCAGCGGGATCGCTTCGGCGCACTGGCGGCGCTGGTTGAACGCTATGCCGCGGTCGTAGTGCTGAAGGGCGCCGGCACGCTGGTGGGCGAACTTGGGCGTCCGCCGATCGCGATTCGCGCCGGTAACCCCGGCATGGGCAGCGGCGGCATGGGCGACCTGTTGACCGGTGTTATTGCAGCGCTGCTGGCGCAGGGCCTGGCAGCGTTTGACGCCGCGAGCCTGGGCGCACTGCTGCACGCGGTTGCCGGGGATGCTGCTGCCGCCGAGGGCGGCCAGCGCGGCCTGCTGGCCTCCGATCTGTTGCCCTGGCTGCGCGGCGAACGCGCTTTGCGGGCGGCCTGCCGTGTGCATGGCCGCGACGGATGACGGCGTCATTTCACGTCAGCCTGGGCGATCCCGAGGCGACCGACCGATTCGGCGCCGCGCTGGCTGACGCATTGCCGCCTGACCTGTCCGCCGTGGTGTTTCTCGAGGGCGATCTGGGTGCCGGCAAGACCAGCCTGGCACGCGCCATGCTTCGGCGGCTCGGAGTGACCGGGCCCATCCGCAGCCCAACCTACGCCTTGATCGAGCGCTATCCATTGGCCGACGGTGGCGAATGCGCCCACCTCGACCTGTACCGGATCAGCGATCCGGAGGAGTTGGAGTATCTGGCGCTGGATGAGCTTGCCGTCGGATCGCGCCTGTGGCTGGTTGAATGGCCGCAGCGCGGCGCGGGGCAGCTGCCGCCGGTTGACCTGCGGATCAGCCTGGGTGCCGTCCACGAGGGGCGTGAGGCGCGGCTCGATGGCGTGACGCCCGCAGGCCAGCGCTGGCTCGCCAGCCTTGCGACGGACTGACCGGGTTGCTGCCGGAAATCGCGCAGCAGACTGTCAGAAGTGCTCATCTAATTCCTAGGAAAGTCGTCCAGGTCGTGGATTTAATTGAATAAATTGCTTGATTTATTGAGCGGTGTGGCGTTCAATCCGGAACATGCCTAGGCATCCGTCAGCTATTCAGCGCCTCCTCGCCGCCTTTCTGCTCTGCGGAAGCTCCTTTCTTTGGGCTGCCGAGATCGATGCGGTGCGGGTCTGGGCCGGCCCGGAGTACACCCGCGTGGTGTTCGATGTATCGGGTCCGCTGGACTACAAGATGTTTGGTCTGGCGGGTCCTGATCGGGTCGTCCTGGACGTCAAAGCCACCGCGCTGGGCAAGCGCTTTGGTGCCGCCGAGGGCGCTGGGCTGCTCAGGGGCGTGCGCACCGGACCTCTGGGTGACAGCGACCTGCGGGTCGTGTTTGATCTGACCGAGAGCGTCAAGCCGCGCAGCTTCCTGCTGACACCCGCCGAGAAGCTCGGCTACCGGCTGGTGGTTGACCTGTATCCCGAGTCGGCCACACCCACTCCCGCCCGCACGGTGGCGCAGGCCTTGCCGTCAAGCGATCGGGATGTGGTGATTGCCATCGATGCCGGACACGGCGGAGAAGACCCGGGTGCGCGCGGTCCCACCGGCGTCTGGGAGAAAAACATCACGCTGGCGGTGGCGCGTGAACTGGCCAAAAAGATTGACGCCGAGCCGGGCATGACGGCGTATCTGGTCCGCAACGGTGATTACTTCATTCCGCTGCAGAAGCGCTATCGCAAGGCTCGCGAAGCCAAGGCCGACCTGTTTGTCTCGATTCATGCCGATGCCTTTCACCGGCAAGCGGCGGCCGGTGCATCGGTCTACGTTCTGTCCACCCGTGGCGCGTCGGGCGAGGCGGCGCGCTGGCTGGCAGACCGCGAGAACGCGTCGGATCTGGTCGGCGGCGTAAGCTTTGAGGGCAAGGACAACACGCTCGCCGCGGTCCTGCTGGATCTGTCGCAGAGCGCCACGATGAAGGGCTCAAAAGATGCCGCCGGCAACGTGCTCGCTGCCCTGAAGCGGGTTGGCAATGCGCACAAGCCGAACGTCGAGCACGCCAATTTTGTAGTGCTGCGTTCACCCGATGTCCCTTCCATGCTGGTCGAGACGGCCTTCATCTCGAATCCTGACGAAGAGCGCAAGCTCAATGATCCGGTCTATCGGCGGCGCTTGGCGGCCGCTATCCGCGATGGCGTGCGCGACTATTTTCACGTTCAACCGCCGCCGGGCACCTGGTTGGCCAACAACGTCCAGGCGCCTCGCGGGCGTGAGCATGTGGTGAGTCGCGGCGAGACCTTGAGTCTGATTGCCAGCCGCCACAACGTGCCGCTGGCGCTACTGCGGGCGGCCAATTCCGCCAGCCTGCGGGGCGACGTGGTGCGGGTGGGCGAACGGCTGCGCATTCCGGGTGGGCCGGGCTGAATCTCTGGGTTCAGAGCGGCTGGCAAGCTGGGGTCTGCCGCGCCCAAACGGGTAGACTGCCGCTCCTCCTGCGTCCACCGCTCCCGCCGTGTCAATTCGCGCGCTGCCCGAAGTCCTGATCAATCAGATTGCCGCCGGCGAAGTGGTCGAGCGGCCCGCGTCGGTGGTCAAGGAACTGGTGGAGAACGCGCTGGATGCCGGCGCGACGCGGGTCGAGATCGAACTTGAGGAAGGCGGCGTGCGCCTTATTCGAGTGCGCGACGACGGCGCAGGTATCGCCGCCGACGAGCTGCCGCTGGCGCTGACCCGGCACGCGACCAGCAAGATTGCCTCGCTGGATGATCTTGAGGGCGTCCTCACCCTCGGATTTCGGGGCGAGGCGCTGCCTTCGATCGCTGCCGTCTCCCGGTTTTCGCTGACCTCGCGCACTGCACAGGCCGAGCACGCGACGCGGGTTGACGTCGAGGATGGCCGTAGCCAGCCGGCCCAGCCAGCCCAGCATCCGGTGGGCACCACGGTGGAGGTGCGCGACCTGTTCTACAGCGTTCCGGCGCGGCGACGATTTCTGCGCGCAGAACGCACCGAGTTCGCCCACGTCGACGAATTGCTGCGGACGCTGGCGCTGGCCCACATGGCACGCGCCTTGAAGCTGCAGCACAACGGCAAGCAGGTCCGCAGCTATCGACCGGCGATCGACCCGGAGGGCCGACTGCGGCGCCTTGCCGATGCCCTCGGCGATGGCTTTGCCAGTCAGTGCCTGGCGCTCGAGCACGAAGCGTCCGGACTGCAGCTGCGCGGCTGGATCGGCCTGCCAACCGCCTCGCGTTCGCAGGCCGACCAGCAGTATTTCTACGTCAACGGGCGCGCCGTGCGCGACCGGGTGGTGACCCATGCGGTGCGCCAGGCATACGCCGACGTGCTGTTCCACGGCCGCCATCCGGCCTTTGTGCTGTACCTCGACATTGACCCCAGACGAGTCGACGTGAACGTCCATCCGGCCAAGCACGAGGTCCGTTTTCGCGATGGCCGTCTGGTGCACGAGTTCATCTTTCGCAGTCTCCACGAGGCGCTGGCGCAGACCCGCGCGGGTTCGGTGCGGGCGGCGGGCGAGGCCATCGTTGGCGCAGGTGACGGACTGGTGCAACCGTCGGTCGCTGGGGCGTCGACTTCGGTCAGTCAGCCGCTCGGCGGGTCGGTTGCGTGGCGACCCAGCTCAGGGCAGTCCAGCTTTGCGCTGCCGGTGCGCGAGCAGATGGCCACGTACGCGGCGCTCTACGGCGCACCGCCGGCCGCCGCCATCGATGCCGGATCGGCCGCAACCGCCGGTAGCGATGTCCCGCCACTTGGCTTCGCGCTCGCGCAGCTGCACGGCGTCTATATCCTGAGTGCGGCGGCTGACGGCCTCATCATTGTCGACATGCACGCCGCCCACGAGCGCATCGGCTACGAGCGCCTGAAGACAGCACAAGGCGGCGAGGGGATTCGTTCGGTCGCGCTGCTGCTGCCGGAGAGCGTTGCAATGAGTGCTCGGGAGGCGGATTTTGTCGAGTCCCAGCCGCAGGCATTTGCCGAGTTCGGCTTCGAACTCCAGCGGGTCGCGCCAACCCAGGTCAGCCTGCGCGGCATACCCGCGCTGCTTGAAGGTGTGGACGCGCGGCAGCTGCTGCTGGACGTGCTGGCCGACCTGATCGAGCTGGGCAGCACTCGGCGCGTGGAGGAGCAGCGCAACGAGCTGCTGGCCACCATGGCCTGTCACGCCTCGGTGCGCGCCAACCGGCGTCTGACCCTGCCGGAGATGAACGCGCTGTTGCGCGACATGGAGACCACCGAGCGCTCGGGCCAGTGCAATCACGGGCGCCCGACCTGGACTCGGCTTACCATGCAGGAGCTGGATCGGCTGTTCCTGCGCGGTCGCTAGCCCATCCCTTCCTATGGAAATCGCGAATGGTTCGCTCACATGCTTTGGGTCTAGCGCTGCTTGTCGCCACCCCCGTCGTGGGCGCTGAGATGCCGCCCGAGGCGCACCGCGCGCACGTTGATGCCTGGCACGCCGGCCGAATAGAGCGGCTGCGCGCGCCGGACGGCTGGCTGTCGCTGGTCGGACTGCACTGGGTCGAGCCTGGAACGCACCGCATAGGCAGCGCCGCGGACAACGCCATCGTGCTGGCAACGGGTCCGGCGCAGCTGGGCCAGCTGTCGCTGATCGACGGCACGCTGACGCTGGTTCCTTCCGCCGCCAGCGGGATTCCGGAGCCGGCAGCGGATGCCAGCCGTATCGACATTGTCGCGGGCCAATCGAGCATCGAGTTTCTCAGCCGCGGCGAGCGTCGCGCGCTGCGGGTGCGCGATGCGCAGGCCAGAACGCGAACCGGTTTTGTCGGCATCGACCGCTACCCGGTCAGCCTGGCGTGGCGGGTGCAGGCGCACTTCGAACCGCATCCAGCCGGCAAGACGCTTGATATCGTCAACGTCACCGGCAGCCTTGATGCAACCCCCAATCCCGGCCTGCTGCATTTCACCTTTGACGGCGAGCCCTATAGTCTCGAAGCGCTGGAGGGCACCGACACCCAGCTGTTCCTGATCATCGCCGACCGCACCAGCGGCCGCGACACGTATGGCGCGGGCCGCTTCGTCTACGTCGACCTGCCCAAGGACGGTCGCACGGTGATCGACTTCAACCAGGCCTACAACCCGCCGTGCGCCTTCACTGCGTACTCAACCTGTCCGCTGCCACCGCCGGAAAACCGTCTCGACCTCGCGGTGACGTCTGGCGAACGTCGACCTATCGGTCTCGACCCCTAGACAGCGACGCCCGCCCAAACGCACGGCGCAATCGCGGTGCTAGCGGCGCAGCGGGACCTGCGCGCGGGGAGATCAGTCCAGCAACACCGACGGTAGCGGCTTCGGCCAGCGCCAGCCGGCGATGGTTGGCAGCATCGGCCGCAGGTCGATGCAGTCGACCGGACACGGCGGCAGGCACAGCTCGCAGCCGGTGCACAGGTCGGCAACGACGGTATGCATGAGCTTGGGCGCGCCGACGATGGCGTCAACCGGACACGCCTGGATGCACTTGGTGCAGCCGATGCACTCGGCCTCGCGGATGTAGGCCAGCAGCTTGGGTTTCTCTGAACCATGCTCGGCATCCAGCGGCTTCGGCTCCCGCCCCAGCAGTTCGGCCAGCGCGCGGATACCGGCTTCACCTCCGGGCGGGCACTGGTTGATGTCTGCCTCACCGCGCGCGATGGCTTCGGCGTAGGGGCGGCAGCCGGGAAAGCCGCACTGTCCACACTGGGTCTGCGGCAGGATCGCGTCAATGCGATCAGCCACCGGGTCGCCTTCGACCCGAAACCGCAGCGCCGCATAGCCGAGCAGGCCGCCCAACAGCAGCGCCAGACCGGCTCCAATGGCCAGCGCCAGCAGCATCAGCCGCGGTCCAGCCCGGCGAAACCCAGGAACGCCAGCGCCATGATTCCGGCGTTGATCAGGGCGATAGGCGCGCCACGAAAGCTGATCGGCACCGGCGCCGCTTCGAGGCGCTCACGCATCGCGGCAAACATCACCAGCACCAGGCCGAAGCCCACCGCGGCACCAAAGCCGAAGACGATTGCCTCCAGCAGCGAGCGCTGGGCCTGGACATTGAGCAAGGCGACGCCAAGCACGGCGCAGTTGGTGGTGATCAGCGGCAGGAAAATGCCCAGCACGCGGTACAGCAGCGGCGCACGCGCCTTCATCACACTCTCTACAAACTGCACCACCGCGGCGATCACCAGAATGAACGTGAGCGTGCGCAGATGGTCCAGACCCAGCGGCGCCAGCAGCCAGTTCTGCACCATCCAGGCCAGCGCGGCGGACAGCGTCAGGACAAATCCGGTGGCCAGCGCCATGCCATAGGCCGAGTCGAGCTTTCTCGATACGCCCATGAACGGGCACAGGCCGAGAAACTTGACCAGCACAAAATTATTGACCAGCACAGCGCCAATCAGGATGAGGCCGATGTCGGGCATTTGTTTTTGTCAGGGGTCAGGGGGCAGCAGTCAGTGGCAGGGGCAGGGGCTAGGGTCAGGAGTCAGGGCTCAGGGCATAGGGCTCAGGGCATAGGCCTCAGGGCTCAGGGTTTGGGGATCGGGATCGGGATCGGGGTCAGCGCTCAGGATGCCGCTTTTCTGACCCCAGCCCCTAGCCCGCATATTTCATGAATCTCACACGCCCTCGCTTGTCTCTTTGTCCGCGCAAGGGATTTTCCTCAGTAGGTCGTATGACCCGATACAACGCTCCTTCGGTAATCCTTTTTGCGAACAATATCCTGCGAGATCATCGCGCGAATTCATGAAACATGCGGGCTAGAGCGCTATGCCCTGACCGCGAAGCTCGATGCTCCAAGCGAAAGCTCACCTCACCGGCATCCCGGCAACTGCACCGCTATCGACATCAAGCAGAAACAGCTCGCTGCCGCCGCTGCCCGCCGAGAGGATCATTCCCTCGCTCATCCCGAAGCGCATCTTGCGCGGCGCCAGGTTGGCGATGAACACCACGTGTCGACCGACCAGCTGTCCGGGCTCGGAATACGCCGCGCGGATGCCGGAGAAAATCTGCCGCTCGCCGAGGTCACCGGCGTCGAGCTTGAAGCGCAGCAGCTTGTCGGCCCCCTCCACAACTCCGCACTCGAGTACCTTCGCGACGCGCAGGTCGAGCTTGGCAAAGTCGTCGATGGACACAGCCGCCGCTGCGCCTTCGTTCGCGTGCTCGGCTCCCGCAGGAGCGCCGCTCGGCGCGATGCTCTGCTCGACGGTCGCCGCGGTAGCCTCGGTCGTCGCAGAGGCTTTCGCATTCGCCGCCGTTTGCGCAACGGCGACCGGCAGCTCCGTTGGCTGCAGGGAGGTTTTGCTGGCTTCGATCATGGCTTCAATCTGCTTCGGGTCGATTCGGGTCAAGAGCGGCTCGTACGGCGCTATCGCGTGGCGTTCGAGCGGTTGCTTCAGATCGAGAAAGCTCGACACCGGCGAACGCAGGAAGGCAGCGGCGCGGGCGGCGGTGTGCGGCAGGATCGGTGCGAGGTAGCCGGCCAGCAGGCGAAACAGGTTGATCGCCAGCGAGCAGATGTCGTTCAACTCCGCGTCCCGCGCCGGATCCTTCGCGATTGCCCAGGGCGCACGCGCTGCGATCAGCTCGTTCGCGGCATCGGCCTCGGCCATGATGCGCAGTATCGCGGCATTGAAATTGGCCCGCCGGAACGCGCCGTCTGGCCCGGAACAGGTGGCACTCAGGCGAACCACGGCATCATCGTAAAGCGCTCTCGACGCCGGCGACAGCGCGCCGAGTTGGCCGTCGAAGCGCTTCTGTATGAAGCCCGCGCAGCGGCTGGCGATATTGACGAACTTCCCGACCAGGTCGCTGTTGACGCGCTGGGCGAAGTCTTCCAGGTTGAGGTCAAGATCGTCGACGCCGCCGGACGACTTGGTCGCGTAGTAGTAGCGCAGGTATTCCGGCGCAAGCCCCGCATCGAGGTAGGTGCGCGCATCGATGAAAGTGCCGCGTGACTTCGACATCTTGGCGCCATTCACCGTCAGATAGCCGTTGACGTACAGGCGATCCGGAAGGCGGAAACCGGCGCCGCTGAGCACGGCTGGCCAGAACAGCCCGTGGAAGTTGACGATGTCCTTGCCGAGAAAGTGGTGCAGCTCGGCGTGCGCCCCGGGGGTCAGCAGCGCTTCAAAGTCAGCCAGGCCGAAACCGGGCGTGCTGCCACGTTCGGCCAGCGCCTGCAGGCTGGTCAGATAGCCGATCGGCGCATCCAGCCAGACGTAGAAATACTTGCCCGGCGCGCCCGGAATCTCGAAGCCGAAATAAGGCGCGTCGCGGGAGATGTCCCAGTCGCGCAGCCCGCCCTCGGAGTCCAGCCATTCGCGCAGTTTAGCCTTGACGCCGCTGTGAGCCACCTCGCTCTCCAGCCAGCGCCGCAGCACGTCACTGAAATCGCCAAGACGGAAAAAGTAGTGCTCCGATTCGCGCAGTACAGGCGCGGCGCCGGATACGACCGAGCGCGGATTCTTCAGCTCGGTCGGTGAGTAGGTGGCGCCGCAGCTTTCGCAGTTGTCGCCGTACTGGTCGGCCGTGCCGCAGTTCGGACATTCGCCGCGGATGTAGCGGTCGGGCAGAAACATCGACTTGACCGGGTCAAAGTACTGCTCCACCGGGCGGCTGGCGATGTGACCACCGGCCACCAGCGCGGCATAGATGCGCTCGGTCAGGGCTCGGTTGCGCGGCGAATGGGTGGAGTCATAGTGGTCGAAGTCGACCGCGAAGGCTCTGAAATCGCGCTCGTGGGCAGCCTGGATGTCAGCGATGTATTGCTCCGGTGTCAGACCGGCCTTTTCGGCCGCCAACATGATCGGCGTGCCGTGGGTGTCATCGGCGCAGACAAAGTGCGCGGTGCGACCCGCCATGCGCTGCGCCCGGACCCAGATGTCGCCATGGATATAGCCGACCAGATGGCCAAGGTGCAGTTGGCCGTTGGCATAGGGCAGGGCACAGGTGACGAGCAGCGGCGGCAACGCGGTCATGATCGGGGCATAAGGTGATGGGCAGCGATTATCCCAGATCGTCGAGGCGCAAAAAAAAAGCCCGGCCGAAGCCGGGCTGATCGGTTCGCCTCGCGGCGCCTAGTTGGCGGCCGCGACCGCCTTTTCCGCACCCATCTTGCAGCTTCCGGCAATGAACTCTTCGATCAGCTGGAGCTGCGTGCGCATGTGCCGCGGGTACCAAGGGAAGCTGTGCGGCTGATCAGCGATCAGCTCAAACTTGGCCGGCACCTTGCCTTTGACCGCGTTGTAGAAATCCTTGGCGTGCCACGACGGCGTGCGCACGTCGCGGTCGCCGACGTAGAGCAGCACCGGAATGTTGGCCTTGTCAGCATTCTGCATCGGGTCCATACCGGTGACCGTTCGGCCCTGCAGCAGTCGCTGGATGCGATTCTCGCTCCAGCGGTTGCCGAGGCGCTTAAGGTCAGTGACCGGTGCACCGGCAATCGCGCACTGGTAGGGGCTGTTGGGCCGAACCACTGCGGCGGCGGCGGCGAATCCACCGTAGGAGTACCCAAAGATCATCATGCGGTTGGGATCGGCGATGCCCTGCTCAACCAGCCAAGCGGCGCCGTCGTCCTTATCGTCCTGCATCTTCTGGCCCCACTCGGCGTCGCCCGACATCCACAGCTTGCGTCCGAGACCCATCGAGCCGCGGTACTGTGGACGTAATACTGCGTAGCCGCGCGAGGTGAAGAACGGAACCCAGCCCGAGCCGTCCCAGCCGCCAAAGTCGCGCGCCCACGGGCCGCCATGCGGATGAATGACGGTCGGAAGCGCGCCGTCTTGGGTGCTCCACCCCGCAGGCAAGTCGAGTATCGCCGGTATGTCAGCCCCGTCGCGCGCCTTGTAGGAAACCCAGCGCTGTTCGCCGATGTCGTCTGGGCTGATGCCCGGCCGGCTGCTGCCCAGAGCAACAACGCGGTTACTTTCAACGAGCAGGAAGTACGCCGGTGGATGCCGTGGGCTTTCAGTGCTGAACAGCACTTTGTCGCGCGCATCGGTGTAGCCGAGGATATCGACCATCTGCCCCGGGTACTGTGCCTTCAAGCCCTCATGCGCTGCGCGCAGGCGCGGCTCGATCCAGGTTGCTTCGGGAACGAGGCCGGCAACAATGAAGCCGACGACCTGATTGAAGTCGCTGGCGCGCGTGCCCAGGACGACGCTGGCTATCGAAAACTGAGGGTGCGCGAGCAGCGCCTGTTCGTCGAACTTCCTGGTCTTGGGGTCGTACATCCACGCTTGCACCAGATCCGAAAACTGATCGGTGAGCACATAGAATTTGCCTGACGCCTCGTCAAGACCGGCAATGTCGATCGAAAAGCGATCGCGCAGCTTGGTGGTGAAAATCTCGTGGGTCTCGAACACCTTGGTGTCCGGATTGAGGATCAACACCTGCTGCTCGAAATCGCCCGAGGGTTCGAGCTTGTTTTTCGTCAACAGGTCGCCCGTTCGGGGATCGAACAGACCAGGCGTTTCGCGGCGATTGGAGCGGAACAGCAGTTCGGTTTCCTTGCTGCGCAGGTTGTAGCGGTAGTAGCTGGCAGAAAACGACGCCATGTCGGTTTGCGCGATGATCACGCGCTCCGGGTCAAGCGGCAGGCCGGAGACCAGGCTCGCCGTGCCGGCCAGCTCAAAGCAGCGCTTGGTCTGCTCGCTGACGCCCAGCGCGCGCTGCTTGTCAGCGAACGCCTCTTCGAACTCGGAGTGCGCGGAATTGGTCAGGTAGACCTTGGTGACAAAGGTCTTGGTTGAGCCGGTGGAGTTGCCTTCGCCGCCGCAGGCCCCCAGCGCACCCGTCCACTCCTGACGGCCGACCAGCAGGACCGAGCCTGCCTTGAGCGCAGCAGCGGTAATGAACTTCATACGATCACCAGAGCTGGTCAGCTTGGGACCGTCTTCAACCTTGCTGAGATCCCAAGTCGCGAGCGTGGTTTCAAACTCATCGGCACCGGGCTTGCCGAGCAGAGCAACCAGGTTCTGGCCGTCGGCGCTCATCGACATCGATTGGATGGTGGGCATCTTGGCCAACGCCTCGATGGTAATTGGTTCGCGCGCATGGCCTGCGGTACAAAGGCCGAGCGCCGCGCACAGCAGGGTCATGCGGCTGAATGACATGATGAAATTCTCCTGATCAAGAAGTGCAGCAACGGCGAAGAATAGCGCGAAACGCGCTTGGGGAAGTCAAGGCCACGGGCGGTTTGCGCGCTGCGGGTACGGTGGTCGAGTCGAAGGCGACGCGCGGTCATCGCGCAAGGTGACCTGGCTGTATCAAGCCGACTGCCGCCGGGTAGGCGAGAGGCATTGGTTTCACTGCCTCCAAAACGTCAACGGCCGGATTTCTCCGGCCGTTGATGAACTGAACGCGGCTTGACTTAGAAGCTATAGGCCAAGCGCAGGAACAACGAGCGACCGAACCAGTCGTACTGGGTGGCGAAGGCCGGAATGGTGCCAAAGCGCGTCGAACCACCACCGTTCGAGATGGTCGGCGGATCGCGGTCAAGCACGTTGGTCACGCCCACCAGAGCCGACCAGTCGTCAGCCTGATAGCGCAGCGACAAGGCATGATACAGACGCGACTCGGCAGCAATATCCACCACTGCCCCCGGCGTGCCGCGGAACGTCTGAATCGGGTTGACGGTGAAGTTCTCGGTGCCGTCGACGTAGTTCATGGTCCACGTGTAGGTCCAGTCGCCACGCTCAAGCGCGGTACGGACGCTACCCACCAGCTGCGGACGGGTAACAAGGCCGTTCTGGTCGTCGGAGAAAAAGCCGCTGGCTTCGGAGGTATCGAACAGCAGCACCAGATCCTCGTAGGTGTAGGTGATCTGGCTCTCAACCTCCATCTTGCCGAAGCTGTAGTCGCCATCCCAACGCAGGTTGAGGTCGTAGCCGCGAGTCTGCTGGCGGTTGATGTTGATGAACGAGTTGCGCACCGTGTCGATGTTGAAGGCACCGACCGGCGAGCTGGCCGGGACGCGATCAAACAGGTTGCAGAAGTTGTTCGGAAACACCGGCAGCGCGTAGCAACTGCCGACGATGTTGCCGGCACCCAGCTGGTCGATCTGATTGTTGACGCGAATCAGGAAGTAGTCGAGCGACATGCTGATGTTGGCGAACTCCGGCGTGAAAATGAAGCCGACCGTTTCCGCCTTCGACGTCTCCGGGCTCAGCACGCCCGCTCCACCGCCAGAAATAATCGTTGCCGATGAGCCGGCACCGTCATAGTCCGGCGGAATGCCGTCGGCCTCGCAGTTGCGACGAATGTTTGGATCGGTAGCGTCGGTGCCCCACATGATGCAGGGATCGATCGCCAGCTGACCGCCGAAGCCGGTCAGGTCGCCCAGGAACAGCTCGTAGAGGCCAGGAGCGCGGTAGCTGGTGCCATTGCTGGCGCGAACGCGCAGCGACGGAATGATCTGCCAGCTCAGGCCTACCTTCCAGACGTTGTCCGAGTCTTCAACGGTGTCGTACTTGAAGAAGCGGCTGGAGGCGTTAAACGTCAGCTCTTCAACACCCGGCAGCCCCGACAGCAGCGGCACTTCAAGCTCACCGAAGATTTCAGAGATGTAGTCCGTGCCAACCGTGGGAATGGCCGAACTCTGGCCCCACAGCGAGCCACTGCGCTCGATTTCGCTCGGCTGGTCGTCGATGGAGATGCGGCGGAACTCCGCACCCACCGCCGCCCCGGCAACGCCCGCCGGCAGTTCAAACAGATCGCCCGAGACCACGCCGTTGGCCACCAGCTGCGTGTAAATCGTGTTGCCGGTGTGGACAACGCCGATCGCCTGCTGAATGTTGTCGATGCCGGCGCCGCTCAAAATGCCTGGATTGGTGTAGTTGATCGGAGGGCCGCCGCCATTGCGATCCGGTGAGGTGATCTGGTCGCCGGTCAGGTCGCGATTGATGCCCAGAGAGGTGTAGTCACCGTCGGAACGCGAGTAGGTGGTATCAAAGCGCCAGCCCCATGAGCTATCCGCGCCGAACCCACCATCAAAGCTGGATGAGACGTACAGGAAATCGACGTTGATGTCCTGATCTGAGCGGAACGGAATGAGCGGGCGGATCAGGCCGGCAAATCCGAGCGGACGGCCATCAATCACCGGGAAGAACTGACGATGCCGGCGGGACGAGGTTTCGCGGCTGGTATAAAGCGCCTGGCCGTTCCAGCCCACGTCGCCAAAGTTGAAATCGCCTGAGCCGAACAGGCTGATGCGCTCTTGGGCGCTGAACACGTGGCTTTCGTTCTCGCGATCAAGATAAAACGGCTGCTCGTAGAACGCCGGTGTGCCGGCAGCCGGATTGGCATTCACGACGCGACCCAGCGTGTAGCCGGGGATCGGGCCGGTGGTCGCACCGGTTGGCGACGGCACCAGGCGGCGATTGGCGGCGGGCCGCGACAGGTCATCAATGGCGTTGAAGATGCCGAAATTGACGCACCCCTCGTTGGCCGTGCCCTGGGTGATCGAGCGATCCTCACGCGGCAGCAGATTGCCGCTGGAGTCGCGCACGAGGTCGCTACCGCAGCGGAAGAAGTCGCGGTCGCCGACCTGCAGCGGCTGCTGCTCGAAGTACTGGAACGCACCCACGAAGCTGCCGCTGTCGAAATTGAGGCCGCCGGCGCCGGAGATATTGAAGCGCGAGCCGCCGTCTTCCTCCGGCAGGTTGGCATCAACGATCAGCTGCGGACGATCCACCGACTTGCGGGTGATCAGATTGACTACGCCGGCGATGGCGTCGGTACCGTAGATCGAGCTGGCACCGTCCTTGAGGATTTCGGCGCGCTGCAGGATCACGCTGGGAATGACGTTCAAGTCGAACGCACCGACCTGGCCGCGCGTACCGGCGGGACCCGGGCGCCGACCGTCCAACAGCACCAGGGTGCGTTGTGCGCCGAGGCCGCGCAGCGAAAGGGTCTGCACGCCGTTGCCGCCTTCAATCACGAATCCGGAGAACTGGTTGCTGAACTGCGTCGAGCCCGCGGCAACGTTGGTGCTTTGCAGGATGGACGCGGTGTCCAGCTGACCCGCCTCGGCGCTGCTGTCGGCGGTGATGATCTGCAGCGGCGAGATCGAATCAAATCCCAAACGATTGATCAAGGAGCCAGTGACGGTGATGCGGTCAAGCTTGGCGTCCTCCGCAGCAGTCTCTTTCTGCTCGTCAGCGTCTTCTTCATCCGACGTGTCCTGCGCCGTGGCGGGCAGCGCCGTGACCAGCGCGAAGGCGAGAGCGGCGGCCAGCGGAGACCGCCGCAGGCGGGCCTTCTGGTGTGAGTTGCGACCGTGATAGTTCATAGTGATTTCCGTGGATAGCGTGATCGGAAAGATAGATGGATGCTGCCAGGCGCCTGCAGACGAAGCCGCATGCACTGCCAGCGCAGCTGAAACATAACAGACGTTTAACAAGCGCGCCAGCATGCGGCCTGCCGTTCAGCTTGAGTAGTGTAGGCAGCGGGCGCGCCGAAGCAGTCAACAAAAGGCGACAATGCCCGCCGCGTTGTTGCCCACCGTCGCGCGCGCGACCGCCCCCGCTCGACGGGTCTCGTACTTCGCACGACCATTCCAGGACCGCCGTTTTTCATGGATGACATCGCACTTGCTGATCGCTTCCGTTTGGCATTGGCCGAGCAGATCGACCCACATTCCGGCCAGCCGCTGCTGGCTGCCGGCAGTCTGAAATCGGTGCGTCGCGAGGCCGGCCGATGGCGTTGCGTGCTGCAGTTGGCGTACCCGATGGCGGGTTGGCGGGATCGGTTTGTGGCGCAGGTCAGCGCGCTGGCGGCAGCGCAGTTGGGCGCGCCGGTCGAGACCATTGATGTGGATATTCAATCCCGCATCAACGCCCACGAGGTGCAGAAGGGCCTGAGCCCGTTGCCTGGGGTGAAGAACGTGATCGCCGTGGCGTCGGGCAAGGGCGGCGTGGGCAAGTCGACGACGTCGGTCAATCTCGCGCTGGCGCTGCAAGCCGAGGGCGCGCGGGTGGGCGTGCTGGATGCGGACATCTATGGGCCCAGCGTGCCGCGCATGCTTGGCTTGGCGGGCAAGCCGGACAGCCCGGACGGTCAGCACATCGCACCGAAAATCGGCTACGGCTTGCAGGTGATGTCGATCGGACTGTTGATCGATGAAGAGACGCCAATGATCTGGCGCGGGCCGATGGTCACTCAGGCCCTGCAGCAGATGTTGTCGGAGACACTGTGGGACGCGCTCGACTATCTGATCATCGATCTGCCACCGGGCACCGGCGACATTCAGCTGACCCTGTGCCAGAAGGTGCCGGTGTCGGGCGCGATCATTGTCACCACGCCGCAGGACATCGCCCTGCTGGATGCACGTCGCGCGCTGAAGATGTTTGAGAAGGTGGAAGTGCCGGTGCTTGGGATTGTCGAAAACATGGCCATTCATGTGTGTTCAAAGTGCGGCCATGCCGAGCACATCTTTGGCAGCGGCGGCGGCGAGCGCATGGCTGCGCAATACGGTGTGCCGCTGTTGGGCTCGTTACCGCTCGAACTTTCGATTCGGGAGCAGGCCGATAGCGGCTTTCCGACCGTGGTCAGTCACCCGCACTCAACCGCTAGCGACACTTATCGTCACATCGCCCGCTGCATGGCAGCGCGGCTCGCGTTGCGCTCACGAAACAAGGCGTTCGGGCTGCCGAGCATCGTGATGCAGAACACCTGATTCTGGATATTGGAGCGGCGGTCCGTTGGGGATGCGCTAACGCTTTTCGAGATGGTTTGGGAGACGCATGAGCATCAAGAGTGACCGCTGGATTCGCCGCATGGCGCAGCAGCACGCCATGATCGAGCCGTTCGAGCCGGGCCAGGTCAAGCAGAACGACCGTGGCCAGCGGATCGTGTCGTACGGCACATCAAGCTACGGCTACGACGTCCGTTGTGCCCGCGAGTTCAAGATCTTCACCAACATAAACTCGACCATCGTTGACCCGAAAGCGTTTGATCCGTCCAGCTTCGTTGACGTCGAATCGGACGTCTGCATCATCCCGCCGAACAGCTTTGCGCTGGCGCGGACGGTCGAGTTCTTCCGCATCCCGCGCTCGACTCTGGTGGTCTGTCTGGGCAAGAGCACCTATGCACGCTGCGGCATCATCGTCAACGTCACGCCGCTTGAGCCCGAGTGGGAAGGTCACGTGACGCTGGAGTTCTCCAACACCACGCCGCTGCCGGCCAAGATATACGCCAACGAAGGCGTGGCGCAGATGCTGTTTTTCGAGTCTGACGAAGTCTGCGAGACCAGCTACCGCGACCGCGGTGGCAAGTATCAGGGGCAGACCGGCGTCACTTTGCCGAAGACCTGAGGCAGACGGTGGATCGTTGAATGCTGAGTGCGATCAGCTCAACACTCGCTGCCGGCAGCAAAGTGCAGGTCGTCGCCGGGTTTCAGGCATTCCTCGATCACATGGCGCAAGGCGTCCATCACCAGGGTGGCCGCCATGCTGGGCGCGCCGGGCTTATCGGCGGCCTGTTCCGGGCCGTAGGGGATGTGAATGAAGCCAGCGGGAAGGTGGGCGGGCAGGCGGCGCAGCAGGCCGTAGAACACTTGATTGCAGACGTAAGTGCCGGCGCTGTTGGAAATCTCCGCCGGAAAACCGGCGGCCTTCAGCGCCGCAAAGGCGCGCTTGATCGGCAGCGTCGCGAACAAGGCGGCCGGCGCGTCGGCTTCGATGGGTTGATCGACCGGCTGCTGGCCGTCGTTATCAGGAATGCGCGCATCGAGCAGATTGAGTGCCACCCGCTCGATGGAAATACGACAGCGGCTGTTGGCTTGACCCACGGCAATCACCAGCACCGGTTGATGGCTGTCGATGGCGGTGAACAAGCGCGGCAGCGCGCCGCTGAACGTTACCGGCAGGCAGACGCTGACCACCCGATGACCGGCGATGAGCTCGTCATTCAAGCCGCGCGCGGCGTCCCATGACGCGTTGCGGGCGTCGCCGCCGAACGGCTCAAAGCCACTCAACAAAACCGTAGGTAGCATGCTCATCGGAAGATGATGAAGTACATCAGCACGATATTGCACGCGATCAGCGGCAGCAGTGCCGCCCAGTCGATGGCGTCGAGCAGGCGCCGCGATTGCTCGACGGCGACGCCCAGCGACTCCCGAGTCAGCCAGCAGGCGGCACCCAGCGCCAGCGCGCACGCGACGCCCAGCGCGACCACCGTGGTCTGCTCGCGGCCAAGGAGGGTGTGGCCGGCGATCGGGACATCCTTCAGGGCCACGGCGAGCAGCACCGCGACGAACGGAATCAACAGCGCCGGCCAGAACAGCCGATGCCGCAGCACCGCGCCGAAGGCGATGAAAATGTCCTCTCCAAAAAACAGGCCGACGTTGTCGGTGCCGGCGCACATGGCCCGCGGCCGCTGCCGCTGCTCGTCGCTGAGTTAGCCGGTGGCTTCTGCGGCGCCCCCGGCCCTGGGCGCCAGCAGCGGCCGAACGGTCTGCGGGTGGCCGCCAAGACTGGTCAGGCCGAGCGCCGCGGCGATCTGGCGCAGCGCCAGGTAGGCGATCAGCAGGCGCCCCATGGTCGCGCCACGCAGACCGGCGATGAAGGCTTGAGCGTGTTCCTTCAGTCCGTGTCGCTCAAGCAGCCCGATCACCGGCAGCGTCAGCAGCACCAGGGCCAGATAGCGCTGGCGGGTGAACGCCTCGCCGAACAGCTCCAGCACATCCAGCAGCGTCTTGCCGGCCGCCAGTCCGGGTGACCAGTCCGGCGCTTACCGCCACCAGCGCCGGGTTGAGACGCAGGGCGAAGCCCGCCACCACCCAGGCGCGCCGATCAGCGGCCAGTAGTCCGCCGTGGCGCTCACGACGGATTGCCCGGCGCGCACACGGTGACGCCCAGCTGCGCCAGCGCTGCGCCGAGCGTGCGCGCGAAGTCAGCCGCGTCGACGCGATCGCCGTGCAGGCACAGACTGTCGGCACGCAGTGCCAGCGGCTGTCCGCCGCGCGTGATCACCACGCCCTCGGTCACCAGCAGCCGAACCTGATCGAGACTCTCCTCCATGCGTTCGATCACGGCGTCGGCAGCGGATCTGGGGGTGAGGCGCCCGTCGGCTTCATAGCGACGCTCGGCGAACACTTCATGAACCACGCGCAGGCCGACCTGCTCGCCGGCCACCGTCAGCGCCGAGCCGGAGAGGCCGTACAGCAGCAGGTCGGGATCGAAGTCATGCACCGCCTGCGCGATGACCTGGGCGCAGCGCGCATCGCGTGCGGCCAGGTTGTAGAGCGCGCCATGCGGTTTTACGTGGGCCAGCCGACCGCCGGCGGCATCGACCAGCGCGGCCGTGGCGCCGAGCTGGTAGAGGATCAGCGCGCGGGTGTTGAGGTCGGACAACAGGTGCTCGCGACGGCCGAAGTGTTCGCGGTCGGCAAACGAGGGATGGGCGCCGATCGCGACGCCGGCGGCCACACACGCGGCGATGGCATCGCGCAGGGTGGACGGGTCGCCCGCGTGAAACCCACAAGCCAGCGACGCCGAGCTGATGTGCGGCAGGATCTGCGCGTCACTGCCGCAGCCTTCGCCCAGATCGCAATTGAAGTCGATGCAAATCGGCATGGGCGAAGTCTGACCCGAAGCACCGCTCACGCGCGAGCCCGCCTCGCGCCCGGCGTCTCCAGTGCCAGTGCCATGCGGACCAGCCGCGCGCGCTGTTCGCGCCAGGCGCGCAGCGCCTGCGCCTGGTCAACCGGCTGCAGGGCCAGCGCATCGCCCGGCAGCAGCTGCGCCAGTCGCGGCCAGTCAGCGCGGATCACATGACCGATGCGCGGGTAGCCGCCGACGGTCTGCGCATCGACGCCAAGAATGATCGGTTGGCCGCTCGGCGGCAGCTGGATCGTGCCGGGCGTTACCGGCTCCGAGATGCGTTCAGCCGGATTGTCCGGTCGCAGCTGCGCGCCCTGCAGCCGGATTCCCTGCCGGTTGCTCTGTGCCGTTACCTGCCAGGTGTGGCCGTGCAGCGACGTACCCGCGATCAGCGCGTCGTGACCGGCGAGCACCCGCAGCATGCTGGTTCGGGAGAAATCGAGGTCGGGCAGCGGATTGAGCCAGGTTCGTCCAACCCTCAACCCATCGCCTGAAACCACTGGCTGCGGCGCCACCGGCAGCCGGTCACCGGGGCGCAGCGTGCGACCCTCAAACCCGCCAAAGGCGCCGCGCAGGTCGGTGGCGCGGCTTCCCAACACCGGCGGCAACGCAACACCGCCGCGCACGGCGAGATAGCTGCGCGCGCCGTTGCGGCAGCCGCCCAGGCGCAGCGTCGCCGCGGCCGGCAGATCGATCCAATGCCAGCCGGGGAGCGGCTGGCCGTCGCACTCGGCGTCGATGCGGGCACCCGTGATCGCGATCCGGGCCGCGCAATTGAAGCGCAGGTGCGGGCCGGTCAGGCTGATCTCGAGTGCGGCAGCACCGGCCGCATTGCCGACCAGCAGATTGGCGATCTGCAGCGAATAGGCGTCGGCGGCGCCTCCGCTTGAGACGCCGAGCGCGGCCCAGCCTGGCCGGCCAGCGTCCTGCACGCTGGTTGAAAGCCCCGCCGTCAATACGTCGATGCTCACCGTGTCAGCCGCCCAGGGCGTCAAAGGCGCCGCGAGAAACCGGCACAAAGCGCAGCCGATCACCGGACAGCAGCAACGTCGGCGGTATCCGCTGCGGATCAAACAGCGACAGCGGGGTGCGACCGAGCAGCCGCCATCCGCCGGGTCCAGCGCCCGGATAGACGCCGGTTTGACTACCTCCGATGCCGACGCTGCCGGCCGCCACCAGCCTGCGTGGCGTGGCCAGGCGCGGCATGCTCAGCCGTGGATCAAGCCCCAGCAGGTACGGGAAGCCGGGCGCAAACCCGAGCATCGCGACCCGGTAGTCGGGTGCCGAGTGGCGCGCAATGACCTCGGCGATGCTCAAGCCGGTCGACTCGGTTATCGCAGACAGATCGAGTCCAAACTCGGGGTCGTAGCAGACCGGCAGCTCGACCGTGCGCGCCTGCAGCGGAGCGCGGCCAGCGGTTGGTCGTTCCAGCAGGTTGGCAACCCAGGTCTCGGCATCCGCCAGCGGATCGGCTCCCAGCTCGAGGTCAACCAGCACGGCGATGCTGCAGTAGGCCGGCACCACATCGATCAGCCACAGCGGTCGCTCCGCGCTCAGCCGCTGCGTCAGCGCGCCGACAGCCTCGCTGGTGGCCGTCGACGCCGAACCCGGCCAGCGCAGCAGCAGCGCACTGTCGCCGAGTCTTTCGAGTTCAGGCCGCAGCGCCGGCATCGTCGATTGCGGCCTGCAGCTCACTGATCCGGGTCGCCAGCGTATCCGGTGAATAGGGTGACGCAGTGCCCTGACCCCAGACCGGTGCCGGCCACGCCGCGTCGTCGGTGTAGCGGGCGATCACGTGCACGTGCAGCTGTGCCACCACGTTGCCCAGCGCAGCAATGTTCAACTTGTAGGGCGTGCAGCGCCGGTGCAGGGCCTGCGAGCAGCGATTGATCTCGCGCAGCAGCTGGGCCTGATCGGATTCGTTGAGATCGAGCAGTTCGCGCGCGGCCGCCACGCGGGGCACCAGAATCAGCCACGGCCAGCGTGCGTCGTTCATCAGTCGCAGGCTGCTCAGCGGCAGCTCGCTCAGCGGCAAGCTATCCGCCGCCAGCCGCGGATCAAGGGCGAACGTACTCATGCCGACGTCCGACTGACTGCCAGCCCGGACCATTCATGAAACATGCGGGCTGGATGTTTCACAGCGGGCTCCTCATTCAGTCTTTACCAGCCTACGGCAGTCCGCCGCCGATCCGCGACCTATACTGGGCGACTTTCCAGCTGGACCTAACCCGCATGTTTCATGAATCTCGCGCGCCCTCGCTTGTCTGTTCTCCGCACAGGAGATTTTCCTCAGTCGGTCGTATGGCCCGCTACGCCGCTCCTTCGGAAAACCTCCTGTGCGAACAACATCCTGCGCGATCATCGCGCGAATTCATGAAACATGCGGGCTAAATCCTTGACGTTGCCTTTGCTCGCCACCGCCCCCAAGGTCGGATTCGTCAGCCTCGGCTGCCCCAAGGCGCTGGTCGACTCCGAGCGCATCCTGACTCAGCTCAAGGGTGAGGGGTATGAAATCGTGCCCAGCTACGCTGCCGCTGATGTGGTGGTGGTCAACACCTGCGGTTTCATTGATGCAGCGGTCCAGGAGTCGCTGGATGCAATCGGCGAAGCGCTGGCCGAGAACGGTCGAGTGATCGTCACCGGTTGCCTCGGCAAGCGCGCCGATCTGATCCGCGAGGCGCATCCGGACGTGCTTTCGATCTCCGGGCCGCAGGACTACGCCAGCGTAATGAACGCGGTGCACGCCGTGCTGCCGCCGCGCCACGATCCGTTCATCGATCTGTTGCCTGACTATGGCCTCAAGCTGACGCCCAAGCACTATGCCTATCTGAAGATATCCGAAGGCTGCAATCACCGCTGCACGTTCTGCATCATTCCCAGCATGCGCGGTGATCTGGTCTCGCGGCCAGTGGATGAGGTGTTGCGCGAGGCCGAGCGACTGGTCAAGGGCGGGGTTCGCGAGCTGCTGGTGGTGTCGCAGGACACCTCGGCCTATGGCGTCGACCTGCGCTACTCCGAGCACGAGTGGCGCGGTCGCGCCTATCAGACCCGCATGCGGACGCTGTGCGAGGGACTGGCCGAGCTTGGTGCGTGGACACGCTTGCACTACGTGTATCCGTATCCGCACGTCGACAACATCATTCCGCTGATGGCCGAAGGCCGCCTGCTGCCCTATCTGGATATTCCGTTCCAGCACGCCAGCCCGCGCATCCTCAAGCTGATGAAGCGGCCCGGCGCCATCGACCAGACGGTTGAGCGGATCCGGCGATGGCGTTCGATCTGCCCGGAGTTGACCATCCGCAGCACCTTCATCGTCGGCTTCCCGGGTGAAACCGAGGATGACTTCGAGCAGCTGCTTGATTTCATTGATGAGGTCGAGCTGGACCGGGTCGGGGCGTTCGCCTATTCACCGGTCGACGGCGCGCGCGCCAACGAGTTGCCGGACCCGGTGCCCGAAGACGTCAAGCTGGACCGCCTGGAGCGATTCATGGCGATGCAGGCAGAAATCAGTGCGGCCAAGCTCGAAGCGAAAGTGGGCAGCGTGCAAACCGTGCTGATCGACAGCATCGACGGAGAGCTGGCGATCGGTCGCTCCAAGGCGGACGCTCCGGGCATCGACGGCTGCGTGCAGATCCAGGACGGCGCGGCGGCCGGTCTGCAGCCGGGTCAGTTTGTCGAGGTGCAGATCATGGGCGCCGACGACCACGACCTGTACGGACTGGTGGCCTGATGCGCTTCCGCGCACCGCCCCGCGAGGCGCTGCCGGCGAGCACCTTCGATCACCCGATCTATGCGGCCGTGCAGCCGTGGCGTGAACTGCTGGTCGGCTCCCACTGGCCGAGCATCGCCAGCATTGACGCTGCTTTCAGCGGCGTCAGGCATCGGGTGACCGGCCAGGCGCTGCGGGTGGTTGCCCAGACTCCGGAGCTGTTGGCCGATGGCCTGCACTACGAGACCCGAATCCTCTTGCGCGGTGAAATAGCCACCCGGCCAGCCTGCTGGCATGACCTGCTGAACGCGCTGACCTGGCTGTCGCAGCCAGCGCTGAAAAGCGCGCTGAATGCACGCCAGGCGATTGATGTCGCTGCGGTGGGCGCACGTACCCGAACCCGCGGCCAGTGCGCACTGACCCATTTCGATGAAGCTGGCATCGTGCTGCTGCTGCGCGACGCCGACCGACTGGCGGCCTGGGATGCGCACGCTTGGGTAGGCATGCTGGACGGGCTGGCGCCGAGCGACGTCGCCGTCGCGATCATCGGTCATGCGCTGCTGGAGCACGCCCTGGTCGAGGGCCAGATGCTGGTCGGCAAGGCGCTGGTGGCGCTGCATCCGGCGCCAGCCAAAGCGATGCCGAGGGTGATTGGGCAGATGGCGGACGCGAGCCTGGCGCAGCGCGTGCTGGTCGATCCGCAGGAGCTGCGGCCGCTGCCGCTGGTGGGGCTGCCGGGCTGGCACCGGCTGGCCGGTGACCCGGCGTTTCTGCGCGAAGCGGCGTGCTTCCAGCCCAAGCGCGAAGGGCGCTGCTATCCGCCGCCGCTCGATATCAGGCTGACCTCGTGGAACGCGGCCGCATAGCCGGAATCCACCATCGCCTTCTGCAGCACTTCACTCAGCTTCAGCCCGCTGGCCACAATCTGGCCGCCGTACATGAGGCCGTCGGTGTGACCCTGGAAATCGCAGCAGCGACCGCCGGCCTCGCGCACCAGCAGCACGCCCGCGGCGATATCCCAGGCCTTCACCCCGGCTTCGAAATAGCCGTCCATCCGGCCGCAGGCCACGTAGGCGAGATCGAGTGCGGCTGACCCCGTGCGGCGAATGTCCTCGGCGCTGTCGAGCAACTGGCGAATCGCCTCCAGCTGCGGGGCAAGACGTTTGCGCTCACGCGGCGCAAAGCCGGTGCCCAGCACCGCGCCATCAAGCTCGGTGCGCGGACCCATCCGCAGCCGACGGTCGTTTAGATAGGCGCCGCTGCCCTTGCTGGCCGTGAACAGCTCGTTGCGGGTCGGGTCGTAGACCAGACCGTGAATGGGCTCGCCATCTTCCAGCAGCGCGATCGATACGCAGTAATGTGGAAATCCGCGCAGGTAGTTGCTGGTGCCATCAAGCGGATCGATTACCCACACGAAGCGCGACTTGCCTTTTGCGCCGGATTCCTCGGCAAGGAATGCATGCGTCGGGAAGGCCCGTTTCAGCTCGCGTATGATCTCGGCTTCGGCTTGTGAATCCACCTCGCTGGCGTAGTCCTGACGGGCCTTTTCGACTACGTTGAGGCTCTCCAGTCGGCTGACCTGGCGCAGAATGAGGTTTCCAGCCTGGCGAGCGGCCTTGACCATGACGTTTACCGCGGGCTTCTGCATGCGGATTCCGAGAGTGGATGCGGCGGATAAAAAGAACAGGCTGGGCAAGGGTGCATTCGCGCCGTGGCCCAGCGATCAGCCTTGGATGATAGCAAATGCCTGAATCACACCGGCCCGTACCCGAGCAGCTGCGCATCGTGCTGGTCGGCACCAGCCACCCCGGCAACATCGGCGCAGCGGCGCGTGCAATGCAGACCATGGGGCTGGATTCGCTGCACCTGGTGGCACCCGAATGCGACCCCTACGCGCCGGAGGCGCAGGTGCGATCCGCCGGTGCCGAGCGCGTCATGTCGAGGCTGGTGGTGCACGCCAGCCTTGGCGAGGCGCTCGGCGACTGCCGGCTGGTATTCGGATGTACCGCGCGTCGACGCAGCGTGGCGCTGCCGGAGCTGAGTCCGCGGCAGGCGGCGCCGCAGCTTCTGGCTGCCGCGCGCGGTGGTCCGGTGGCGCTGCTGTTCGGGCGCGAGCGCACCGGGCTGGAGAACGTCGAGCTGCAGCGCTGCCATGCCGCAGTGCATATTCCCGCCGACCCCGACTTTGGCTCGCTGAACCTCGCCGCCGCGGTGCAGGTGCTGGCGTACGAGCTGCGTCTGGCGGCGCTTGACGACGCGGCGGCGACGCCTCTGACGGCGCCGCGACCGTCGCCTGCTGTGGCTGCGGCAGCAGACGTCGACGGCGAGCATGTTCCCGCCACGCTGCAGGAAATGGAGCGCTTTTTCGAACATCTGCAGCAGGCGTTGGTCGATATCGACTTCCATAAGGGGCGGCGGTCGGTCACGGTCATGCACCGGCTGCGGCGATTGTTTCTGCGCGCTGCGCTGGACGCCCGTGAGGTTCGCATCCTGCGCGGCATCCTGGCCGAAGCGCAGCGCATGGCCCGGCTCGCCGGCCGCACCTGAGCGCTGCCAAGCGGAAGCCCATTGGAGTACGATTGGAGGCACTTTCTGCACGCAGAACCCGTCAATTTGTGAGCCGGATCACGCTGGGAGTCCTGTTCTGGCTGGTGTGGATTGCGGCCACGCCGGTCGCTGCGGCCGAGGTGAACGGCGAAGGCAGCAGCGTGCTGGTCATCGGGCGAATCAGCGACGATCCGAGGCGCCACTACGAACAGCTGCAGTCGCTGTTGGACTACGTGGTGCCGCGGCTGGCCAGCGTCGGGATTCGCGAAGGCCGCGTGCTGATGGCGCGCGACGCCCAGCAGATGGCCAGCTACCTGCGCCGTGGCCGGGTTGACTGGGTCACCGAAACATCCGGGATGGGCCTGAATCTGGTGGATCGGACCGGCGCCCGGATACTGGTCCTCACCGAGCGCGACGGCGTCTCCTCCTACCACTCGGTCATCTTCGTGCGTCGCGACAGCGGCATTCGCAGCCTGGCGGACCTGCGCGGCCGAAGCATCGGTCTGCAGAACTCGAGTTCGACCAGTGCCTATCTGGCGCCGGCAGCCGAACTTCTGGCCGCCGGGCTGCGCATGGAGCTGCTGCTGTCGCCCATTGATCGCCCCAGCGCGGACAGCGTCGGCTACGTGTTCGCGCAGTCGGAAAACAACATTTCCACCTGGGTTCACAAACGGCTGGTCGACGCCGGTGCCTACAGCAATCTCGACTGGTCCAACCTGCATCGGCTGCCGCTGGCTTACCGCGATGACCTGCAGGTGATCCACGAAACGCCCAGCTACCCGCGCGCGCTGGAAATCGTGCGGGCAGACCTCGACCCGCGGATCGAGACGGCGCTGCGCGACGTGCTGCTGGCATCGGCGGATGATGTCGAGGGGCGCGAGCCGCTGCTGCGCTTTTTCGGCACCAGCCGATTCATCGCAGTCGACCCGACCACCCAGGCGTCGCTGGACGCGCTGCGCGCTGGCGTGCGGCGGGTGCGCACGGAGCTCGAGTGAGCACGCCGTCGCTTGCGCCGCAGAGGCGGACGCCGCCACCGCACCGGCCCCGGAGCTTCGGGCTGCAGGCGCGCTTTCTTCTCGTGGTTCTGATCGCGACGCTGATCACGCTGGGGTTGCTGGCGCTGGCGCTCAGCCAGCAGTGGCGTGGGCAGCAGGAGCTGGCCGTGATCGGTCGTGACGGCATGCGCAGCATGGTCGAAGTGGGGATTCGACAGCGCGGGGAAACGATTGCCACTCAGCTGGCCGACAGCCTGGCGAATCCGCTGTACTACTTCGACCTGCACAGTGTGGGCGAAATAGCCCGCAGCGCGTTGCGCCAACCCGACGTCAGCTATGCCCTCGTGTTTGATCCGCAAGGGCGGGTCATCCACGACGGCTCGGGCGACATCCCGACCTTCGGGCAACCAATGAACGACCCGTTCGCGGCCGAGGCGGTGGCGGCCACAACCCTGCGCGTACAGCAGTCTGACGCGCTGCTGGAAGTCGCTCTGCCGATTCGCATCGGAGATCAGCCGCTGGGCGGCGTGCGCGTCGGCATTTCGATGCGCGAGCCGCTGCTGCGCGAAGAGGCCGCGCTCGATGCGCTCACCCAACGCTCGCGCGCGATCGCGGTCAGCAGCCTGCAGTGGATGAGTTTTCTCTTTCTCGCTTTGCTTGGAATCGCGGCGCTGCTGTCGATCATGGTGGCGAGGGGCTTGGTCAAGCCCATCCGCAGGCTTGCTGACGTTGCCCGTCAGGTCGAATCCGGCGACTACAAGGTCACCCTGCCCAGCCGCCGCAGCGACGAGCTGGGTGAGCTGCAGCGCGGTTTTCTGCGGATGACCGAGGGTATTGCGCGGCATGAGGACGAGGTCCGCCGGCTGGCCTACAGCGACCACCTGACGGGGCTGCCAAACCGGCTGGCATTCCGCGAGCGTCTCGACTTGAGGCTGATTGGCGCGCATGCGGAAGGCGCCAGCCTGGCGCTGGTGTGCATCGATCTGGATGACTTCAAGCGGGTCAATGACACCTTGGGCCATGATGCTGGCGACGAGGTGCTGGAGCAGTTCGCGGTGCGGCTGCGCCAGTGCATTCCGTTCGAGAGCGACCCGCACGCCCAGGTGGCACGCTTCGGTGGCGACGAGTTCGTGGCCGTCGTGACCAGCACCGATGCGCGCAGCTCTGCGCATCAGCTGGCCGAGGCTGTCCTCAACGAACTGCAGCGGCCGCTGATGGTTCGCGGCCGGCCGGTTTTTCTGGGCGCGTCGGTGGGCATCACCGTGTTCCCGGACGATGCGACACAGGCTCGCGATCTGATCAAGAACGGTGACATCGCGATGTATCAGGCCAAGTCCGCAGGCAAGAACTGCCTGCGCTTCTACAGCCGCGCTATGGACCAGGCAGTGGGCGACAGCGTCGCTCTGGAGGACGCGCTGCGCGGCGCCTGGGAGCGCACTGAGCTGAGCGTCTGCTATCAGCCGATCTATGCCCTGGCGGATCGTCAGCTGGTGGGTGCCGAGGCCCTGCTGCGCTGGCGCCATCCGACGCTGGGCGACGTGCAGCCGGCGACGTTCGTCGAAGTCGCCGAACGATCGGGGCTGATCGAGCCGATCGGCCGTCATGTGCTGCTGGCGGCGTGTGAAGCGGCTCAGCGCTGGGGCGCCGCCGCCAGCGCCCCGTTCGTATCGGTCAACGTCTCGGCGCGCCAGCTGCGCAGCGGCAACCTTCCGGATGCCGTGGCGGATGTGTTGCGGCAAACCGGCCTCGCGGCCTCACGATTGCACGTTGAGCTGACAGAAACGGCCGTGCTCGGCAACGAGATTCACGCCAGCGTCCAGCTCGCGCGGCTGCGCGCCACCGGCGTGAAGGTGTGGCTGGATGATTTCGGTACCGGCTTCTCAGGCCTCAGCCATCTGCGACGGGTGCCGGTTGACGGGTTGAAGATCGACCGCAGCTTCGTCGCCGACGTGCTGCAGGATCCGGACGATCTGGCGTTGACCAGCGCGATCATCGCCATGGGCCACTCGTTGGGCATTACGGTGGTGGCGGAAGGCATCGAAAGCGAGGCCCAGTTCGACGTGCTTCGCGAGCGCGGCTGTGATCACGGTCAGGGATTCTGGCTCGGCTATCCGATGGCGGACGCCGAGATGACCGCACTCATGATTGGTTGAGGAGTGGATTGCCACCTCACCGCCTCGTGAGCGACGCCTTGCGCACGCTGGCGTCCCGGTAGCGTCCATCCAGTCGTCGGACCGCGTCATGCAATGCTTGCAGTGGACCGTCGTTGACAATCACGTCAGCGGCCACCAGCAGCCGGTCAGCGCGCGAGCACTGCGCCGCGAGCGCGGCTTCTGCCTGTGCCGCATCGACCCGGTCGCGCTGCATTACCCGCTGGATCTGGGTGCCGCGCGGCACATCAATCACCAGCACCCGGTCAATCCAGGGGTAGCGACCAGCCTCCACCAGCAGCGGGATGGCCAGCACCGCATAGCCTGAGCAGACCGCGAGAACTCGGCGCTGGAGTTCTGCGCGAATCGCCGGATGCAGGATCGCCTCCAGCGCGCGGCGCTGGGAAACATCCGCGAACACCCGCTGCCGCAGTTGGCGCCGGTCGAGTCGTCCGGCTGCGTCAAGCATTCCGGCACCGAACCTGCTGGCAACCTCCGCCAGCGCCGGCTGGCCGGGCTCAACCAGCTCCCGCGACACCTGGTCGGCATCAAACACGGCGGCCCCGAGTCGCTCGAACTCCGACTGGGCGGCGGACTTGCCTGAAGCGATGCCTCCGGTAAGGCCCACCACGCAGATTGCCGGCTCCGACATCGCCACAGGCTCAGTCGGCAAGGCCAGCAAATGTCAGGTAGGCCGCAAGCAGGTCGACACCGGCCACCAGCTGGATCCAGCCGGCGACCGCCAGATAAGGTCCGAACGGGATCGGCGTGGCGCGATCGCGACCTTGGATCAGGATTGCCAGCGATCCAAGGATGGCGCCCACCACGGATGACATCAGCAGCACCGGCAGGATCGCGCCGACGCCGCACCAGGCACCGATTGCGGCAAGCAGTTTGAAATCACCGTAGCCCATGCCCTCCTTGCCGGTGAGCAGTTTGAAGGCCCAATACACTGACCACAGGCTGCCGTAGCCAACAATGGCGCCGACAATCGCATCCGACGGCGCTGCAAACACTGGGACCAGACTCAGGCCCAAGCCGATCCAAAGCAGCGGCAGCGTGAGGTCATCGGGCAAAAGGGTGGTCCGCCAGTCAATGCCGGCAGCAGCGATGAGCACGCCGCTGAACAACAATGCGGCAAGTCCCTGCGGGGTCAGACCGAAGCGCCAGACCACCAGTGCAAACGCGACGCCGGTGAGCAGTTCGACCATCGGGTACTGGATCGATATCGCCGCCCTGCATTTCCGGCAGCGACCGCGCAACGCCACGTAGCTGACCAGCGGAATATTCTCCCACGCCGCCAGCACGTGCCCGCACTTGGGGCAGTGCGAGCGCTCAACCACGATGCCCGGCGGCGGCAGCGCCTCGGTGGCGCTATCGGCCATGCCAAGCAACTCGCGACTGTCGCGCTCCCAAGCCCACTGCAGCCGCAGGGGCAGGCGCAGGATGACGACATTGAGGAAGCTGCCGACGAGCAATCCAAACGCAAAAGCCCCGCCGATCACAACGGCGGGGTAGGCGCCAATAACGTCCAGCATTGGGTCTGGTCAGCGTTAGATGGCTGCCGCCAGCTTGAAGATCGGCAGATACATGCCGATGACCATCGAGCCGACCACTACGCCGATCACCATCATCACCATTGGCTCAATCAGCGTGGAGAGCGCATCGACGGCGTTGTTGACTTCCTGCTCGTAGAACTCAGCCACCTTGAACAGCATGGTGTCGAGCGCGCCGGCCTCCTCACCAATCGCGGTCATCTGCACCACCATGTGCGGAAAGACATCGACCTGCCGCATCGCCACGTTCAACTGATAGCCGACCGACACGTCAGCCTGGATGCGCCTGGTGGCATCGCTGTAGACGATATTGCCGGTCGCGCCGGACACCGTATCGAGCGCTTCCACCAGCGGCACGCCCGCCTTGAAGGTGGTCGCCAAAGTGCGGGCGAAGCGCGCGATTGCGGCCTGCTGCATGATCATCCCAACGACCGGCACCTTCAGGATGAGTTTGTCGAGCAAGTGGGCGAACGGTCGGGAGCGCTTCTTGAACTCAATCAACCCCACTATCACCCCAACGGTGACAATACCAATTGCCCACCACCATGCCTGCATGAAGTCCGAAGCGCCGATGATCATCAGCGTGAACGCCGGCAGGTCCGCGCCGAAGCTCTTGAAAACATTCTGGAACTGTGGAACGACGAAGATGAGCAGGATGGCGCTGACCAGCACAGCCACCGCGATGACGACCGCGGGGTAGAACAGCGCTTTCTTGATCTTGCCCTTCAAGGCTTCTGTATTTTCCTTGTAGGAGGCAATCGTGTGCAGCACCGTCTCAAGAACGCCGGCGCCTTCGCCCGCCTTGACCAGATTGACGAACAGCTCGTCGAACTGCACCGGGTGCCGACCCAGTGATTCGGCCAGAGTCGAGCCGCCCTCCAGTGAGGCCTTGACGTCGTCCAGCATGTTTTTCATGCGGATATTCTGCTGACCGCCAGCGATGATCTCGAACGAAGTGACCAGCGGCACGCCGGACTGCATCATCGTCGCCAGCTGGCGGCTGAAAATGGAGATCTCTTTGGCCGTGATGGTTTTTCCGGCGGCCCCGAACAGCGGCTTGGGCTTGGGCTTCACCACGCCGGGATTGATCCCCATCTTGCGCAGTTCGGCCTTGAGAAGATTGGCGTTCTTCGCCATCGTCTCGCCTTTCATCCGCGTACCGCGCTTGTCGAGACCCTCCCATACGAACGGCTGCAGCGGATTGAGTGAGCGCGGTGATGTGGCGGGCTTGGCCCGGACTGCGGCTTTGGTGGCGGCCATATCGGTCAGTCCTTGGTTATGCGATTGATTTCAGCGAGGCTGGTGACGCCGTTTCGTGCCTTGAGCAGGGCTGATCGACGCAGGTCGTTGACGCCTACCCGGGCTGCCTCGGCGGCAATCTGCAGCGCATTGCCGCCCTGCAGCACGATCTTCTGTATATCTTCGGACATGGGCATCACCTGATAGACGCCCGAGCGGCCCTTGTAACCCTCATTGCATTCGTCGCAGCCAATCGCATCGTACAGCGTAAAACCCGCGTCGACATCGGCTTCGGAAAAGCCTTCTGCCAACAGCGCGGTTTTCGGCAGCACCAGCGGCTTCTTGCAGTCGTGCAGCCGTCGACCCAGCCGCTGCGCGATGATCAGGGTGACCGATGAGGTGATGTTGTACGGAGCGATGCCCATGTTCATCAGGCGGGAGATGGTCTGGGGGGCGTCGTTGGTGTGCAGGGTGGACAACACAAGGTGCCCGGTCTGCGCCGCCTTGATCGCAATCTCAGCCGTTTCCAGATCGCGGATCTCGCCGACCATCACCACATCCGGGTCCTGTCGCAGGAATGATCGAAGGGCCACGGCAAAAGTCATGCCGCGCTTGACGTTCATCTGAACCTGGTTGATGCCCGGCACCCGGATCTCCACCGGGTCCTCCGCCGTCGAGATGTTGCGCGCCTCGGTGTTGAGAATATTGAGGCCGGTGTAAAGCGAAACCGTCTTGCCAGAGCCGGTGGGCCCGGTGACCAGGATCATCCCGTACGGCCTGGCCAGCGCATCCAGATAGCTTTTCTTCTGGTCCGGCTCGTAGCCGAGCATGTCGATGCCAAGCTTTGCCGCGCTGCCATCCAGCAGCCGCAGCACGACCTTTTCGCCAAACAGGGTGGGGCAGGTTGACACCCGGAAATCCATCGACTTGTTCTTCGACAGATTGAGCTTGATGCGACCGTCCTGCGGCACGCGTCGCTCCGCGATATCCAGCGATGACATGACCTTCAGGCGGGAAGAGATTCGCGGCGTCAGCTTGACCGGCGGCCTCGCCACCGTCTTGAGAATGCCATCCATCCGCAGCCGGACCCGGAACTCGGTTTCGTAGGGTTCGAAATGAATATCCGAAGCGCCCCGCTTGATGGCGTCGACCAGCATCTTGTTGACGAAGCGGACCACTGGCGTGTCGTCGCCGCGAACGTTGACACCAGTCTCATTGTCCTTGTCGTCGTCATCGGTGTCGCCGAGTTCGAGGTTCTCCAGCCCCTCGGCGTCGTCCATGTCGTCGGCCATCGTGTCGCTGGCCGTCAGCGCAACCTCGATCATCCGCCGCAGCTGATCTTCGTCGACCAGGATCGCCTCAACCGACATGTTGGCCTGGAACTTGATCTCGTCCAGCGCCCGGATGTTGGTTGGGTCAGAGATGCCGACAAACAGTTTTTTGCCGCGCTTGAACAGCGGCAGCGCCTGGTGCTGGGTGATCAGCTTCTCGTCCACCGCCTTGGTTGGCGCCTGCGCCAGATCCAGCGCCGTCACGTCCATGATCGGCATGCCGAACTCGATCGAGTTGGCACCCGCCACCTGCGCGGCCGTGACCAGCTTCTTGTCCAGCAGGTAGCCGTTGACCGGACGCTTGTCCTTGGCAGCTTCCTCCATGGCGCGCCGCGCATCCGCCTCGGCGAGATGCCCGTCCAGCACCAGCCGCCGCACGATACCGGTGATTCCTACCAGGTTGGCAGTCGGCGCTGCGTTCATTCCGAGCATCCCCAAAGCGTTGGCGAACCTTCCTAAAATGTACCGCAATTCGCGGGGAGCGGGTATCGTTGTTGCGTGAGGGGGAATTTCAGGCCACTGCCATGTGGCTGCGGCCCCGTCTTGACAAACCTTGGTGCGGCCCCAGCAGCGGCGCGGGATACCGCTGGAGCGCGCGACGAAACACGGACGCTTTGACTTCGGAAACTGACTGTGCGGCTATCCATCATCCTCCCCGCCAAGAACGAGGCCGCGGGCCTGCGGCTTACGCTGCCGCGCCTGCGGTCGGCGTGCCCCGACGCTGAAATCATCGTGGTGAACGACGGCTCGACCGACGAGACTGCGGCCGTTGCCGAAGAGCACGGTGCCTCGGTGCTTTCCGCACCTTATTCAATGGGCAACGGTGCCGCCATCAAACGTGGCGCGCGGGCAGCCTCTGGCGACGTGTTGATCTTCATGGATGCGGATGGCCAGCATGATCCCCAGCACATTGTGGCGCTGACTGCGCTTCTGGACGCCGGCCACGACATGGCGGTCGGCGCCCGCGACGGCCACGGCCAAGCCAGTGTGGGGCGCGGATTGGCGAATCGCTTCTACAATCGCCTGGCAAGCATCATGACCGGTCACCCCGTGATGGATCTTACCTCCGGCTTCCGCGCGGTACGTGCCGACAAGTTTCGTGAGTTCCTTCACCTGCTGCCCAACGGGTTCAGCTATCCGACCACCATCACGATGGCATTTTTCCGCAGCGCCTACGCCGTAGCCTATCTGCCGATGGACGTCGGTCAGCGTGTCGGTAGCGCAAGCCATATCCGTCCTTTGAAGGATGGCATCCGCTTCCTGCTGATCATCTTCAAAATTGCGACGCTGTATTCGCCGCTGAAGTTGTTCGTGCCTACGGCGGCCTTCTTTTTTCTGACCGGGGTCGGCTATTACGCCTGGACCTTCGCGACACAGGGCCGCTTCACCAACATGAGCACCCTGCTCTTCAGCGCCTCGGTAATCGTGTTCCTGATTGGGCTGGTGTCGGAGCAGATCACGTCTTTGACCTACCGAAGGGACACCTGATTGTCGGTTATCGCGACGTGTGGGCAGCAGTTGTCGAAACTGTTGCTGGGCAACGGGGTGCGTCGACCAACCGATGAAAGAGAGTCTGTCGAGTTCTCTCGCAGCAACAATCCGGCCGCTTGCGAAACCATCTCGACGTGAAGTGCGCCGACAACAGAAAATTCGAACTGCTCCGCTCCTGCCCATTCTTCACGAACGACACTGCCTTGACGCCCTGTGCAAGTAACGCCGATTGCATTGATCGCGTCTGGGCGCACCGGAAAAAACGGGAGATACTGCCTTGAACGATCTCGTCGACTGCCCGCGAATAAGCATCGGCTTGCCCGTATACAACGAAGAACGTTTCATCGACGCCAGTCTCCGCTCGCTGCGCGAGCAGGACTATCCGAACGTTGACATCCTTATCTGCGACAACGCATCGACCGACAGCACGCTGTCGATCTGCGAGCGGCACGCGGCCGAGGATTCGCGTATCCGCATCGACCGTGCTCCTTCGAACCGTGGAGCGGTCGCGAACTTCCGGCGCGCTTTCGACCTCGCGCGTGGGAAGTATTTCATGTGGGCGTCTGGCCACGATCTGTGGTCGCCGAATCTTCTTTCCGAGTGTGCCTCGCAATTGAACCAGAACGAAGGAGCCTGCATTGCGTTTGCCTGCTCTCGCTGGATCGACGCTGACGGCGCGCAGATGATGCGTGCGTCAGGTTGGACTGACACGCGCGGCATGTTGCCCGCCGCACGCGGCTTTACGATTCTCTGGGGCAACATGCATCCTATTCTCGGGCTGATTCGCACCGAATCGTTGCGTTCTTGCCAACCGATGCAGAATCTAGTCGGCGGTGACTTGGTCTTGTTGATGGAGTTGGCGTTGCGAGGTGATTTAGTGCACGCGCCCAAGGCCAGCTGGTCGCGCCGAGAGTTCCGTACGGAGACGCGTTACGAGGACAAATTGCAGCGCTACATATCGATCGAGACCAATATCGTTCGTTCGCCAATGCAGCGTATGTTTCCGCTGCTTCAGTTGCCGAGCGCGTTGATCCGAGTTGTGTGGCGTTCCGGCCTTCCGTTAAGCGATCGGATGATGATGCTGTTGGCTCTTGCCGCGTCTTTGCCCTTGCGCTACCAAACCGGTCGAGGCGCCAACGCTCGGTGAGCACGTGAATAGAGAGTCGGTTCGCCATGTCTCGCAGCGCATTGTCGCGGTATTGCGCTGGCTCTATGTACCGGCAGCCCTGGTGCTCCTTGCCGCTGCTGCTTGGCGAGCCCGTGAGCTGTTTCCCCCACTGCTGGCGCAGTCGTCGTCCGGCGCGCTGGGCATTGCCATTGTGCTGTGGGCACTGCTGCATCTTTTGACCCCCGCACTTAACCGCATCGTCTTTCGAGAGCTTGGTTCTAACATTGGCTACGTCACTCTGCTTCGTATTCACGCCAACAGGCTGCCGGCTCGTTACCTCCCCGGGGGCATTTGGCACACGGTTGCGCGCGTGGCAGATTTGAGCCGACTTGGCGCGAGCCGGGCCCAGCTTTCGATTTTAGTGCTGTTGGAAAACACGGTGGCCATCGCGCTCGCGAGCCTACTCGGAGGCTTGTTCCTTGCGTTAGCTGGCGGCGCGGTCTGGACTTCGGTCGCTATCCTGGCGGCGGGCTTGCTGCTGCTCGGTTGCATATGGCTGCTCCTGCAACATCGAAGACTTCGACAGGTCCGAAAGTTCAGCGGCAGTAGTTTCCTTCGGCTCGCGGCTGCTACGGCCGCATTCTGGCTGCTCGCAGCGACCGCGTTTTACTGCTACTGGAGCGCGTTTCCCGTCGAGGGAGAGGGCATCTCCTCGTTGCACATATACGGCGTCTACCTGCTCGCATGGGCGGCCGGTTTCGTCGCCGTGTTCGCTCCGCAAGGCATAGGCGTGTTCGAAGCCGTCACCGGTCACTTCCTGCAAGGAACAATGAGCTTTGCAGCCGCAGCCGTTCTTGCCGCGGGCTTCCGGGCCGTGATTCTCGCCGCCGACCTGCTCGTCTTCCTGGCTTCTCTGGCCTGTGACCGCGCCTTTGCGAAAGGGTGATGTCTCCGCCAACGCCCTGTTCAAAGGCCCGCATGGGCTAATGCACGCTTTTCAGCAGGTTCCGTGTCGATGCTTTCCTGATGCAGTTGGCGGGGTTGCTGCGGCAGATGCCATTTCGTGTCAGGCGCGCCGTAGATATCCATCGGGAGCGACGGTGATCAGCAGTTTGGCCTCGATGTTCTTGTCGATTTCGAGTGCCAAGGAGTCACCGTCAGCCGCTGTGCGGCCTTCGTCTTTCAATCGGCGCAAGTATTCCCAAACAGCGGTCTTTGGATTGTTGCCTTTGCCCCAGGGGCGATCTGGAAACGTCCCTTCGGGCAGGTCTTCCACCACTGTGTCGAACACAACGCAGTAGCTGCCGCGTGTCACTAGCGGTGCGTAGGCCTCGAGTTCAGCGAGGACGTGCTCGTGGGTGTGGTTAGAGTCAAGAATGACCAGCACCCGGTCGTACCCATGCGCCGCGGCGTGCACCTGCGCGACGATGTCCACGTCAATCGATGAGCCTTGGATCATGTCGATCCGGTGTGACATCGGATGCGCCTCGATGGCGGCGCGATTGTGTGCGCGAATGTCGATATCGACGCCGAGCACTCGGCGGCGACTAGCGTGCGGATCGAGCACTTTCCCGGATTGCACTGCATCGCAGTAGTCGAGTAGCGCCAGCATGGAGGCGTTAAGAATCAGCGAGCCCCCGTGAGCAATGCCGGTTTCGATGATCAGGCTCGGCCGCACCTCCCAGATGAGCTCCTGCAGCGCGACCATGTCCTGCGGGTACTGGATGATCGGGCGACCAAGCCAGAAAAAGTTGTAGGAATACTGTGCCGCGATCGAGCTCTCGGTCATTGCGCGTGCATCTTCTTTCAAACGCGAGTTATCGCTGATGGCAGCAATGCGCGCTCTTGATGCTTCTCGAAAATTGCTCATGTTTTGTCCACGGAAATATAGTTGAAGCGGGGTCCGGCCATCGCTTGAATTTCTTCCAGATAATTGGAGTTCATCACGAAAACTACAGCTTCATCAGCCAGTTGCGACAATCCATGA